>NZ_OY764327.1:5951231-6271090 GCF_963668385.1 uncultured Carboxylicivirga sp.
CAACAGACTTTCTTGATAAACAGGTGTTTTTTACAATCACTACAATATTTAATCCAAAAAAAGATTCATATCATCGCACTTTGTAAAAAATTATTGCAAATTTGAAGAAACATACAGACGGACGGTGAAAATTAATTTTGAGATAGTTTTTATAAGCATCCTGGGCTTAAGTTGGGCTATTCAGGTATTTTATTATTTATGGTTTATGTTAAAAGTTGCCTATGTTAAACCGGCAACGGCAAGTTCTAATAAACCTCCCATATCAGTTATTATTTGTGCCAAAAATGAAGCATACAACTTACAAAAACACTTACCTATCATCTTAAAGCAAGATTATCCAGATTACGAAGTGGTGGTTGTTAACGACGCATCTACAGATGATTCGGATATGATTTTAGCAGAATTTAAAAGATCACATAGTAACCTATATTACACAACAATACCAGATAACAAGCAGTTTTATCAAGGCAAAAAACTAGCCTTGACATTAGGAGTAAAAGCTGCAAAAAATGAACATTTGGTATTTACTGATGCTGATTGTTATCCAGAATCGAATCAGTGGTTACAAGAAATGAGTAAAGGTTTCAATGATTCGAAAGAAATTGTGATTGGGTACGGAAAATTTGAAAAGAAGAAATCGCTATTCAACCTTTTTCTTCGATACGAGACTTTCTTTAACACCGTCCAATATATGGGTTTTGCCTTGCGTAAAAAACCTTTTATGGCTGTTGGACGAAATCTGGCTTATAAAAAATCTCTTTTCCAACAATCTAATGTATTTAAGCAATATTTAAACATAGCCTCTGGCGATGATGATTTATTTATTAAACAATGCGCCACTGAAACAAATACAGCTGTAGTTGCATCATCCAACAGCCAAACTATATCGCTGCCACCAGCTAACTTTGTAGAATGGTTAACACGGAAATCACGCCATTTAACCACATCAAAACATTATAAATTTAAAATAAAATGGTGGCTGACATTGGAACCCTTAAGTCGCCAATTATTTTGGATCCTAGGAATTTGTTCACTTTTTTTTCATATTTTTGTAATAATTAGCTTAGCTTTGATAATATCACGAATTATTATACAATATATAGTTCTTGCCAAAGCAGGCAAAGCACTGAGTGAGAAAAAATTGTTTATATCAAGTTTGCTATTTGATGGGATCATCCCATTGATAATTGGAAGTGTATGGCTTCAAAATATTTTTAGCTCAAACAAAAAAAGATGGAAATAAACCCTAATCTATCGGACAAGGCGAAATACGATTTAGAGTTGGTAGATAGCGCTGTTAGCGGCGATCAGAAAGCTTTTGCTGAGTTAATGGGACGATATAGAGATGCAATTTACTTCATGTTATTAAAGATGGTTAATAACAAAAGTGATGCAGAAGATCTTACTATAGAAGCTTTTGGAAAAGCATTTAAAAATATTCATCAATACTCGCCCAACTACGCATTTAGTACCTGGTTATTTAAAATTGCTTCTAATAATTGTATTGACTTTCTTCGAAAAAAGAGAAATAATTTAATTTCGATTGATGGTGGAATTACGGATGATAAAGAAAACGATCAACCAATCCACTTAAAAGACGAAACTCCTGATCCGGAAGAAAATCTGATTAAAGAACAAAAAAAGATTTTAATGCGTACAGTGGTTAAAAAATTAAAACCTCGTTATCGTATTTTAATCGAACTAAGGTATTTCAAAGAATTTTCGTACGAAGAAATTGCAGTAGAACTAGATTTACCATTAGGCACAGTTAAAGCTCAGTTATTCAGAGCTCGCGAGTTACTGTTCAATACATTAAAAAATTCAGATATTAAATTGGGATAATCCCAGTATTACAAAATGGAATTAATAGATAAATATTTCCCTAAGCTAGAAGAGGATAAAAGGGAGAAGTTAAGCTTATTGGGTAAGTTATACAGTGATTGGAATAATAAAATCAACGTGATTTCAAGAAAAGACATGGATCATTTTTATGAGAGACATGTTTTACACTCACTTTCAATTGCACTTTTTATTCAATTTACCAATAACACACGTATTTTAGACGTTGGTACAGGCGGAGGTTTTCCTGGTATACCTTTGGCAATTATGTTTCCCCAATGCGAATTTCAGTTAATTGATTCGATAGGAAAAAAAATAAAGGTTGTTCAGGCTGTTGCCGAAGAATTAGGACTGAGCAATGTAAAAGCCCAACAAATAAGAGTTGAAAATCATCCCGAACAATACGATTTTATAATAAGTAGAGCAGTAACTGCTTTCCCTGCTTTTGTAAATCTTTGCAAAAACAAAGTATCAAGCAATAATAAAAATGCCATTACTAATGGTATTATATATTTAAAAGGCGGTGATTTTGTTCAGGAATTGAACGATTTTAAAAAGCGAGTTGCAATAACACCATTAAGTAATTATTTTGAAGAAGAGTTTTTCGAAACAAAAAAAATCATCCATCTTTCGTTGTAAAAATGGGAAAAGAGTTAATCGATTGAAATAAAATTTGTAAATTTATTTTGGAAGAAAAAAAAATCGATTATTTTTGCAGTCCGAAAAACGAAGATAAAAGCATAAGTCGCAAGATAAAAATACAGAACGATGAAAAGGACATTTCAACCCTCTAACAGAAAGAGACGTAACAAGCACGGATTCCGCGAAAGAATGGCATCAGCCAATGGACGCAAAGTATTAGCTTCAAGAAGAGCTAAAGGAAGAAAGAAATTAACTGTTTCTAGCGAAAGAAGACATAAAGCTTAATCGCTAAAGCATACTTCAAGATATTTAAAAGTAAAGAATCCTTAATGGGTTCTTTACTTTTTTTATGCCCTATGGTTTGCACAGCGTTTGATTGCATTTTTTGTATTACTTTTGGAAATCGGATAACCGATAAAATACAGCATCTAGTTTTAGATGTTTTAATGTTGAATGATTAACAGACGTATAAATGTCATTTCTTAAATTTCTTATCAGCAAAGTATTTCTTAAAAACTTGGGAATAGCCGTTGGCATATTAGCTATTTTACTTATAGGTACGTTTATATCCCTTAATATTTATACTTTACACGGAGTAACGCAACCGGTTCCTAATTGCACTGGATTAACTCAGGATCAGTTTGAAGAGCTTCTGAAAGAAAAAAACTTTCGATTTAACATTATTGATTCTGTACATATTACAGGCTTTACCCCAGGGGCGGTTGTTGAGCAAATTCCGGCAGAAGGAAGCAGAGTAAAGAAAAATAGAACGATTCATTTTACCATTAATGCATATTCTGCAGAAAAGGTGCAGATGCCCAATTTAAGTAGCTATTCGCTTCGTAGTGCTAAAGCAATTTTAGAATCATATGGTTTAAAAACTGGTGAATTAATTTACATTCCTAGTGAATACACCAACGAAGTATTAGGTCAGCACTATAAGGGAAAACCTATTGAACCAGGAACTTCTGTTGAAAAAGGATCGGTTATTGACTTATTGTTAGGGCAAGGATTAAGTGATAAAAAAACCAATATACCCGACTTAACAGGATTAGCAGCAGAAGAAGCTCGTCACTTTTTGGTTTCAGTATCACTTAATTTAGGCGCCACTATTTACGATAGTACCGTTGTTACACAAGATGATTCATTATTTGCTTTCATCTGGAAACAACGTCCGCTACCCGAAGAAGGTTCGCGCATCCCACTGGGAGCATCTATTGATGTTTGGTTAAGTACCGACTCTTCAAAAATATTACCCGATACATTATCTATCGACAGTCTTTCGCTTAATGCGTTGAATATTGATCCACCCGTAGTTGAAGAACCTACAGGTGATAACATGGAGGAATTTTAGAGATGGCTGAAGAAATTCAGAACGAATTTGACGAATTCGAAGAAAGCAATGAACTTTATGAGCATTATCGTTTCGAAACCGATCCTGGTCAAAAACCATTGCGCATTGACAAGTTTTTGGTAAATCGAATCGAAAATGCTTCGAGAAATAAAATACAGGATGCAGCTGCCGCCGGGAATATTCGTGTAAACGACAAACCGGTTAAATCCAATTATAAAATAAAAGCCAACGAAGTTATCACCATAGTAATGTCATATCCTCCACGCGAGATAGAGATTATTCCACAGGATATTCCTTTAGACATTATTTTTGAAGATGATGATTTAATCGTACTCAACAAGAAACCAGGGATGGTGGTTCATCCCGGGCATGGGAATTACACTGGCACCATGGTTAATGCATTGGCCTTTCACCTTAAAGACTTACCTCTTTTTAATTCTGAAGATCCACGTCCCGGCTTGGTTCATCGAATTGATAAAGACACATCAGGGTTATTGGTGATAGCTAAAACCGAGCATGCTAAAAACTTTTTAGCTCGTCAATTCTTCGAAAAAACATCGAAACGGACCTATCGCGCCATTGTTTGGGGACAACCTAAAGAAGATGAAGGTACTATTGTTGGTAATATTGGCCGCAGTTTAAAAGACCGCAAACAAATGGCGGTTTTCGAAGATGGAGAAAGAGGAAAACCAGCTGTAACCCACTATAAAGTATTGGAACGATTGGGATATGTTTCGTTGGTTGAATGCCGTCTAGAAACCGGACGAACACACCAAATAAGGGTGCATATGAAACATATTGGTCATCCATTATTTAACGATGAACGTTATGGTGGCGATCAAATTTTAAAAGGAACAACTTTTACCAAATACAAGCAGTTTGTACAAAACTGTTTTAATATACTTCCTCGTCAGGCTCTTCATGCCAAAACACTAGGATTTGTTCACCCTACAACCAGAGAGTTTATGTCGTTTGACTCTGAGCTACCGGATGATATGGTGCAAGCCATAGAAAAATGGAGAGGCTATACTGCCGGCCGAGAAGATAACTAGTATTACAATTGTAGAAATGATAAAAAAAAATATCGGCATCGTTTATGGCGGTTACTCATCTGAAGTAATTGTTTCGGAAAAGAGCAAAGATGGAATTTACTCTTTTATTGATGAATCGAAATATAACCGCTATCCGGTTTTAATCACCAAAGAAAAGTGGTGTGCAATTATTGATGGCAATGAATATCCCATCGATAAAAATGATTTTAGTTTTGAACTAAACGGATCTAAAGTACATTTCGATTGTGCCTATATAACAATACATGGCACTCCGGGTGAAGATGGTTTATTACAAGGCTACTTTAAAATGCTAGACATACCACATAGCACATGTGATGTGGAAGCAGCCGCAATATCCTTTAATAAATTTACTTGTAACACTTATTTAAAAGGTTTTGGAGTTGCTGTGGCCGACTCTGTACTATTGCGCAAAGGACATAGTTATAATGCACCAGATATTATTACTCAATTAGGTCTACCCTTGTTTGTAAAACCTAATGCTGGAGGTTCTAGCTTTGGTATTTCAAAAGTAAAGGAAGGTAATGAACTAATTGCCGCCATCGAAAAGGCTTTCCAAGAAAGTAAAGAAGTTATTATCGAGCAATTCATATCAGGTACTGAAGTTACATGTGGGCTTTATAAAACTTCGAATAACGAGGTTAAATTCCCACTTACTGAGGTTGTAAGTAAAAATGAATTCTTTGATTTTGAAGCTAAATATACAGCCGAAAAAGTAGAAGAAATAACACCTGCTCGCATCGACAACAAAGTCAGAGATCGAATTCAATCGATTTCCTCACTTATCTATGATATTTTGGGTTGTCGAGGTATCATTCGTATCGATTACATTATTTCGGAAAATAAAATTTATATGCTCGAAGTAAATACGACTCCGGGTATGACTGTTACCAGCTTTATTCCTCAGCAAATAGCTGCTGCCGGGTTGGATATCAAGGAGGTATTTACCGAAATCATTGAAGATCAAATTGCAAGGAAATAAAATACAATTTTCAACTAAAATCAAAGACCACCCCACAAAGGATGGTCTTTTTTGTATTCAAAAAGACACATAGGATAAAATTAAAAAGGCTGAACAACTAAACGTTGATCAGCCTTTTCTTTGTGCTTAATTAATTATGACTCCTTAATAATAATTCTGTGCTCCGGTTGTACTATACGTAGTAATTAAAATGGCCCCCTTGCCCTGCTTATTTTTCTTTTTCTTCGCTTTTCCGTACACAACCATCATTCCCTTTTCTGATTCGCACTCAAAAGCCAATTCTTCTTTACTATTATCAAGCTTAAATTTAATCTTTCCTTCGGTTGTTCTAATGCTTGATGATGCTGTAAATTTCACCCTTGCCCCAATCACATTACCTTTTCCTGATGTGATATCAAAAACACCTTGCACATTAAAGAAATTTAATGATCCGGTACCTGACATTGTAGTAATATTACCTGATGAATCCGATAATTTCATTGATCCAGAATTGGTTTTTAATTTGATCTCTCCATTTATATTTTTCATTGCTAAATCACCATCGGTGGTTTCACCGGCACAATTTCCTTCAACATTTTCAATAATTAAGCTACCGCTATAGGAAACAATCTTAGCATTTCCTTTGATATTTCGAACAGTTTGACTCCCTCCTTTACTCGATGTTTCAACATCTCCCGTAATATCTGCAACATCAATAGTGGCTGTTTTTGTGCTCAAATCAACACTTCCTATTATGTTACTCACATTAACTTTACCTGATTTTGATTCTGCCTTAACTGTTGTACTTTTAAAATCAGCTAAAGTGATATAACCTGATGAAGTAGCTACTTCAATATTCACACCATCAGGTAAAGTAATAGTAACGGAACCTGAGTGTGAGCTCCAACCCGATGCTGGTTTTTTAACTGTAACATTTAGTACTCCATCAACAACATCCATAGCTACATCGTAACCATCCAACTCTTTATTGGCACTTAACTCAGCAGTAACCGTAACATTATCGCCCTTAACAAATTCAACTTTACAAAAGTCGCCATCTACCTTAACGCCCGACACCTTCTCAAAAGACTTACTTCCTTCAAAAACCTTTTGCAGTCCTTGAGCAGACACAGTCGTTATTGCCACCAACAATACAAAAATCATGTACAATTTTCTCATCTCTATCTATAATTACAATTTGATTTCTGCTGTTGTGTTACGCCAATGATCAAAGAAAGTTTCCGCTTTTGGACAATAAAAAATCCCGTTGCCTTGCAACGGGATCATCTTATATCAGATTAAAATATTTTAAATATAGCTTTCGATAGGTGCACAACTACAAACCAAATTTCGATCACCATAAGCATCATCTACTCTAGCAACATCAATCCAGAATTTATTTTCGCGAATCCAGTCTAATGGATATGCTGCTTTTTCTCTTCCGTAAGAGTGAGACCATTCATCAGAAACAACTTTATAAGCTGGATGAGGAGCATTTTTCAATACATTATCTTCCTTATCTGCCGAACCATTTTCAATCTCTTTAATTTCGTTGAAAATAGATTTCATAGCCGCGATAAATCGATCCAACTCTTGCAAGGATTCACTCTCTGTTGGTTCAACCATTAATGTTCCATGAACAGGAAATGAAAGTGTAGGTGCATGAAATCCGTAATCCATTAAACGTTTGGCAATATCAGTTTCTGTGATTCCTGAAGAGGCTTTAAAATGACGACATTCAAGAATCATCTCATGAGCTACTCTACCATTGGAACCAGTATACAATATACCATAATCGTCTTTTAACGATGATGCCATATAATTAGCATTTAGAATAGCCATCTCTGTTGACTTTCTTAAGCCTTCGGCACCTAGCATTTTGATATAACCATAAGTAATAGGCAATACACTGGCACTACCCCAAGGAGCCGCGGCTACAGCTGTAATTCCTTTTCGTTCGTTATCAACAACAGGGTGAGTTGGTAAGAAATCAACCAGATGAGAAGCTACTCCAATAGGACCAACACCCGGACCACCACCACCATGAGGAATGGCAAATGTTTTATGTAAATTCAAGTGACAAACATCGGCTCCAATTCTTCCCGGACTGGTAAAACCAACCTGAGCATTCATATTGGCACCATCCATATACACTTGTCCACCGTTATTATGAACAATTTGGCATACCTCAATAATAGATTCTTCAAACACACCATGTGTTGAAGGATAGGTCACCATTAAGCATGATAAAACATCTTTATTGGCCTCCGCTTTTTCTCGAAGATCAGCAACATCAATATTTCCTTTTTCGTCGCATTTTACCACTAAAACATTCATACCAGCCATTACAGCACTGGCAGGGTTAGTTCCATGTGCAGAAGATGGGATGATAGCTACATTACGTTGCTCCTCACCTCTGCTACGATGATACTCCTGAATTACCATTAGTCCGGCATACTCACCCGCTGCACCTGAGTTTGGTTGCAAACTAACATCAGCAAAACCTGTAATCTCCGATAAATCATGTCGTAATTCATCCATCATCAAATGATAACCAGCTGCTTGATCTTTAGGGATAAAAGGATGTAATCCATTGAATTCTATCCAACTTAAGGGCAACATTTCAGTAGCTGCATTCAACTTCATGGTACACGATCCCAACGAAATCATTGAGTGTGTAAGAGAAATATCTTTTCGCTCAAGCTTCTTGATATAACGAACCATTTCAGCCTCTGAATGGTACTTTTTAAAAATATCCTGACTTAAGAAATCAGACGTTCTTTTATAATCAGCTTTGATATTCGAGTCTGAACCGATGGTTGAAATTCGAGGCACTTCTTTTCCTGCTGCTATTGCAAAAACTTCAACAATCCAATTGATATCATCCAAATTAGTTGTTTCATCAATGCTTATACCAACATCACCATTATCGAAATATCGGAAATTCATTTCCAGTTTAAGACTATACCGTTCAATATATTCAATCTTTACTCCTTCTGGCAATGCAATTCGGATAGTATCGAAAAACTCATCGTTCACTTGTTTATAGCCAAGTTTTTCCACTTCACGAGCTATTTGAAATGCAATTGAATGAACGCGTTCTGCAATACGAGTTATTCCTTCGTTACCATGATAAACTGCATAAAAACCAGCCATTGTAGCCAACAAAGCCTGTGCTGTACAAATGTTGGATGTAGCACGTTCGCGCTTAATATGTTGCTCGCGTGTTTGCAAAGCCATACGTAAAGCTCTTCGGCCATTGGCATCTTTGGTAATACCAATAATACGTCCCGGTAACTGTCGTTTTAACTCTTCTCTAGTGGCAAAAAATGCTGCATGCGGACCTCCATATCCCATTGGGATACCAAAGCGTTGAGTGGTACCAAATACGACATCGGCACCCCACTCTCCCGGAGGTGTTAATAATGCTAATGAAAGTAAATCGGTTGCTACAGCAACTTTACAATCATTATTATGTGCCTTTTCCGTAATCTCTATATAATCTTCAATCGATCCATTAGAATTAGGATACTGAACCATGATTCCGAATAATGCTTCACTATATTCCAGCTCATGTACATTACCAAATTTTAAATCAATGCCCAAAGGCTTAGCTCTGGTAATTAAAACCTCTTTAGTTTGAGGCCACATATTTTCGTCGGCAAAAAATGTACAAACTCCAGCTTTTGCCTGCTTACGGCTTCGTGAGTTAAAAAGCATTATCATTGCTTCGGCTGCAGCTGTTGCTTCATCAAGCAATGATGCATTCGCAATTTCCATACCTGTGATTTCAGTTACAACCGTCTGAAAATTCAATAATGCCTCTAATCGTCCTTGTGAAATCTCAGCCTGATATGGAGTATAAGAGGTGTACCACACCGGGTTTTCAAGCACATTACGTAAGATTACAGCTGGTGTAATTACATCGTAATATCCCATACCGATATATGTGTTGTATACCTTGTTTAATTTTGCAATATCATGTATCTTCCTAAAATACTGACGTTCTGTTAACCCTTCCGATATATTTAGTGGTTCTTCTAACCTAATGGAAGCAGGTATAGTTTGATTGATTAATTCATCGACTGATGAAACGCCAATACGATCGAGCATTGTACTAATCTCGTAATCTCTTGGACCAATGTGACGCGAGACAAACTTATCAGTTGCCATAGTTAAATTTTTATATCAATTTGGTGTTACTTCCTAAACAATTCATGATTCAAATAGAAGAAGAAATTTGGTAAAATTCAATGACTTTTACCACCTTCAAGGGAGGTTTTTAAAATATTATACTATTAATCTACCATTAGTGTATAAAAACACTACCCTTTCTCTATTTTTTACTATCTCACAAAATACTTTCTTCTATAAAGATGAATCCGGTTCTTTTTGTTTGTAAAAACATCCAAAATTTTAAATACAAACTACTTGATGGGCTAGGTCACAATAATCACTATTTCTGTTTTATGAAACCAAAAATGGATTACTCATTTTTTCCCGTCCAACGGTTGTTGATGGACCATGACCAGGAAATAACTGGACATCATCATCCAATGTAAGAATTTTATCCTTTAAATTGGTAACAAGCGTATCGAAATCACCACCTGGCAGATCTGTACGACCAATGCTGCCCTGAAAAATAGAGTCACCCACAATGGCTATTTTATCCTCTTTACTGTAAAAGATAATTCCTCCCATTGAATGCCCCGGAACGTGAATAACTTCCAACGATGAATTTCCGAATTTAACTATATCTCCTTCGTTTAAATAATTAGATATAGACGGTGGATTTTGATCAACCTCAACCCCAAACTGTGCTGCATAACTCACTGTTTGATCAATTAAAAATTCATCGCCTTTATGTGCTTCCATTTCCAAGTTGTATGTCTCAGCAATAAAAGTGGAGCCAAAAACATGATCGAGATGTAAATGCGTTTGGAGCAACTTCACCGGTTTATAGCCATTGGTTTCGATAAATTCAGCAATAGAATTACGCTCAGCAGGAGATAAACAACCCGGATCGATAATTGCACACTCTTTTGTCTCGTCTGAAAGAATATATGTATTTTCCTGCCACATATTAATTGGCAGCACGTCAATTTTAATCATCTGTATAATATTTAATTTACGGTTCCTTTTAACATAGGTACAAAAGCACATTCTCCTATTTGCTCTTGCTCAAAATCATCCTCCCCCAAACGCGTAATACGTGTCATCATTTGTTTTTGATCTCCAATAGGAATTACCATCACTCCACCTATTTTCATTTGTAATAATAACTTATCGGGTATAAATGGTGCTCCAGCTGTAATTATTACTTTATCGAACGGAGCAAAAGATGGTAAACCTTCATATCCATCTCCCAGAAAAAAACGTCCACTGTACCCCATTTGTTTTAATAATTTGGTTGAACGTGTATATAATTCCTTTTGTCTTTCGATGGAATACAAACTTACTCCCATTTGAATTAACACCGCTGCCTGATAACCCGATCCAGTTCCTACTTCCAACACTTTTTCGCCTGGTGTAATATTTAATAATTGAGATTGCAAAGCTACAGTATAAGGTTGCGAAATCGTTTGTCCGGCCGCAATTGGGAAGGCCTTGTCCTGATAAGCAAATGAAACAAAGCTACTTTCCAAAAACAAATGACGGGGAACCATACCAATGGCTTCCAACACATTTCTATCTGTAATATTTTTTCGTATTAATTCCTGCACCAAACGCTGGCGCATTCCTTTATGTCTGAAAGAATCCAACATTTCCATATGAAGCAAAAATAGTTTTTTTTGCCTTCTTAAAAATATTTTCGAATAACATTCGTTAACGTTTTTATGGGGGTTATGTCTAACATATCAAAAAAATCAATCAACCTGTATTTTCTGCTCAATGATATCATTGTTATCATTGTGTCAGCCTCCTATTCTGTATCCATTTTAAAAGCAGATTTACCTTCTTTTTCAACGCAATTCGCCCTTAAAATACAATCATTGCTTAACCAAACAATGGTAACTTTTCTTTTAGCGGTATATATTCTCTTCATATTGTTTCTAACAGGGTTATACCGTAATAGAATCAACCTGTCCATAACCAGTCATCTATCAAAAACATTTAGTGGCTTAGTAATCGCCTTTTCGAGTTTATTCATCTATTTCTATGGCTTATTTAATCTTTTTTCGTTAGCCAATGTATGGAATACCTACTTAATGCTTATTGCAGTTACGTTTTTAAGCATTAATATCCCACATATTTTAATTATTATAATTCTTCGTATGTTAATGCACAAGGGCAATTGGGGAATTAAAACCATCTTAATCGGATCAAATGGCATATTGTCGCAGGCATACGAAGAACTAAGCCAGTTGGGTAAACTAAGTGGGAATAACATTACCGATGTTATTAGAATAGATGATATACCACCAAAAGGAAGCAATGTAGCTCTGAGTTACACTGAAGCTGAGAATTTATTAAAAAAACATCAGCCTGATGAAATTATCATTGCGGTACCTTCAGCAAAAGAAAAGCTAATCACCAACCTAATTACTATAGCAAAAATGCGGGATATTTCCATTAAGCTCATTCCTGATGCTCAATCGATAGTTAAAGGATTCGCTCAAATTAATGCTTTAATTGCCCCTCCTTTTGTTGCGGTTACAAAAAAAGAGATGGCTGTTTGGCAAGAATTCATAAAAAGGTTGATTGATTTATTTATTTCTATGGTTGGATTAGTTATTCTTTTGCTATTCTTTCCTTATCTGGCGTGGCGCATCAAAAAAGATTCAGATGGTCCTATTTTCTATACTCAGGAACGAATTGGTAAAAATGGCAAACCATTTAAGATTATTAAATTCAGAACAATGATTGTTAATGCTGAAAAAGAAGGACCAGCATTATCATCGACGAATGATAACAGAATTACACGATTTGGTCGTTTTTTACGACGTTGGAGAATTGATGAAACACCTCAGTTTATTAATGTTATTATCGGTAACATGTCAATTGTTGGTCCTCGTCCGGAAAGAGCTTTTTATATCAACGAAATATCGAAAAGAGTACCTCATTACAGTGAAATTCTTCAATGTCGCCCAGGAATTACTTCTCTTGGAATGGTAAAATACGGGTATGCCGAGAACATTGATCAAATGATTCAACGCTTAAATTATGATACCCTCTATTTAAATAATATCTCTTTACTGGTTGATTTAAGAATTTTGCTTTATACCTTAAAAACTTTAGTAAGTGGTGAAGGAAAATAAAAAAGGTGAATCGAAATGACTCACCTTTCACTATTTAGTATTTAACTACTTTAGAATATCTTGTTTGATCTCCATTTGACAGTTTTATCAGATAATGACCTTTGGGTAAATGTCCCAGATTAACTGAAAATTGATCCTGCTGAAATATCTTTTTTTCGACACATGCTCCGGTTAAAGCATATACTTCCACCACTTTTTCATCTTTTAAATCAGTATCTATTTGTAAGGTATTAGTAAATGGATTTGGATAGCAGAGGAATCGAGAAGAAGTCATTACTTTTTCATCTTCAATGCCTGTATTTGTATCAAAACTGGTTAGCTTTTTTTGACTAAAGATTACATAATCGCCCGGTTGAAATGTAAATGACACATTTACATCGTCCACCTGAATACTGTCACCAGTAATGTTATTGTACCATTTTCCGGTAGTACTAAAATCAGGGCTAGCCGTTTGTCGTGTTAAACCAAAGTTAGCAACAACACGCACATCGGATCCTGACATATTCAAAGCTATTTTCTTAACAGAACCATCAACATCCATTGTAAAATCGGTTGTATTAAACACTTCTTCTCCGGTTTTAATCTCGATCATTCGTTTAAACACATTAAATAACTGCTCTCGATTTTCGTTTTGTTGATATTCCCATACAGGGGGCTTTTGAGCTAAACGGCAACCATCACTAATGGTACCATCAGTACATCTGTTAATGCTTAAATCGAAGCCCAACTCGCCAAACTGCCAAACCATTTTTGGTCCAGGCGTACTAAAGAATACTACCGCAGCAGCTTCCATTCTACTTAATGCAGTTACCTCATCCGTTGTTTTATAATCGCCTTCAGAAGCACCATACAATTTGTTTTTATACATTAATCGTTCTTCATCATGACTCTCCATATAATTAACCACATGAGGAGCATCCCAACCTCTTTCACGATATGATGTCCAACTCAGATCAGAAGCATATCCCATCGTTGCTTCATTATAATCATGATTAGCATTACCCCATAGCATAATACCATAGTCGGCTAATACTGTTTCTTCATCATTATCTGATAAATGCTCAAAAATAACATAGGCATCCGATTTACGTTTCCAGATTTCACTGGTCATTCTTTCCAAAATATCAATTCGGCTTTGATCATAAGGACTTGCCCAACTACTTTCATCATATTCAGTATTGGTAAAACCTTTGGTAAAATCGAAGCGGAAACCGTCAATTTTATATTCATTCATCCAATATGAACAGATGCTATCAACCAAGGCCTGAGTTTCGGCACTCTCGTGATTAAAATCATACCCCCATTGAGCATCCGGATTTTTCATATTATGATTTACATTGTACCAAGGGTTTTGAGCCGTTGGTTTTTCGCCATCGAAATACATTTGTACAAATGGAGACTGCCCAAACGAATGATTGAGCACCATATCCATTATTACAGCAATTCCATTTCTATGGCATTCATTGATAAATGATTTATAATCATTTATAGTTCCGTATGCTTTATCGGCTGCAAAATAAAACGAAGGATTATAGCCCCAACTATCGTTTCCTTCAAATTCGTTAAAAGGCATTAACTCAATAGCATTAATCCCCAATCGTTTAAGATAGCTCAATGTATCAGCTACTGTTTTGATATCCTGATTTGCGGTAAAGTCGCGAATCAACAACTCATATATAACCAATGCTTGTTTATCAGGAGCAACAAAGTCTGCATTATCCCAGGTAAAAGTATTTTCCGAAGTTGAGAATACACTAACAATACCATCGGTTTTATTGGTTGGGTAAGGTTTTAAATCGGGATAAATGTCAGAACTGATATATTGATCGTTCCATGGATCAAGTATTTTATTAGTATAAGGATCGGCAATCTTTAAATCATCATCCATCCAATACTGATATGCATATTCGGTGTTAGGCTCTAAATTAGTCAATGTTAACCAAAAATAATCACCATCTTTTTTCATCAAGTAATCACTTTTAGGTGTCCAATCATTAAAATCGCCCATCAAATAAACAAACTCTTTATATGGCGCATAAATAAGGGCTGTAACCGAATAATTATCGATACGATTAATACCTCTGCGAAGACCTTCAGGTCTTGTCTCTTCAACCGGAAGTCCTCGCGTATAAAAAGTAATACTCTCTTCAACCGTTTGATCACCCGATGTTGCTACTGCTTTAATATCATACTGATCTTCAGATACTCCTTGAATGATATAGTTAATGCTATTTGAAGAGGTTGATTCAACTTCAACATCGTTAACATAAAGCGTTAACTGATCGCTCAATATAGAATTGATTTTAACTGTTACATCATCACCAACAGGTACCAGAGTTTTATCTTGTGGCGATTCTATCGAAACGGCTAATTCTTCGTCGGACACTGATACGAAAATATCATTACCACCCGTATCTTTTCCTTCCTGTGAACCATCAGCACTACGAAAAACAAACGCCATTTTTTGAATCGTTTCTCCATCAGGCACTCCATAGAATTCTCTTATGGAAGGTGAAAGAGTTAATGTATAGACATTTTCTGATACCTTAGTCAGTTTGCAAGCATCAATATTTTCACTCCATTCGGCTTTCACATATTTCCAATCTCCATCACCAGTACTCTGGTCGGTAATTACACCTGTATGCGCATAAATATCACCCGTAAAATCAGCTAAACCGCCCGTTCCTCTATCTGCATAAAAAGTTATTGTAACCTCATCTCCTTCTACCGGAATTGCCGGATCGGAAGTTACCACCTGCGCCATCATCAGCTGCGTCCAAACAACTAATAATCCTAAAATGTAAATCTTCTTCATTTTATAAGCTTAAATGTTTTTTCATAATTTTGCTCTTTCATCCAAACCGATGCTCCTCTGGAAACTTTCCCAAACTGTAAAATCTGATTATTTGATCTTACTTTTTCTTCTGGATTCAAGACATTAATATACACCTCATCTTCATTATCTCTTTCAAATGAAGAAATGTTAATTGTAATATTTAACGAATCAGATTTTGAAAGCATCAGAAAAACACCTCCAAAATCATTCATTCCATTTCGATAAACTATATATTGATTGCTATTTATAACAGTACTATCTATCATTGCGTCTCCTTGCAGAACAGATCTCACCTTCAACAATTTCTCAATCACATTAGGTAAGTTATCATCAGCTTTAACCGTATCTATTTTTGTATTAAAATCGGTTTGAACAACAGGAAAAAGATGAGAATAAAAAATACAAGGCGTAGGTTGATGAAATAAAATATAGGCATACGCCATTTGCCAATCTTTTACAATCCACTTATCGTGCTCCTTACCTGTATCATGATTTTCAGCAAAAGTGATGATTCTATCTGCCGGCAACTGCGAAATAAGACCTGCATTAACCAACTGCGACATATCAAATTTTCCGGTTGAATCGTTACACATATCGGTTAAGAGTTTTTTTAGCGGAAAGTCAAATGATTGTACATTCGCTTTATTCTCCTGGTTGATTTCTTTATTCCACAAGCTAATCTGGTCAATAGAATATGTAAAAAACTCGGTAACACAGAAACCAGAATCCGGAATAACATTATTTGTCCAATCATGTACAAACTGAGGTGCTATTCCATTCACAAAATCCAAACGGGCACCATCATATTTTACCTCATTCATTAACCAATGCCCCCACGATGTCAATTGTTTTTGTACATTTTTGCTCTGATGATCAAAATCGTGACCAAACAACTTAGAATTAGCAACAATGCCTGCAGTATCCGGATAATTCACTATGTAATCATCGGAATCAGAAGGATGAAAATCAGAATAATTCCAAGTCATTTTATTCGAAGCTGGCTTAATACCAGTGTATGAATACACTTCCCAATTTAGTTCTTTACCACTTTCGTCAGTTATTGATGAAATAGTTAATCCGTTTGTTTGATCTCCCCAGTTCAGATTTTTATCCAATACTTCCAACTGAAGCCATAATTTCATTCGTGAATTTCGATTAATTTGATATTGAATTTGCACTTCTTTATCAACTAATCCTTCCCAATATCCATAGGGGTTGTTTTTTGATAAAATGGGATGAAAAATTTTAGATGCATTATCCATCGACGGCTCATTCGAAACCTTTAATCGGTATCCATCCTTTATTCTCGTATTTACGGTATTTTTTAGAAAAATACTTAGTTTTTGATTGGCTTGCATTTCAACAACAAAACGCAATTCATTTACCGGGTAACCGGCTGTTTTTTTACTTCGCGTAAGAAGATAATTCTTTAAAATAGGATTCGCTTCCAGATCTTTATTCTGAAACGAATACATATGATTTAAAACAACATCGGCATACACCTCAATATTATGCTGATGAGCTTTATTGACAAGTTGATTCAATTGCTGACGTGTTCCAAACCGGGTACTTATGGTTCCGTTCTGATTAATTTCCCCTAAATCATAATGGTCGTAGATTCCATAACCCATATCATAAATCCCCCAATTTCCTTTGGATGGAGGAGGCAACCAAACACCACTTATTCCAATACTTTCGACATAATCGAGTTGTGAATTAAGATGATTATACCATATCCCTTCTTTTGCCTTATCATTAACTGGCACATCCCAATAAAAACCTTGAAGTATGACTTGAGAATGAAGCAACATATTCAGCATTAAAAAAGATATTGATACAATTGTTCTCATTTATTATATGCAAGAAAAGGCTGTCCTGAAAAAGGACAGCCTCTAAAATACTTTACTTTACTTATTGTAGTGTACCTGTACCATTAATAAAATCTAATGAAATACTTTGTCCAGTAGTAACATTCAATCTGTCTTGATCATCACCAACTCCTCTGTATTCAATTACATCATTGAGTGCAATAAATTCAGCTTGCCACCAGTCAACAAGGTTACCATCTTTATTTGTCATTGTTGATGCCGTTGCATACATACGAAGTTCACCATTACCAGTAAATGCAGGAGATGTAATTACTTTATTAGCATTATCAACAGTAAATGCAATACCTCCATTCCAATTTTCATCACCAAATACACCTCCAATTCCATTTACGGAAGGAGTGGTAATTTCAATTGTTTCTTCTATCAAATTCACAACAACCATATAATATCCAGATTCATAAACATCTGGAACATTATCAGATCCTTTAGCATAAACCCCATCTACAGCATCTCCACTTACTCCGAAATCTTTCCCCCATGCTTGTTCTTCACTAAATTTCAATCCTGCGTCTTGTACTCCTTTTTCGATCCAAACAATTCTCCAAAATAAATGAGGATTACTGTGTACTGGTATCATTTCAATATCATTCTCACCCCAAGTCCATCCTCCGATAGAAGCACCAATCATATACATGTGTGCTGGATAAGCAGAATATTCTACAATAGTAACTTTTTTAGTATCTCCACTAGCAGCATCTATTTCTAATGTTATAGTATACTCACCTTTAGTACTAACTGAGAAATTACCATCTTTATCAACAACCTGATCAGTACTATTCTCAACATCAAGAGCAGCATAACCTACGTCAAAACTAATCCCATTTTCTGGCGCAGCTTCTCCATTAAGAGTTCTTAATTTGAATCCTTCTTCTGCTTCCAAAACAACACCTGTCCAAGTCCAGGTAAATGTAGTTCCATTAGAGGCAGGTTTACCTTCATTATCTGGCAATAAAACATTACCCCAATTCCATGAACTTCCATCTGCTGTTGCATTAGCATTATCAGCACTAACTCCTGTTCCCACAGCGTCAAGAACTACGTCTGTCCAGTTTGTTAAATCACCAGCAGAGTTTTGAACAATTGAGAATTTTTCGTTTGTAACATCCAGAGTAATGGTATAATTACCACCTAAGGTTTGAATATTTGATCCACCAGACTTTAATTCAACATCTTGAGCATCTTCAATTACTTCTGAATCACCAGACAATCCATAATTAAATTTCCAAGGATCACTATCCTTTTTAGGAGCGCGGAATTTAAAATCACCTGGAACCATATCTAAAGTAATGGTGTAAACATCATTATCTTTATCGTATGTCATATATTGGTCATTTTCTACATCCCAACCACCAACAGCACTACCAATAACAGTCCAAGGCTCAGCATCAAAATAAGTGGTAACATTCATCTCAATTGTTTCACTTGATAAATGATGATTTGCACTTACACGAAGAATAATATCATGAGCTTCACCATCAGTAAATCCAGCTGCCAACATGGCTTTATTAAAATCACCTACAGTAATTTCATAAGGAGATGTTATACTATTAGCAATTACTTTATATGAAGAAAAATCACCACCAGTTGCATCTACTTCTATTGAGTATTCCTCAACAACAGGAATATTAAAATCAGCGGCACTCCACTCAAAAGTCTTGAAAACTTCTTCTTCGTTCACTTTTTCCAGAACATAAGTACCACCACCATCTGGTGCAGTTAAAACTGGCTTAACAGCATCTGCTGGCACCTGAACCTTATCTTCATCTTCACACGAAGCAAAAAGGCCCAACAACAGTATCAATAAAGCATATATATTAAAATGTCTCATATTTTCCGTTATTAAAATTAATAATTAGGATTCTGCTTAAGGTTTGGATTAGCAGTAATATCAGTAAATGGAATAGGCATTAAATTATACCTGTCTGCTACATCTTGTCCATTTAAACTATTTCCTTTTAAAGGCCAGTTATAACCTGATGTAAACTTACCAAAACGAACCAAATCAGTACGTCTGTGACATTCCCAGTATAATTCACGCGCACGTTCATCTAAAATCCAATTTAAATCAACAGAAGTAGGTAATGCTACTCCAGCTCTGTCTGTAATTTCTTTTAGATAACCAAGATCCTGAGTACTTACAGCCCCGTCAAGTCGTAAATCAACTTCGGCAGCCATTAAATAGGCATCGGCCAAACGAAAAACTGGAATATTTATATCAACCCAGGTTGATACTCCTTCATTGCTTCCATTACCACCATCACGTGTTTTGTTTTTATATTTAATAACGGCATATCCTTCTTGAAATTGATCCTGATTTTGAATCTCTAATGACTGACCTTCTGTAAACCATAATGCTCTACTATCAGCAGCATCAAATTTATTCACCAAGGCTTTTGTGGTTCTATTACCACCCCATCCTTCTGAAATACCATAATCGCTTGGTGCCATTACATCACCTCCAATTGAAGCAGCTAACACATATGTCATGCCTCCCCATGTGCGAGAGTAGTCTCCGTCATAGTTAATTGAGTAAATAATTTCTTTATTGGCTTTATAATTATCTGCCAAGAATAAAAACTCATAAGGAGAATAAACATCAGTTACCGTTTTATCAGCTTCTGTAATTAAACTATAGTTTTCAGCAAAAATCTTATTCAAGTATGTTTTGGCTTTTGTATAGTAATCATCACTTTGATGAGCTGCATCTAAATATACAGCCTGATTTAAATACAATTTTGCTAACAACATCCAGGCTGCAGCTTTATTAGCTTGTCCTCCGGCAGCTTGAGATGGGTCTAATAATATTTCGTCAGTATCTTCTCCGTCTCCTACTATAGTTATCAATTCCTTTTCAATATAATTAAATAATTCAGGACCTCTAGCTTCTCCTGCAGGCTGTGGTAAAACCGAACCAATAGGACTGTCTTCTGTTACGAATGGAATTCCATTACCATATAAATCCAAAGCATGCCAGTATGATAAAGCGCGTAAAAAACGAGCTTCTGCCTTATATTGTGGCAAATGTGTATACTCAGTTTTACCATACGTATTTGACTGACGAATAAACTCATTAGCTAACGAAACCTGATAAATAGCTCTATAATAAAACTGACGAATAAATCCATTATTAGCACCCCAAGTAACCTGACTCAAATCTGGTAAATCACCATCATTCCAACCATTAACAGCCTCATCAGTAGGCAACTCCTGACAAACAAAATATGCCCTCCAATATTGACTATGTCCTTCATCAAAACCTGATAAGTCACCATCTCCAGCAGGACCTGTTTGACCAGACACTGCAAACCCTGCATAAATTTTTGCTAATACTTGTTGAAAAGCTTCTTCGGAAGTATAAATTTTATCCGGAGTTGATAAATTTGGATCAATCGGAGTTACATCCAAATCATTGACACAAGAGCCTAAAGACAAAACAAATCCTAAAGCAAATGCTAGTTTATATATAATTAATTTCTTCATAATTATCACTAATTAAAATGTTACATTAACACCTAATAAAAATGTTCTTGGACGTGGATAAATGTTATTATCAATTCCGCCATTAACTTCTGGATCCATACCTTCGTAACCACTAATAACAAAAGCATTATTAACCGAAGTATACACTCTCATTTTCATTTTATTATTTAAAACATCACTCACATCATATCCTAGAGTAATATTATCCATTCTGAAGAAAGATGCTTTTTGTACATAATAAGATGAAAAATACTGAGCTGTATTAAAGTTTGTATTTAATACATCTGTATGTAAATTATTTAAATACTCTCCACTAATCTGCATACTATTATACCAACCTCTACTTGAAGCCATATTATTGTATACGTATTGTCCAAGATTTGCTCTACCAACTATACTCAAATCCCAGTTTTTATAACTTAATGAAGTATTTAATCCAAGCATTACTTTAGGTGCTGCTTGCTGATATGCTGCCAAATCACTCTCATTAAATTCCCCATCTTCATTTCTATCCATATAAACACCTTCGATTGGTTTACCATTAGCATCGTATACCTGTTGATACACAAAGAAAGAATTGGCAGGTTTTCCAACCTGTTGAATTTGTATCATATTACCAGTACCTCCACTAATACCACCTGTCATCACACCTAAGTAATCAGGATCGTCAACACTGGTTAATTTGGTAATTTCATTTTTATTATAAGTAACATTGGCTCCAATGTTCCATTTAAAATCACCTTTATCAATAGCAAGGGCATTCACAGTGAATTCAACCCCTTTATTTTCAAGACTACCAACATTTGTTACCAATTCATTTGTCAAGTTAGCTCCTGCAGGAACCGGAATTTGGTTTAACAAGTCATCAGTAACCCTTTTATACAAATCAATGGTACCACTAATTCTGTCATTTAAAAATCCATAGTCAAATCCAACGTTATAAGTAGTTGTTTCTTCCCACTTCAAATTAGCATCATATCCATTGGGTCTTATTGTGACAAAAGGAACTTTATCATAACTACCTGTTGAACTATTATAATAAATGTATCTAGCATATGGCTGACCACTTGTATAGGTTCCAAAATAACCATAGTTAGTACCAATATCTTGTTGACCAGTAACACCATAACCAACTTTCAGTTTTAAAGTAGAGATGACACCACTTTCTGACAAAAATGATTCATCTTTAATACTCCACGCTGCAGCAGCAGAGGGGAATAAGCCCCATCTATTATCTTTTGAAAATTTTGATGACCCATCATTACGCAAAGTAAACGTTAAGTAGTACTTTTCAGACAATACATAATTAATACGTCCAAAGAATGATACTAAATAGTTTTCATATCTGTTTGTATTCTCAACATCTCTTACAAATTCATCTTTATCATTTGGCAAATTAAACCACGAAGCTGATTTATCTTGTGCCCAAAAATGTTGCCAAGAATAACCTCCCATTACATCAAAACGAGAATCAATACTTGGTAAAGCCTTAGTATATTGTAAATAAAAGTCCAACAACTCATTCTTTTTGTATTGCATGTAATTGTTATACGCTCCACCTCTTAGATATGCTTCAGTATCCCATGCAGCCCCAGGCATTACTTGAACACCTCCATCATCTTTACCTTCAGAATAATCGTAACCAAGATTTAAGTTAGCTCTTAAATCTGGTAAAAAATGAAATTTATAATCAAATTGAGCATTTCCAACAAAACGATTTACAAGTGATTTATCCATTTTTTGATCAATCAAAGCACGAGGATTCGATGGAGCATTGCTGTTAGGTGAACCATCTGATCTAACCCATGCATAGTAACCTCCATAAGCTTCATAACCTGGCAACATTGCAGTACGAGTTGGATCAAAACTTACAGCTGCACCAACAGCATCTTGATTTGAGAAATTGTTTTTGATAAACATTCCCTTTGCTGAAATATTTACACGTAAATGATCATCGAAAAATGATGGATTAACATTAAGTGCTAACGTCTTACGATCCATACTTGATTCATCAAGGATACCATTTGTTAAGTTATATCCAGCAGAAAAACGATATGGAAGGTTATCAACTATCATACCTGATAAAGCAACAGTGTGATCTGTACTTACAGCAGTTCTGTATATTTCATCTTGCCAATCGGTATTACCTTCTCCCAATAAATTAGTATTCGAAGGGAACTTTTCAGTTAAGACATCACGGTATTCATCTGCTGATAAAATATCAAGTTTACTTGCAGGTGTTGCCACTGAAAATGTACCAGCATAATCAATTTTCATTCCACCAGCTTTACCTTTTTTTGTTGTAATTAAGATAACACCATTAGATGCTCTTGATCCATAGATAGCGGTGGCTGATGCATCTTTCAAAACAGTAAATGTTTCGATATCATTTGGATTAACCACATTAAGTGGGTTACGCATGCCATTAATGCCATTATTATCTAAAGGCACACCATCTACAATAATTAAAGGATCATTTGATGCTGAAATAGACGAACCTCCACGGATACGAATTGTAGCGCCTTCGCCAGGAGCACCACCTCCATCGGTAATTTGCACCCCGGCTACTTTTCCATTAATTAATTGCTGTGGAGAACTAACAACACCTTGATTAAAATCATCAGCACTAACAGTTTGGATAGACCCTGTCAAATCTTTCTTTTTACTGGTACCATAACCAATAACAACAACTTCTTCCATTCCAATAACATCGGCTTCCAAAGAAATATTAATTTGAGTTTGATCAGAAATAATCGACTCTACATTTTTATAACCGATAAATGAAAAGATTAGGGTTTGCCCTTTTTGGGCTTTGAGGCTATATGCACCATCCGGAGTAGTAATAGTACCAGTAGTAGTACCTTTTATTGCAACAGTAACACCGGGTAAAGGCATTCCATCATCTGAATCTGTCACAACTCCTGTAACAGTCATTTCCTGTGCATGTATATTCAGAAAACTAAATATTGCCAGAAAAAGAAACAGTAACTTAAACAAATTGGACTGTTTTTTCATAAAACATAGATTTTCTTAATTATTAATAAACATTTGATCTCCATTTCAAAGGATTTCGGTGGATTTATGACTTAGCAACTGCGCTAATACCTTTAAAACAGTGTTTATCGTATTGAAATAACATTGCAAACATAAACAGTTTGCTCGAAACCTTAAACACTTTTTAACATGATAAAACATAAATTTTCCAAATTAATTACCGCAATCGTTTGCGATTACGATTGCAAAAGTAATTTTATGATATAAAACATGTCCTTCATTTTCATACCCCATCATCGAAAACGTTTGCGGTAATAGGAATACAGACCAACTCTATCGCTATTCCTACCGTAGGAAATGAATGAGTAATTACCTTCAATAAGTTAAATAGCTGAATTCACTTTGTTAACATTCATTAACAAAGCAACCTATTATTCAATTCTAAAAAAAAGAGATATTGCACCCCCCTTATGAAATAAATCTATTTTACTATCTTTAACTTCTGAGCATTTGCAAGAATGCCATTTTCCAAGGTAATTATATGAAGTCACATCCGATAACAATAAAAGATATAGCACGAGTTTTAGGCATTTCACCTTCAACTGTTTCAAGGGCATTAAAAGATCATCCTGATATTAGTCCAAAAACCAAACAGTTGGTGCAAACTTTTGCCGAAAAGGTAAATTACCGCCCCAATGCTTTAGCTTTGAGTTTACGTAGTAGTAAAACCAATACGATTGGAATAGTGATTCCGGAAATTGTACACCATTTTTTCTCAACAGTAATAAGTGGAATTGATGATGTAGCATATGGTAAAGGATACAATGCTATTATTTGTCAGACAAATGAAAACTACCAACGAGAAGTAATTGATTTACAAGCACTAATTGACAATAGAGTTGATGGAGTATTGGTATCGATGAGTAAGAACACTCATGATTTTACTCATTTTCAAAATGTAAGAGATAACGGTATTCCTATCGTATTTTTCGATCGTATCTGTGAAGAAATTTCAACTGACCGAGTTATTGCTGATGATTTTGAAGGAGCTCGCATTGCAACTAAACACCTTATTAGTAAAGGCTGTCGAAAAATAATGCATCTTTCAGCTCCTCAACATTTATTGATTGGTAAAAACAGAAAAGAAGGTTACTGCAGCGCACTAAAGGAGCATCAACTTGAATGCAATGATCGACTTCTGGTTAAATGCGACACTCGTGAATCTGTATTTGCAAAAGAAGATGAGATTATAAAATTAGCTGGTGAAATTGATGGAATATTCGCTGTTAACGACAGTACTGCTATTGCTGCAATGCAAATTCTTCAACGTAACGGATACAATGTTCCCAAAGACATAGCAGTAGTAGGCTTTGGTGACGGTCCTATTTCAGACATTGCCTATCCTCCATTAACAACCGTTGAACAAAAAGGGTACATCATAGGTCAGGCAGCAATGAATTTATTAATAGGACATATTGAGGATACTGCCATCGAAGGAGAATTCGAAACAAAAATTTTTACACCTGAATTAGTTGAACGTACATCTTCTCAATTAGGAAAGTCAATTTAAAATTCCTAAGTATACTGTTAGCATCCTCGATTCATATCTGTTTCGAGGAATTTACACTTCCGATCCCAATACTTCACTAGGAATTATTGAAACATACCGACAGTAGTCAACTGAAGTTCTTATTATTACACTATTCAAAAATAGATCTTCTGCTCAATATTCTCAACTTTCGATAAAATCTCCACATTTTTGTAAGTTTTTGCAATCGTTTGCAAAATATTTTCTTCAATACTTAATCAAAAAAAACTAATTATTACCATCACTCCGCAATCGTTTGCAATCTATACTATCATTGAAAACTACAACTTTAGAAAGCTTCATCGCAACTTTTTCAATACTACATCTTGACATATTTCTTACATTTGTATTGGATTTATGTAAAAGTAACTTACCTGCTAATACCTTTAACTTGAAACATTCGTTTTGAGATCAGGAGTATTATCCTGTTGAAATCACAAAAAACATTTAAGCGAATAAGTGGTATAACACTTACATTTTGATGTTCGTATTTAATCGTTCATCATTAACAAACTAGTTGCTGTAATGACCTAATTATATTTCATTACAATAATTATAAATGAGCTAATTGATAATAGAAAAAAGATGAAGAAATTACCAAAACTATCATTTTGGCAAATATGGAATGTGAGCTTCGGATTTTTAGGAATCCAAATGGGCTTTGCTCTTCAGAGTGCCAATGTTAGTCGTATTCTTTCCAATTTGGGTGCCGATTTACATTCTCTCCCTCTGTTTTGGATTGCAGCACCTCTAATGGGATTAATTGTTCAACCCATTGTTGGTTCAGCCAGTGATCGCACATGGAATAGGTTTGGAAGACGAGGACCTTATATTTTAGGAGGTGCTATTGTTGCTGCTATTGCTATGTTTTTAATGCCAAATGCATCATCTGTGGTATCAATCATGCCTGTGTTACTTTTTGGCTTGTTAATGTTTGCTCTCATGGATGGTTCATTTAATATTACGATGCAACCGTTCAGAGCATTAGTTGCAGACATGACTCCCGAAGAACAACGAAACCTTGGTTATTCAACACAAAGTTTTTTAATTAACGCAGGTGCTGTATTAGGTTCAATTTTACCATTTATCTTAACAAATGGTCTTAACATTGCCAATACATCAGAACCAGGCACAGTTGCACCTTCGGTAATCTGGTCATTTTATATTGGTGGTAGTGTTCTACTATTATCTGTTATCTGGACAGTTGTTCGAACAAAAGAATATCCTCCCGAAGAATATGCTGAATATAAAGGATTAGATCAATCTCAGGAAACCGATCCTCAATACAAAGGCATTATCGGATTCTTCCGGTTATTGAAAATAACGCCAAAAACAATGATTCAATTGGCAGTTGTTCAGTTCTTCTCGTGGTTTGCATTATACATTATGTGGGTTTACACAACTCCAGCTGTTTCGCAGCATGTATGGGGCGAGGCCATTGGCGAAAGTGCAACTAAAGGAGCACAAGATGCTGGTGATTGGGTAGGTATTTTGTTTGCTGCTTATAGCTTATTTGCTGCATTATTTTCAACACAAATGTCAAAATTGGCAACCAAATTTGGCAGAAAAACAATTTACAGTGTTGCATTGCTTATTGGTGGTATAGCATATATATCAACCTTATTTTTTAAAGGAGGTGATATGGTACATTTAAACCTTCTTTTTACACAGGTAGATGTTCCATCAAGCGCAGTAATGTGGATGCTACCAATGGTAGGAATTGGAATAGCCTGGGCAGCAATCTTGGCAATGCCTTATGCAATTCTTTCAGAATCAATCCCAGCTGATAAAATGGGTGTATTCATGGGAATATTCAACTTTACCATTGCCGGACCTCAAATCCTTAGCGGATTAATAGCTGGTCCAATTATTAAATATTGGTTTGATGGCGAGGCCATCTATATGATCGTAATTGCAGGTATAAGCATGTTACTTGGAGCCATATCTGTAAGCTTTGTTAAAACTAAAAACTAAGTATAGTCATAAATCGAGAAGAAAAGATGGATAAGATTAAAGCATGTTTGTTTGACCTGGATGGGGTGATTGTGGATACAGCCAAGTATCATTATATAGCTTGGCGCGAATTAGCGAAGGAACTGGGATTTGACTTTACTGAACAAGACAATGAAAGACTTAAAGGAGTGAGTCGAATGACTTCTCTTGAAATATTATTGGAGATTGGTGGAGTAACGCTTTCTGATGAGGAAAAAATCCGTTTAGCCGATAAGAAGAACGAAAACTATCTTACCTACATTTTAAAGATGAAACCGGATGAAATTCTTCCTGGCGCAAGAACTTTTATGGAAGAATTAAAAGCTAAAGGAATTAAAATTGCCTTAGGATCAGCAAGTAAAAATGCTATGACCATTCTTAATCGCTTGGAATTAACCGACCTTTTCGAAGCAATAATTGATGGAACCAAAGTATCGGAAGCAAAACCCAATCCTGAAGTATTTATAAAAGGAGCTGAAGCATTAGATGTTAAACCAGAAGAATGTGTTGTTTTTGAAGATGCAGAAGCTGGTATTGAAGCGGCTTTAGCAGGAAACATGAGATGCGTTGGAATAGGATCACCTAAAGTACTGGGCAAGGCAAACTTAGTAGTTGATGGATTACACCAAATGGATTACACCAAACTACTTAGTCTGGAAAACAACAACCAATAACACCTATTTAATTAAGTGGTTGCAGAAATGTATTTAACTGATAAACCTTAGAATTGTACTGAAATGAAAGAATATTTAATCCACGACGAGTGGAACATTATAGAAGAAGGATTTAATCCGGAATATCATCAATCATCAGAAAGTATCTTCAGTCTGGGTAATGGTAAAATGGGCCAACGCGCCAACTTTGAAGAAACATACACCGGCCCTACTTTGCAAGGAAGTTACGTAGCAGGAATTTACTATCCAGACAAAACCCGTGTTGGATGGTGGAAAAACGGATACCCTGAGTATTTTGCAAAAGTATTAAATAGTCCAAACTGGATTGGTATTGATGTTCAGATCAACGGACATTTTCTGGATCTTTACACTTGTAAAACCGAAAATTTTAAGCGTGTGCTAAACATGCAGGAAGGCTACCTTTATCGCGAATTTACAGCGATAATGGATGATGGAAAGAAGATAGCTGTTGAAGCCAAAAGATTCCTGAGTATGGCCGACACCGAAGTTGGCGCTATTCGCTATGCGGTTACCCCCTTAAACTTCACTGGTAAAATTTCTTTTACTCCTTATGTTGATGGAGATGTAGAGAATGAAGATTCAAACTACGACGAAAAGTTTTGGAATCTGATAGAAATGGAAGCCCATGCCGGCGAAGCTTTTTTAGTTACTGAAACAAAAAAACTTGGGTTCAGAGCAGGATATGGTATGATGTATAAAACCTTTATTCAAGGTACTGAGGTTAGCATCAAGCCCGAGATAATGAAAAAAGCTGCCTGGGTTGGCAACCGTGTTGAAAAAGAAGTAAAAGAAGGTGAGCAGTTCACAATTGAGAAAATTGTAGGCGTTACCAGCTCTCTTAATTATAGTAAGAACGATATTTTGGTAGCTGCTAAAAACTCAACTAAATACGGCTTTGATAAAGGTTTTGACACCTTATTTGAAGCTCATTCAAATGAGTGGAAGCAAAAATGGGTACATAGCGATATTAAAATTGAAGGTGATATTGCTGCTCAACAAGGTATTCGTTTTAATATTTTTCATCTTAACCAAACATACACTGGCGAAGATGAGCGCTTAAATGTAGGACCTAAAGGATTTACAGGAGAAAAATATGGAGGAACTACTTACTGGGATACTGAAGCTTACTGTATACCATTCTTCATTTCTACAGCTCCGTCGAATGTTACACGAAATTTACTAATATATAGGTATAAGCAATTAAACAAAGCGATTGAAAATGCACAAAAGCTTGGTTTTAAAGATGGTGCAGCCCTCTATCCTATGGTTACTATAAATGGAGAAGAGTGTCATAACGAGTGGGAGATTACCTTTGAAGAGATTCACCGAAATGGTGCCATTGCATTTGCTATCCATAACTACATTCGCCATACAAATGATTTTAAATATCTCGAAGAATATGGCTTAGAAGTATTATTAGGTATTTCTCGTTTCTGGAGCCAACGCGTAAACTGGTCAGGCGAAAAGAAAAAGTACGTTATGCTAGGTGTTACCGGCCCTAATGAGTACGAAAACAACATCAACAACAACTGGTATACCAATAAAATGGCTACCTGGTGTATGAAATATACCACAAAAGCATTTGAAATTGTTAAGCAAAACAACCCTGAAGCATATAATGCCATTGTTGCTAAAACAAACTTCAATGCAGATGAAGAACTTGCCAAATGGAAAGACATCACCGATAACATGTACTTCCCTTTCAACGAGGAACTGAACGTATTTATGCAGCAAGATGGCTACATGGACAAGGAACATATTTTGGTGAAAGATCTGGATCCTAAGCAACGCCCTATCAACCAGCATTGGTCATGGGACCGAATTTTGCGAAGCTGCTACATCAAACAAGCCGATACATTACAAGGTATTTATGTTTTAGAGGACGAATTCGATTTGGAAACCATCAAACGCAATTTTGACTTTTACGAACCTCGTACTGTTCATGAGTCATCATTATCGCCATGCGTACATGCCATTTTAGCAGCTAAAATAGGCGCTGTTGATAAAGCATATGAAATGTATTTACGCACATCGCGATTGGACATTGATGATTATAACCATGAGGCACACGAAGGATTGCACATTACTTCGATGGCCGGAACATGGATGTCGGTTGTTGAAGGCTTTGGTGGAAAACGTGTTTACGATGGTAAATTGTATTTAAACCCTATTGTACCCCAACAATGGACAAAATACGCCTTCCGCCTTCGATTCCTGAACAGTGATATGGAAGTAATTGTATCAAAAGATAAAGTGGAAGTCGTTTCTCATTCAGACAATACTATTGAGTTATATGTATACGACGAATTGATAACCGTTGCCCCACATCAAACGGCTTCGGTAAGTGCTAAATAACGATTAGTTTAGATACTTATAATAAACTACATATTAGGCTAGTCCTAATTTTAAATAAAGTAAAAGGAGTCGATTGACTCCTTTTTTTATTAATATTACAGCGGGGAATATTATTTACATTTTCAGTATATTTAACTATATTATTGAAAAAGAGCAACAACCGATTTAACCATGAATCAATTTGTAAGAAACGTAACCGTTATTGTAATATTAGCTTTTGTTTCAGTCTTAACCTTTGCCAAAAACATAGACGTTAATGTGTTTCCTGGCAACTGGTGGACTAAAATGAAAACGAACACCATTACTCTTACAGCTTCAGCAGAATTTACAGGCCAAGCATTTGCTACCATCAACTATCCGGGCATCAAAATACTTAAAACTTATCCGGGCGAAAGCAACCATTACTTATTTATTGACATTGAAATTACTAAACAAGCCACTGCCGGTTCAGCACCGATTACATTTCGCGATTCGAAAGGCAATTCTGGTTCGTTTAATTTTACCATTCAAGAAAGAAATACTTATAAGCCCCAAGCCTTAACCAATCAAGATATCATTTACCAAATAGTTGCCGATCGTTTTAGAAATGGCAATACCAAAAACGACAACATTAACGGTTACTTCGAAGTTAGCGATCGACTTAATCCTACGGGAATTCACGGTGGCGACTTTCAAGGTATTACTCAATCGATTGATTACATCAAAAGCTTTGGTTTTACTTGTATCGATATTCTTCCCGTGTACGAAAGTAACCTGATGGCTTTATCTTATCAGCGAAACGGTATAACCAACAGCTACAAAATTGATAAAAGATTAGGAAGTTTAAAGGATTATCAGGAACTGATTAATAAGTGCCATTTGAATAATATCAAGGTTACACAAACGATGGTTTTTCATCAGTTAGGTAAATATAATGAGTGGAATCAAATTCCTCCTTTTACATCCTTTTTTCATAATCCGGAACTAAAATATTCAACAGATCAAAAACTCATACCATCCGATCCATACGCCTCTGAACACGATAAAGATCTAGCTTTGGGAACCTGGCAAGAATTAAATATGCCCGCTGTTAACCAAAGAGATGAGCGTTTACAAAAGCAACTTATTCAAAATTGTATCTGGTGGTTGGAAACATCAAAGGCCGACATTCTTAAAATTGATGAAATCAATCGCAACTCACCTGATTTTTTAGCTAAGCTTTTTAAAGCTATTTACAGAGAATATCCATCCTTATCAATCATATCTGACCACTCAGCCAGCGACACTAACATTAACTTTTGGCAGGATCTAGCCATTGATGCAGGTTTTAATAAAACACAGATTCACATTAGTGATTATCCGCTAGCTTTGGCTTTAGACGATGCCTTTTCTGTGTATAGAGAAGGTGATGAAGGATTGCAGGATCTTTACGCAACAGTCACCGAAGATTATAAATATGCCAATCCAATGGGTAATGTAGTGATGGCCGACAATCATCAGTTAACACGTATGTTTTCCAATGCCGATAAGGACTTTAATCAGGCAAAAATGATGCTAGGTTATCTATTAACTACACGAGGTATACCAAGTATATTCTATGGAACAGAGTGGCTTTTGGATGGCACTATCAATAAAGGAAAAGGATTTGTTCGAAAAGATTTTCCAGGAGGATGGCCGGGTGATACTAAAAATGGTTTTACTCAAAAAGGCTTCTCGATTCAAGAGAATGATTTTTTCAATTATTTTACCCGATTGGTCAACTGGCGGAAGGAAAATCAATCGTTATTTGATGGAAAATTTATTCAGTTTGCACCCAAAGATGGCATCTATGCCTACTATCGTAAAAAAGATAGCAATGCCGCTTTTATTCTGATTAACAACACTGAATCAACTATTCGAATCGACCAAAATACCTATAAAGAAATATTAGACCAATACAGCAAAGGATATGATATTGTATCAGAATCAACCTTCGACGATTTCTCTAACTTATTACTAGGAGCCAAATCAATCCTTATCCTTCAATTAAAAAATTAATGGTTTGAAATAGATGCAGCTATTGTCAAAAGATTCCAACAACGCTGTTCGATGACATCGGAAGCCATTGTCGTATTTTTCCAACAAGCCAGTCAAATATTTCGGGGGAATGACTACATCTGTTCCAAGTTCAGCATATTGATTGAGAAAAGGGACTAAAAGCAGACGTACGAAAATTTACGATTCTTCTTTATCACAGAGCATTCACCCACCTTAAACTTTATGGGCTAAGACAAAAATTGTATTTTTAAGCAAATACTAAAACTACAAAAAGATGTCTGACACTAAAAAAATTGCAGTTATACTTTCGGGTTGTGGCGTTTACGATGGTGCCGAAATTCACGAATCGGTTTTAACAATGCTTGCTATTGCCAAACAAGGTGCTGAATATACCCTTTTTGCACCAGATGTAAAACAACATCACGTTGTAAACCATGTTACCGGCGATGAAATGAGCCAAGAAAGAAATGTATTGGTTGAGTCAGCTCGTATTGCCCGAGGAGCCATCAATCCACTTAGCGATTACAAAGCTGCCAATTTCGATGCTCTTGTTTTACCAGGCGGATTTGGTGCAGCTAAAAATCTGAGTTCATTTGCATTTGAAGGACCTGATAGTACTGTTGAAGCCGAAACATTAAGAGCCTTAAAAGACACACACACTGCTCAAAAACCAATTGGCGCCTTATGCATTGCTCCGGCTATTGTAGCCAAAGCACTAGGAAATATTGAGGTAACCATTGGGCAAGATGCCGGCACTGCCGAAGCTATTGAAAAGATGGGTGCAACTCACAAATTAACCAACCATGGCGAAGTGGTTATCGATATCAAAAACAAAATTGCCACCACTCCATGCTACATGTTAGATGCCAATATTATTCAAATTGCTCAAGGAGCCGAAAATGTGGTAAAAGCAACCATTGATATGATTTAATATCATACAATACAAAAAAACGCATCGGAATAATACTCGATGCGTTTTTTTTATATTATAATATTTCTTTCTACTATCTAGAGAATAATAGCTCACGATATTTTGGCAATGGCCACATTTCGTTGTCAACTATTAATTCTAATTTATCGATATGATAACGAATATTGTCTAAGAAAGGACGAACTTCTTTATCGTAAGCATATGCTTTTTCTGTTTCAGACTCAATAACATTACATTTCTTACGAGCTTCAGTCATTTCTTTCACTTTTGCTTTAATAGCAGAAATATGAGTTGAAATAGTTCTGATTAACTCCTTACGAGCTGAAGCAATTTCGTTGAATTCTTTTTCGGTGAAGATATCGCGGATACCTTGTACGTTTTGAATCAACTGAGTTTGATAAGCAACGGCAGTTGGTACGATGTGGTTGATAGCTAAATCACCCAATGTACGAGATTCGATTTGAATCTTTTTCATGAATTTCTCCATTTCAACCTCAACACGTGCTTCTAACTCACGTTCTGACATGATACCAGTATCACATAAGATACGTTTGCTGTTTGCATCTAAGTATTTAGATAATGATTCAGGTACTGAAGTGATGTTTGATAAACCACGTTTAGCAGCTTCTTCTTTCCACTCATCGGAGTAACCATCACCGTTGAAACGGATTGGGTTCGACTCAAGAATCACTTTCTTAATCGTTTGGAAGATAGCTTCATCTTTCTTCACTCCTTTTTCGATCAATGCGTCAACATCTTTCTTAAATTCTTCTAACTGAATAGCCAATGCAGCACTTAAAGCTGTTAATGGAGCAGCACAGTTTGATGAAGATCCTACTGCACGGAACTCAAAACGGTTACCTGTAAATGCAAAAGGAGAAGTACGGTTACGGTCTGTGTTATCCAAAAGAATTTCAGGAATACGACCAATACCTAATTTAAGAGCTGTTTTTTCGTCTGGAGTCATTTTCTGATCAGTAATCTTCTCAGCTAAATTATCCAACATATTAGCAATTTGAGATCCAGTAAATACTGAAAGAATTGCTGGAGGTGCTTCGTTAGCTCCTAAACGGTGACTGTTTGGTGCAGTTAAAATAGAAGCACGTAATAAATCCTGGCTCTTATATACAGCAGCCAATGTGTTAACCACAAAAGTTAAGAACTGTAAGTTTCCTTTAGGATTTTTACCAGGAGCCATCAAAACAACACCTTTATCGGTTGCTAACGACCAGTTATTGTGTTTACCAGAACCGTTAATTCCAGCAAATGGTTTTTCGTGAAGTAATACTTCGAATTTGTGGTGACGAGCAACACGCTTCATCAAGTCCATCAACAATTGATTGTGGTCGTTGGCCAAGTTAGCTTCTTCAAAGATAGGAGCTACCTCAAATTGGTTTGGAGCCACCTCATTGTGACGAGTTTTAACAGGAATTCCTAAACGGTGAGCTTCAATTTCTAATTCAATCATGAATTTAGAAACACGCTCAGGAATAGAACCAAAGTAGTGGTCATCTAACTGCTGATCTTTAGCAGAAGAGTGGCCCATCAATGTTCTTCCTGTTACAATAAGGTCAGGACGAGCTTGATAAAGAGCTGTATCAATTAAGAAATACTCTTGCTCCCATCCAAGGTTAGTATATACCTTACGAACATCTTTATCGAAATATTGAGCTACAGCTACAGCAGCTTTATCCACTGCAGAAAGAGCTTTTAAGAATGGCGTTTTGTAATCTAACGCTTCACCTGTGTATGAAATAAATACAGTAGGAATACATAAAGTAGTACCTACAATAAAAGCTGGAGAAGATACATCCCAAGCTGTGTAACCACGAGCTTCGAAAGTTTGACGAATACCTCCTGATGGGAAAGATGATGCATCTGGTTCTTGTTGAGCCAACAGTTTACCTGAAAATGCCTCAATCATACTACCATTATCCCCGTAATCGATAAAACCATCGTGCTTTTCAGCAGTTCCATCGGTTAATGGTTGAAACCAGTGAGTGTAGTGAGTTGCACCACGCTCCATTGCCCAGGCTTTCATACCAGAAGCAACAGTATCTGCGATTTTACGATCGATTGTTTCTCCTTTATCGATCGCTACTTTTACAGCCTCATAAGCATCTCTTGAAAGATACTTTGACATGGCATCCATATTGAATACTAATTCTCCATAGTAATCGGTTGCCTTTGCTGATGGGAAAACAACTTGTTTTGCTTCCCTGTTCATTAACTCACCAAGAGCTTGAAATCTAAGTTTTGCCATATTCGCTTAATTTTTTATCGAGTTAGCAGAAGCAAAAATAGATTTTTTTATTATATCGCCATCATTTTTAGGGTCAAATTTGATAATTTTTTATTTTTTCATTTAAAAAAGCTACATTTTACAAGCAAATGAGATGATTTACCGAAAATATATAGATATACATGCTCATTTTCACCCATTTTAGGAGTAGTGTCAATTTTACAAAAAAAGTCATCTACCCTACATATCAACAGGACAGATGACTTATTAAAACACAAAAACACCTATTTCACCCCATCACTAGAGCATAGGCGTTAGGTACTCTATTTTTTCAACTCAGCAAAATATTGATAGAAATATGGAATGGTTTCAATACCATTATAAAATTGCTCTAACGGATAATTTTCGTTTGGCGAATGAATAGCATCAGAACCCAATCCAAATCCCATTAAAACAGATTTTACGCCTAAAATTTCTTCAAATGTTGAAATAATAGGAATAGATCCTCCACTACGAACAGGCACTGGTTTCTTGCCAAACACTGTTTCACAAGCCTTTTCAGCTGCCTGATATGCAGGTAAGTCTATCGGGCAAACATAAGCCTGCCCTCCGTGTAACGACTCTACTTTAACCTTAACATATTCGGGAGCAATGGATTCAAAATGTTGTTTAAACATTTCTGCAATCTGCCCATGATTCTGATCCGGCACCAAACGCGATGAAATTTTAGCATAGGCTTTTGATGGCAATACAGTTTTGGCTCCTTCTCCGGTGTATCCTCCCCAAATACCGCAAACATCAAAAGAAGGCCTAATTCCGGTACGCTCATTGGTTGTATAACCTTTTTCACCCCATAACTCTTTTACATCCAATGCATTTTTGTACTCTTCTTCATTATATGGAGCCTGAGCCATCATTGCTCTTTCTTCATCCGAAACTTCAATAACATCGTTGTAAAAACCAGGAATGGTTATATGTCCATTATCATCAACCATTTGAGTTATCATTTTGGCTAAAACATTTATAGGATTTGCCACTGCTCCTCCGAACATACCTGAGTGTAAATCTCGGTTAGGGCCTGTCACTTCCACCTCCCAGTAGGCTAATCCTCTCAATCCTGTTGTAATAGTTGGAACATCCGGAGCAATCATGCCTGTATCAGAAACTAAAATCACATCTGATTTCAATAGCTCTTTGTTATCTTCACAAAACTTAGGAAGATTTGGAGAGCCCACTTCTTCTTCTCCTTCAATCAAAAACTTAACGTTACATTTTAACTGATTGGTCTTAACCAGATATTCAAATGCCTTGGCATGCATAAATCCCTGTCCTTTATCATCGTCGGCACCTCGGGCGTATATTTTTCCATCGCGAATTTCAGGTTCAAATGGAGGAGAATCCCAAAGGTTAATAGGATCAACTGGCATAACGTCCATATGACCATATACCATTACTGTAGGAAATGATGAATCCAATATTTTTTCGCCATAGGTTACAGGATTACCCTCTGTCTCCATAACCTCAGCTTTATCAGCACCTGCTTCCAACAAAATCTTCTTCCATTGTTCTGCAGCCTTAAACATATCGGGTTTGTGATCAGCAACTGAACTAATTGATGGTATTCGAATTAACTCGAACAACTCATCTAAAAATCGTTGTTTATTTTCTTCAATGTATTGTTTTAAATCTTGCATATTATTTGGCTTACTATTTATTTCTAAACCTGAAAAATAAGCATATCCGATTGAAGAACCTAGGATTTATCTCATGTTAACCATAGTTCTTTAAATTTAATCTAAATAAAAAGGCGATAATCGAATAATTCGATTACCGCCTTTAAACATTATAATTAATTTACCTATTTAATATTGTTGAAGACGTTGGTTACATCATCATCTTCTTCAAACTTAGCCAATAATTTATCAATTTCGGTTTGCTGTTCCTCGGTTAGTTCTTTTGTATCCTGAGGGATGCGTTCAAACTCCGCATTTTCAATTTCAAAACCGGCTTCTTCAAGGTATTTCTGAATAGGCCCGAATGATTCAAAGCCGCCATACACCATCATATACCCCTCATCCTCAAAAATCTCATCAATTCCGAAATCGATCATTTCAAGCTCAAGCTCTTCCAAATCGATGCCATCTTTCATCTTTACTTTGAAGTGACATTTATGCTCAAACATGTAATCAACACAGCCAGTTGTACCTAATGAACCGCCATACTTATTAAAGTAACTTCGCACGTTGGCAACTGTACGGGTTGAATTATCAGTTGCTGTTTCCACCATAAAAGCAGTACCAAAAGGACCGTATCCTTCATATACAATTTCTTTATAATCTTCAGTATCCTTACTGGTAGCTTTTTTAATGGCTCGTTCAACATTATCCTTAGGCATGTTGGCTGCCTTAGCATTCTGAATCAACACACGCAAACGGGAGTTACTTTGCGGATCAGGGCCTGCTTCCTTTACACAGATAGTAATTTGCTTTCCAATCTTTGTAAACGTCTTGGCCATTGTTCCCCAACGTTTTAATTTAGTGGCCTTTCTATATTCAAATGCGCGTCCCATTATATTATATTAATCTGGTTTTTAATAAAAATGCAAATTTAAGCCTCATTTTTTAATTTTAATACTTCTTGCAAAAATTTATTAACTTAAAAACAACAGATACACCATATATTAAGCCTTCGAGGCACTCTGAAATTTTTAGATAGCAGGTATTTTGTTACTTTTGTGAGCACAAGCGAATCAGCGCATGACGAAAAAGGATAAAAAGAAAGAACTGGCAATATTAAACCGAGATAAGGCTTTGATTAGAAAACACAAAGCTACCTTTTTACTAAATGATAAGGAGAATGAAGCGGTTGAAGCATATTGTAAAAAATACAAAATTGGCAACAAATCGAAGTTTATGCGCGAAGCTGTAATGAGAATAGTAATGGAGCAATTTTTAGAAGATTACCCCACCCTATTTGAAAAACAAGATCTGGATCGCTTAATCACATAAATTTACAGATCCAACTCTTTTTTAAGTTGAGCAACCCAATGCTCAATTCTGTAATCGCTCATATCAGGCTCATTATCCTCATCTAAAGCCAATCCCACAAAACAATCGTCAATCACAGCTTCTGATTCGGAAAAATCATAACCTTCAGTCGACCAACTTCCAATTATTTTCCAACCTTTATCTGCAATCAAATGATAAAGACTTCCCATACCATTGCAAAAAGTATCAGGATAAGTTTGCTGATCCCCACATCCAAACAAGGCAAATGTTTTGTCTTTCAAATCGAGGGATAAAAGTAAATCAACAAACATTTCAAAATCATCCTGCATATTACCCACTCCCCAGGTAGAAGTTCCTAAAATGATTAAATCGTATTTTAGTATATCACTACTCCGTAGGTCAATAACAGAACGACATTCAGCACCCGGCCAATTTTTCTGTATTTTTTCTGCTACAAAATGAGTATTACCTAATGATGATCCGTAAAATATAGCGGTTTTCATGTTTTAATTAATTGTTTTGTGAAAAACGTACCAAAACAACAAAAGGTTTAGTGTTTTTTGCGGATAAGAAAAATACCATCTCTTATAGGTAAAATCACTTTCTCAACCCGATCATCGTTTTTTACCTTATTATTAAAATCAAGTATTCCTTTGGTATAACGATCGTTCTTTTTCAACTCCTGCACAATTTTACCATCCCACAATATATTATCAGCCAATATATAACCTCCGGGAGATATTTTATCAATCAATAAATCGTAATACGCAGGATAAACACGCTTATCGCCATCCATAAAAACCAAATCGTAGGTTTTATTCAAAGTAGGAATTACGTCTAAAGCATCTCCAATAATCATCGTAATTTTTTTATCAAACCCCGATTTTTGAAGAAATGGTTTCACAAAAGGTTCCAATTCATCATTGATTTCAATAGTATCAATGTGAGAACCCTCTTTTTCAAGACCTTGCGCCATACTTATAGCCGAATAACCTGTAAATGTTCCAATTTCCAAAACATTCATGGGAGCAATCATTTGCACCAACATTTTTAATATTTGCCCCTGCACATGCCCACTTAACATACGAGGCTGCAACATTTTAATGTGCGTTTGACGGTTAAGTTCCTTCAAAACATCACTCTCTTCATCTATATGATCTAATATATATTGTTCGAGTTCGATAGAATACTCCATTCTTACTGATAAATTAAATACGACATCTGATTATCGGCCATCACTTCATTAGCGATATCAAGAAGCTCTTTTGCTGTTATGGAATCAATCTTTTTATATACCTTATCCAAACTATCAACCTGATCATACAACAAATAACTTTTACCCATATTCAGCATTAGATTCTCTCTGTTATCAGCCGATATAGCCATTTGTCCTTTCAACTGACGAATTGCTTTATGCAATTGCAATGTTCCCAGCTCCTTAGTTTTAAGCTTTTTCAATTCTCGATCTACTATAGAAAACGAACGATGCAGATTTTCCTGATCGGTGCCAAAATAAATCGAAAACACACCCGTACCATAGTAAGGAGCATAACTAGACTCTACATTATAAGCAATACCATTTTTTTCACGCAAAGCCATATTCAACCTCGAATTCATACCTGGCCCTCCCAACAAATTATTTAATAAATGAAGATGCATTCTGTTAGGATGCTTAAAATCATAGGCAACATTTCCTATTATTACGTGGCTTTGATGCGTATCTTTTTCAATTGTCAATGATTGAGGCGTATAAGGTAACACTTCTGGACGTTCATGCTGACGTAAATTTATAGGCACAGGCCCCAAATATTTCTCAGCCCAAGCCACTATTTTTTTAAATGATACATTACCAACACTGGCAAATACCATTTGATCGGTATTGTAATTTCGATTGATAAACTGCTCAATTTGTTTTTTTCCAAATGACTTTAAATGTTTAGGTGTTCCTAAAATATTTCTTCCCATTGGATCGTTGGCAAATACCATTTCTTCAAACTCATCAAAAATCAGTTCTGCTGGACTATCTTTATAGGAATTAATCTCGTCAACAATTACTTCTTTTTCTTTTTCAATTTCTTTAGCCGGAAATACCGAATTGAATGTTATATCCTGAATCAATTCAATTGCCCGCTGAAAATCCTGTTTTAGAAAAGAAGCGTAAATACAAGTTTCTTCCTTAGTTGTATAGGCGTTTAACTCTCCCCCCACATCATCTAAACGACTTAAAATATGATATGCCTTTCGCTTTTTTGTACCTTTAAAAACAACATGCTCGATAAAATGAGCCATACCATGCTCACTCTCTTCCTCATCCCTCGATCCGGTATTAATAATTAACCCACAATATCCCACATGCGACTTATCTTGCTTGTGAATGATGCGAATGCCATTAGGCAATGTAAAATTCTGATATTCCATTAAAAAATTTATGAGGCGCAAAATTACTAAATATCAAGGAAATTAGCACAGCACTTACGAAAAAGAAAAAGTAAATTTTAAAAAATGATTTTGTAGAAAGAAATCTTTCCGTATATTTGCACCGCATTTGAACGGAAATGCTCCTGAAAGCCCCGAAAAACGGGCGTTTTTAATGATTGGTGCCATAGCTCAGTTGGTAGAGCAACGGACTGAAAATCCGTGTGTCCCTGGTTCGATTCCAGGTGGCACCACCAGTCTTGAGAGACTGATTTTAGGGTTTGGTTCTGTGAGGACAGAATCAATATTAAAGGGTAAAGGGTTATTGTTCGTTATTTTTACTTCGGTAGAAATAACATGGTGCCATAGCTCAGTTGGTAGAGCAACGGACTGAAAATCCGTGTGTCCCTGGTTCGATTCCAGGTGGCACCACGCAAAAGGTTGATTTAAACAAGTCAACCTTTTTTTAACTCTTTAAAATATGCTTCTGTATAATCAGAAACATACTTACTCAATAATTATTGTCGTTATTTTTACTTCGTACTAATAACAAGGTGCCATAGCTCAGTTGGTAGAGCAACGGACTGAAAATCCGTGTGTCCCTGGTTCGATTCCAGGTGGCACCACACAAAGGTTGATTTCATTTGAAGTCAACCTTTTTTTGTATATTCAAATCCAACAAATCATCATTAAAGCTAACTATTTAAGTATAATCTATTGAGGCAATCTTAATTAGAACACTATTAATCAACGACCTTTACATGGATATTACAAACACAACTCTTGTAAATTGGAGTGATTTCTTTAATCTACTAATCCGATTTTCATTCAACTTAATCGTCACTCTACTTTTAGTAAGAGTAATCTATTACCAAACAGCACGTCGAAAAGATTACTTATTTACATTTTTATTAATAGGTACAATAATCTTTTTACTTTGCTTTCTTCTTGAGAGCGTAAAGCTTCAGCTAGGATTTGCACTAGGCCTATTTGCCATTTTTGGCATTATACGGTACAGAACCACCCAAATGCCAATTAAAGAGATGACCTATCTATTCCTAACTATTGGAATAGCTGTTATTAATGCACTAAGTAGCAGTAGTATTAGTTTTATCGAAATTGCTTTTACCAATCTGGTTATTTTAATTATTACGTATGGGTTGGAAAGAATATGGTTATTAAAGCACGAATCGAGCAAATTAATTATTTACGATAAAATTGAACTAATAAAAACAAGCAAACGAAAAGAGCTAATTGAAGATTTAATAGATAGAACGAATCTACCAATCCATCGTATTGACATCGGAAAAATCAATTTTTTACGAGACACTGCTGAAGTAATCGTTTACTATTACACCGACGATATCAGCAATGTAAATATGAGCGAAATAACTGACGATGACGATTAATAAACAACCCAAAGTAACAAAAACAAAAGAGCCGCTCCCTCAAGGAACGGCTCTTTCTACTGTAAACAATTAATCTAAAATTTAAATCCAATTTTCAGAACCGGCTCGGCAAAAATTGTAGTAACATGCGATGCTGCTTCCTGAGCTTCCATTCCTTGCTGATGAAAAATGCGCTTTACATTATACATGTAAGACACTGTTTTTATTTCAAAACCAAAGAAGAAACCTTCAGCCAGATAATAATCTACCCCTCCGACTAAACTACCACCAAAAGCATATACTTCTCCACGACGAGTATCGTAAGTGGGAATTACCTCTCCATTACCATCAAGCCCCCTGTATCCATCATATATCTCCATCTGACCATACACTCCGTTTGCCTGAACGCCCGCATACGGAAATAATCTGGGAACTTTTGTTGCGAAGTAATAATCGGCACCTACGTCACCATAAAATTGCATTGTAGTTCTGCCTTCTAAGTGCGCATATCCAGGAATTGCTGTACCGGGATAATCGTAATAAACACTACCAACACCTTCCACTGCATCTCGTGAAGGAGAACTTACAATCATCCCTCCACCTGCTAATCTCAGTGCTATATTCGAAGTTAAGAAATATTTACCCTCAACACCAATGGCATTTACAATACTATTGCCATCACTATAAAACGAACTTCTTGAAACAGGCTGGCCAATACTTACTGAGTTTGAAGACATACCTGCATTTACTTCATAGTAGCTTAACGAAGGATAATCAACAGACTTACCCAACCGCAACGATATCGTTTTATCTCCTGCCTGAGGCGCATATTCCTGAGCTTCTGCTTGTGTATAACCTCCCATAACCAGAAGCATACACAATACTTTTACTATTATTTTTCTATTCATATCAGGCTTTTATTTTTAGGATTAAACTTCTAAAGAGGCCGCCATTAATAGTCGGCCCACAAACCTCTCCTAAATATTACTCGCCCAATTCAGCGTCTATCAAGGCTTTTAATTCAGCCGCCATAGCTTCAAGTATTTGTAATTCAGCTTGAAGATTAGCAATATATTCTTCTTGGTATGCTATTTCGTTTTCCCAACTTGTTGATTCCATATCTATTTGAGCAATTTGATATTCTAAATCAGCAATATTATTTTCCAAATCTTCAATTTTATTCTGAAGATTTTCAAGTGATGACTCAAGAGCACTTACAACCCAACTAACATAACTTAGCTCATTACTCAACATATTATATTCATCCCACAATGCGACATATTCATCATATAACGTATTAGCTAATTCATCAGCCTCTTCATAAGTTGCTTTTGCTGTAAAATAAGCTGCTTGTAATGCTGCAATTCCTGCTGAAACATTATCTCCACCAATCATAGTTTTATAATAAGCAACAACAGCCTCTACGGTACCTTTTGCAATTGTGGCTTCTTCTTTTTGCTCATCAGTACTTCCTGCATCAGCTATAATTGCGTCATAATAAGCGATTGAATAATAATAATCACTAGAAGATACTAATTCACGATCCACTGCATTAATTGCATCAGAATCAATATACTCAGAACCAACAACATCATCACTTTCGAAAAACTCAATATAGCCTTGATACATTAAACCATCATCATAAGCATCATAAGCATCTTCCATTGCATCATAAGCTTCATCTCTAGCCTGATCAGCCATTCCGTATTCATACCACTTCTCTTCACTTTCGGCATATTTATCAGTATAAGCTACTCGAAGAACTTCATAATTATTTTCAGCTTCCAACAAAGCAGCAGCCTTAGCCTCAACGTCACCAGTTGCACTTTGAAGTAATGTCAATGCATCATTTGCATAAGTCAACTCGGCCTCTTTACGCCCTTTTCGTAAAGCTTTTTCAGCCAAACTTTCTCCATAATCACCATCATACAATTGCATCCATGATAATTCTATCTGTGCACTTGCAATATTTCTATTTAAAGAAAGAATATCATCCAACACATCTTCATAATCCCCCCAATACTCATCCAACGCAGGATTATCAGTGGCATATCGCGCCATCATCATCTCATAATAAGCCTTAGCATCTTCTAACGCCAACTGAGCATCCATTAATTCTTGCTCTGCCTCTAAAGCAGCAATTGCCAAATCATTGGCCATTCGTGCCTGTTGCAACTCAAGCTCTGCCATCCAAAGTTCGTATTGAAGTTTCATTCGTTCTAACTCCAATGCATCTTCTTCGATTTGCATTGCAATTTCTAATTCTTTAAGCTGATTTTGCAGATTCTGATATTCAGTAATTGCTAATTCATGTTCGGCCTGCGCATTCATATATGCAGCCTGTGCATTTGTGTAATTAGCACTCGCTTGTGCCATCAACGCCTCCGCACTTGCTCTAGCCTGAATTAATGCAGCTTGTGCTTCTCGAATCGCCTTTACTCCCTCAGCCTCTTCATTTTTAACACAACTTGTTAATGCAAATACAACCATCAGAGCGATGGCAAAACCATTTCTTGAAAATTTAACTGTTTTCATAGTTTTTTTTAGTTTGATTAATAAGGCGCAAAATAGCTGGAGACAGATACGAACCGCCAGTTAGCTTTGACGAAATGCTGATTTTTGTTGATTAAATTGAAAATATTTTACTCACTTAGTGTTATTATTTAACATAACTCTCCATCCTCTTTGTCTTTAAATAGTCACTACTGAACAAAAATTAGTTTTGAAAACACGATATTTAATTCACTAATACCAGATAGTTAGCACACTATTACATTACTTATTTATTATTTTATTTACTTTAAAACACGTCTATTTATTAATAATTTTAAATATTCATAACATAACCCTAATAACACATAGACATACATCAACTATTATACAAATAAACTTTACATCCATTATTAAATAATCAATTATACAAACTTAAAGAGAATGTACTATTTTCGTTAACATAATCAGTTGTCGTCAGCAAAACAAACTTTTATTTTATCAACCTTCACTTTACATATGTTAACAAAATAAAAAAAAGGCTGCCTAAAAAAGACAGCCTTTTAAATTCAATTAAGACTTATATTCTAAAACTTAAATCCAAGTTTTATTACAGGTTCTGCAAACAAAGAAGTTACATGAGAGTCAGCATCTTGCGCTTCCATTCCTTGTTGATGAAAAATACGCTTAACGTTATACATATATGACGCAGCTTTTATTTCAAAACCAAAGAAGAAACCTTCAGCCAGGTAATAATCAACACCCCCAACTAAACTTCCTCCAAAAGCATACACTTCTCCACGACGAGTATCGTAAGATGGAATCACCTGACCATTACCATCTAAACCACGGTAACCATCTGAGATCTCCATTTGTCCATAAACACCATTACCTTGTAATCCAACATATGGAAACAGGCGAGGCACTTTAGTTGTAAAATAATAATCTACACCTAAATCGCCATAAAACTGCATAGTGGTTCTTCCTTCCATATGAGCATAACCAGGTATTGCAGTTCCAGGATAATCATTGTAAACATCACCAACTCCTTCAACAGCATCCTGAGAAGGTGAACTAACCATCAAACCTCCTCCGGCAATACGCGCAGCTATATTAGAAGTAATAAAGTACTTAGCTTCAACTCCTATAGCATTTACAATACTGCTGTTATCATTAAAAAATGATGATCTCGTTACAGGTTGTGCCATATTTACCGAAGAATTAGTAGTTCCTCTATTAACTTCATAACTACTTAAAGATGGATAATCGACAGCTTTTCCTAATCGAAGCGACACAATCTTATCTCCTGCTTGTGGGGCATAGTCTTGTGCATTAATTGACAAACTACACAACCCCAATACACAAGCAATACTAAAAATTACTTTCTTTTTCATAATTGGCTTTTATTATTAGGATATTACTTTAAAGAAGGCTGGAGCAAAACTCCAACCTATAACTTTCCTAGCAATTACTCACCAATTTCAGCTTCGATTAAAGCTTTAAGATTTGCTGCTTCAGCTTTTTGTGCTGCAAGCTCAACTTCTAAAGAAGCAATTTTATCTTTTGTATAAGCTACAACAGCTTCGTAATCTGAACCTTCTGCGTTCAAGAATGCAATATCATCTTTAGTATTTGCAATTACATCTTCCATAAATTCAATTCTATCTTGAATAGCGGTATAAGTATCTTCCAAATCTTCAGCATATGCATCAGCAAGGTCTTTATCAGCAGAAATTAAAGATTTTTCTTTAGTAAGAGCTGTATATTCATCATCCACTTTATTGTAAGCTTCTAAAGCAGCCTCATGAGCATCTTTAGCCGTAAAATAAGCTGTACGTAATGCTTCAATACCTTCTGCAACTGAATTTCCACCAATCAATGATTTATAATAAGCAACAACAGCTTCAACAGTTGCTTTATCAACACGAGCTTCCGCAACTTGGTCATCAGAATATACATCACCATCATTTGCAATGATTGTAGCGTAGAATGCAATAGAATTATAATAACCGGCTGAAGACACTAACTCTCTGTCAACTGCTTTAATAATATCGCTTTCAATAGAAGCACCTTCAGTTTCATCACCTTCGAAAGCGTCTATATCACTTTTAAGTTCTAAAGCATCAGCATATACATCTCCAGCCTCGCTAAATGCAGTATTTGCATCTGTTAAAACATTATTAGCAGCTACTCTCTCTGTATTTTTGGCAGTTACTTCTTCTTGTTTTTCGTTCAATTTGATCTCAAGATTTTCAACTACTAAACGAGCGTCAGCCAAAGCTGTTTCACGATCTGTTTGACCATTAGCAATTGCTTTGTATTTTGCCAAATAACCTTCTTGAAGAGCTAATAACGCTTGAGTTCTTTCTAATTCAAGAGTTTTATCAGCTACATTATAACCCTCACTACCAACAAGTTCTAATTTAGCTAATTTCAAGTTTTCACTAGCAAGATTTTGTTGTAAACTGTAGATTTTACTACTCAAGGTATTATAAGCAGTTAAATATGCAGCCAATTCAGGATTAGATGTTGCATATTGTGCCATTTGAGTTTCGTATGCACGTTTTGCTGATTCTAATTGTTGCTTAGCTAAATACATTTGAGCTTCTGCTTGTAAAGCATATGTATCAAGATTTGTTTGAGCTTGTAACTTTTGTAGTTCAATATTAGCTAATGTTACTTCCAATTCAGCTGTTAAACGAACTAGTTCAATTGAATCTTTTGAAGCTTGAATTTGATTACGCAATTCCTGAGCTTCATTTGCTAATTTTTGAGACTCTACCGATGCCAATTGAGCTTCTGTCTGAGCGTTTTTATAAGCTGTTTCTGCATTACGGTAAGCTACATCAGCCGCAGTCATAGCTGTTTCTCTTGCTGCTTGTGCTTTAATATACTCTGCTTGAGCTTCACGAATAGCTTTTACACCATCAGCTTCTTCGTTTTTAACACAACTAGTAAATGCTAAAGCAGCACCTAATGATACTACTGCAATACTTTTTCCAAATTTAATTGTTTTCATCTTAAAAAGATTTGTTTAGATTATTAAGTAAAATAAAAATCGATCGCAAAACTAATTTCCATAACGTAATAGTCATACTAGCTTTGACAAACAATTCTTTTTTATTGATGAATGAATACCTAAAAACAACAAGGACTTTCAAAAATATGTTAGGTTAATATTATTTAAAATAAACTTAAAATAGAAATAAACACACCAAAACAAACACCATACAACACTCTATATATGCATATTAAACACATACAAAATTAACAAATACAATTAAAGATTATTTTATTTTACAAATCATAATGATACATTATTAACTACTATTCCCAATAACATACGACTAATAATAAATAATCCCACAATATACTTACATATTTATAAATATAGACATATACAAAAATACTCCACAATAGACTAACTAGTCTACTATGGAGTATTAACATTACATTTTGAAAAGCAAAGCCTACTCTTCTATCCTAATATCCTCATTTGCGGTATTATAAACAGCAGCTTCATCAAACGAAGTCATTTTATTAAGCATGGCAACCGAACCTTTAATTACCGAATAAGCAACTGCAGAACCAGTTCCCTCACCTAAGCGGAAGCCTAAATCTAAAATGGCTTTTCCACCTAGATAATCGACCATTCTCTTGTGTCCTTGCTCTTGCGATTGATGTGAAAAGAATGCATAATCAACCACTTTAGGATTAATAAAATTAGCAACTAACAATGCCGAAGTAGTAATAAATCCATCAGTAATAATAATCATTTGTCGAGCAGCCGCTTCAAGCATTCCACCTGCAATGGTTGCAATTTCTAATCCACCAAAACGAGCTAAATTTTCAACCGGATCATTAGAAATTCCATGTTTCTCTATTGCATCCTTCAACACTTTGGTTTTATGCTTAACGCCCTCTTTATTTAAACCCGAACCTGGCCCCACACAAGTTTCGAGATCAATACCTGTTAATACGGTCATAAGAGCTGATGCAGGAGATGTATTACCAATTCCCATCTCACCAAAACCGACCACATTCGATCCTTGTTCATGCAATTCAGCTACAATTTTACGCCCATTTTCAAGTGCTTTCAAGCACTCCTCTTGCGTCATTGCATGCTCTTTTAAAAAGTTACGGGTTCCTTTTCTAACTTTAGCATCAATCAGTTTTGGATGCGATTTAAAATCATAACTTACTCCAGCATCTACCACACGTAAATCAAAACCATACTCCTGACTAAATAAGCCGATTCCTCCGCCACCATTTAAAAAATTAAGACACTGCTGCCAAGTAATTTCAATTGGACACGGACTTACTCCCTCTTCGCAAATCTGATGATCGGATGCAACCGTTAACATTACTGGTTTCTTCAACTCAGGCGTTAAAGTTCCTTGAATCAAGGCAACCTGAAGAGCAATTTCTTCCATGCGCCCTAACGAACCAATTGGTTTTGCTTTCTGATCAATTTTGTATTGAATTTCTTCCTTTAATTGATTGTGTAACGATGGAATTTCAATGGTAAATGACACTTTATTATTCTTTAAAGGTTAATAATTTGAAGTAGAATGGCTATCATAATCGACAACAAACACACTGTATGATTAATACGAGCCGTTATATTGATATCCTTTGATATCAGCTCGCGATGATTTTTTCCAATAAAAGGTTTATCTACCATTTTTCCGTGATAGACATTAGGTCCACCAAAGCGAACATCTAAAATACCCGCCAAGGCAGATTCGGGATAACCCGCATTTGGGCTACTATGCTTTCGTCCAAATAAGTACATATATTTAAAAGCACGGATAGATAAATTAGCCAATGCCATTAATATACCGGTTAATCGTGCTGGAATAAAATTGACAACATCATCAAGCCGGGCTGCAAATCGTCCAAAATACAGGTAACGATCACTTTTATATCCAATCATCGAATCCAATGTATTAATCATTTTATAGCCCATCATCCCAGGAATTCCAGCAATGACAAACCAAAAAATGGGAGCTACCACTCCATCGCTCAAGTTTTCGGCCATTGTTTCCAAAACAGCGGTCCTGATTTGTTGATCGGTAAGCTGAGAAGTATCTCGACCAACAATTCGCGACAATTGCTTTCGTCCTGCTTCGAGCCCTTGATAATCAAGAACTTTAAAAACCATCCTCCCTTCATGAATCAATGTACGGTTAGCAATACCATAAAAGAAGAATATTGCCACAAAAAGAGCATATCCAATAGAACTGTATTGAATTAGTACGAATTGAAGTCCTCCAAATATAAGTGTAACTAGCAACAACAATAATAAAGTAGAAACCATCCCTTTTACAAAACACTTTTGGCCTTTGTTCAATTTCTTTTCGAGATATGATATAGACTTACCGAAATATACAATTGGATGTGGCAACCAAACAGGATCGCCCAACAGTAAATCAAGCAGATAAGCAAGTAATATAGCGAATATAACCAAATATGAATCCATTAGGAATGAATACTTTTAATGGACGAAAAACACATTTTCAATCCAGATATCAACAACTGATTTTTATGGGGAGTTTGAACTGCCACACGAATATGAAATGGTGTTAAGGTTCGAAAATTAGAGGCATCGCGCACCAAAACTCCAACTTCATTTACCAGATAATCTTTTACCGTAGAAGCTTCAATAGGTGTTTTAACCAAAAAATACCCAGTGCTCGACTCCTGCACCTCACATCCTAATGCCTGTAACCCTTGTGATAATTGGCGAGCTTGTGAATGGTAAGCAATTAGATCTTCCATATTAATGCGAGGGTGATTAATAACATATTTACCCGCTGTAATAGCCAACGAATTTACAGACCACGGAGCCTGCATAGCTCTTAAACGTTTACCCATTGCCGGATGACAAAGCATATATCCCAAACGCAAACCGGGCAAACAATTATTTTTAGTTAAAGATTTTAAAACTACCAGGTTTTCGATCTGTCCTACTCTACTATCAAGCGTAACATTTTCCATGCAATATTCAGCATAAGCCTCATCGATCACAAAAACAGTTTGCGGATTTTTCTTAATCAAGGAAAGTAAAGTATCTGGCTTAAAAACCCTGCCGGTTGGATTATTAGGATTACAAATCCAAAAAACATCAAAATCAGTATGCATATCTTCATTGATGAAATTAGATCCGCAATAAGTTATGGAGTGATTATTTACCGAACAGGCATGCTCATATTCAGAGAAAGTAGGACTTACTATTCTACTTTTTTTTCCTGCAAATAAACGAGCAATCAAAAAGATTGATTCGATGGTTCCATTACATGCCAAAATACAATTAGGACTAACATGATAACGATTTGCCAATAAATCCACAAGAGATTCGGCATAAGGCTCTGGATATTTTCCAACAATCGACACCTGACCCTTTAAATGATCTAAAAGTTGAGGGTCAGGCCCCAAATACCAAGCATTTGTACTAAAATCAGCAATAATCTCACGGTTGTATTTATACCCATCATCACCATGATCAAACCTGTTTACCATCTTATTCCTCCCGGTTCATCACTTTATAAATGTACTCCATATCAAGATTAGCACGTAAATGATCGGCCAACCTATCGTATTCTTTATTTTTAAAATCTTTATAACTTAAAGGTGCAACCTCTTCGCTAGTGTATGGCGATAACAACTTATTTATCACCACCTGATTATCGAGTATACCGTGCATATAAGATCCCCAGCATTTCGCAGAAAGAAATACACCTTCGGTTGAACTATCGTTAAGCCTTACCAACGGCTGGGCCTCTTCAATAGCTTCTGTGCGGCCCATATGAATTTCATATCCTTCGCAAACCTCATCATTATCGAGAAAACGAAATTGAGTCTGCACCGTTTGCTTATCTTCTGTAATAACTGTTTCAACAGGTAACAATCCCAATCCGTCAATGGCCTTTATACTTCCTTCTAATTGATCGGGATCTTTAATGGCTTTACCCATCATCTGATAACCACCACAAATTCCGATAACACTTTTACCACTGCTATGCATTTCAACCAATAAGCCGGCAATTCCCTTTTCTTTGAGAACTGATAAATCCTTAATGGTATTTTTAGATCCCGGAAGAATTACAATATCAGCTTTTTGAAGTTCATTAAGTTGATCGGAGTAATACAAATTCACTCTCTCGTCGTGCTGAAGCGCATTAAAGTCAGTGAAGTTTGACATTTGATTGAGTAAAACAACGGCAACATTAATTTTTCCATCAACTGCCGTACGTTTCTTTTGATCGAGCACCACAGAATCTTCTTCTTCAATGTAAATATCGCGAAAATAAGGAATAACACCCACAACCGGAACACCTGTCAATTCCTCTATCGTCTTCTTACCCTCATCGAACAAACGAATATCACCCCTGAACTTATTAATAATAATACCTTTCAGATACTTACGTTCTTCTTCGTTAAGTAACATTACGGTACCATAAACACTTCCGAACACCCCACCTCTATCTATATCAGCAACGAGATAAACAGCTGCTCCTGTTCGAATAGCCATTCGCATATTTACAATATCTCTATCTTTAAGATTTAATTCCGAAATAGAACCAGCTCCCTCCAAGACAATGGGTGAAAAAAGATTATTCAATCGCTCAAAGGCTTCGAAAGCAGCATCAAATAACGGTTGACTATTATTAGATCTAAAATACTCATAGGCTGATCTGTTTCCAACCGGCTTTCCATTCAAAACCACCTGCGACATCATATCTCCAGTTGGCTTTAACAGAACCGGATTCATATCGGAGTGACAAGCAATTCCACAAGCTTCGGCTTGAGTCGCCTGAGCACGCCCTATTTCAAATCCTTCGGGCGTTGCATAGCTATTTAGCGACATATTTTGCGCCTTAAAAGGTGCAGGTCGATATCCATCCTGCTTTAAAATACGGCAAATGCCTGCATTTATAACACTCTTACCTGCATCGGAACAGGTCCCCACTATCATTAGCGGTCGCAATTCTTTCATGGCTAAGGTTGAAAATTTGTGCAAAGATAAGTATTTCAATTGCGCATAAAATCTTCAAGTGTGCATATATACTATGTTTTGAAACATATTTGCACTACATACCTCATCTCTTAACGGTTTTGATTTTATCACTTTTTATTAACAAGTAGAATATTTTCAAATAAGTACAGCATCTAATCACTTTCTTTTATCGATGCTTCAAACATCTTTTCAAAAATTTTATCTTTGTTTTCCTAATCGGATTCAACCTTACACCATGAATGATAGCAAATCTACCCCAATCGAAGATAGATATACAGAAGAAATAAATTGCAAGAACTGCAACACCTTATTTAAAGGTCAATACTGCCCTAACTGTGGTCAACATATTAAAGAAATAGAGCGCCCCATTCGGTTTATGATTGTTGACTTTATGGGAACTGTTATTTCATTTGACACCCGATTAATAAAAACACTGGTTGCTATTTTATTTAAACCCGGCAAATTAACTCAGGATTTTTTAGATGGCAAACGCGCAAGATACATGCCTCCGTTTCGTTTTTATGTCTTTATCAGTTTTATTATGTTTTTACTTATATCAACCATAACTAATAAAAACATTGCGCCTAGTTTTTTCCAGAGCAATGATGACTCTGATAAAATTAGTTTAAACGATAGCATAACTGTTGATAAAGATTCGATTTTACTGGAAGTAAATAAGAATTTAAAAGAGACTCTTGATTCAAGCGAATACTCAGCCATTCCAATTAATCTTACCAACACTGATTCAATTAAAGAATCATCAGAGGATTTTGTTGATAAGATGACTGATTTTTCGGATGACGATATAGATAAATATAAATCTACAGCAAAACTAATTGAGGAACATCCCGAAATATTCACGGCAAAGCTTTTTCAATATACATCGTGGTCGTTGTTTTTGATTATGCCCATTTTTGCCTTTCTGCTATGGATCGTATTTTTCAAAAGCAAAAGCCTCTACATTGGCCATTTGATTTTTGCATTAAATATTCACTCTTTTCTTTTTACCCTAACAGCAATTATAACAGGTATTGCGTTGATTTTTCCAAATCATTCTACCTCTTGGGCAGGGTATCTATATCTTCTTGCTCCCCTTTACCAAACCATTGGAGCTAAACGATTATACAAACGAAGCTGGCCTGGCTCTTTCTTCCGACTTACACTAGTGTGGTTTTTATACGGTATTATTTGGATTATCTGTTTATGTCTTCTGTTTACATTTACCTTTTTATTTATGTAGGATCGAAAAATTGTTATTTCTCCCAATCAATACATATACAACTTTATTCTTTACCTCAACTATTAATAGAAGTACAATTTTACTGTTTTTAATACCTACAGAAAGGCCATAATTAAGCAGTAAGATTAAATTTGTACTAGTAATTGAATAATTATTTACAAATAATAAGAGTAGGATTAATCATTTTTGAAAAACCAATACCAAAGTAATACCCAATAAAAAGAACAATTAAAACGACACAAACATTAAGATGAAATTGCTAACAAAGAGTATGCTTGCATTGGCTATCCTGATTTCGGTTGCCAGTTGTTGTCAACAAGACAAGAAGATTGAGTACATCAACCCGGTTGTTGCACAACGTGCCGATCCTTGGGTTACTAAATCAGATGATGGATTTTATTATATGATTTCAACTGCACCAGAATACGATCGTATTGAGATTATTAAATCGAAAACCATTAACGATCTTGGAAATACTGAACCCAACATTGTTTGGCGCAAACACGAAACGGGTATTATGGGAGGTTATATCTGGGCCCCTGAACTACACCGTATCGATGGTAAATGGTATATTTATTTTGCAGCCGGAAATGCAGAAAACATCTGGAATATCAGAATGTATGCCCTTTCAAACGAATCGGCCGATCCTACGCAGGGCGAGTGGAAAGAAGAAGGTAGAATCATGACTGAGAAAGATTCCTTCTCGTTAGATGCTACCACTTTTGAACACAATGGTAAAAGATATCTTATATGGGCACAAGCTAAAGGTTCTGAGAACTCGTCATTATATATGTCGGAAATGGAAACCCCTGTTAAGCTAAAAGGGCCCGAAATCGTAATTACCTCTCCCGAACTAGAATGGGAAACACGTAAATACAAAGTAAACGAAGGTCCGGCTGTTATAAAACGCAACGGTAAAATATTTGTGACTTATTCTGCTAGTGCCACTAACCACAATTACTGTATGGGGTTACTTTGGGCTGATGAAAATTCAGATTTAATGAAACCTGAATCGTGGAACAAATTACCGGATCCTGTTTTTGAAACCAACGAATCGGTTCGTCGCTTTGGCCCTGGACACAACTCTTTTACAGTTGCTGAAGATGGAAAAACAGATGTTTTGATTTATCATGCAAGAGTATATAAAGAAATTAGAGGCTTTGAATTAAATGACATCAACCGTCATACACGCGCCCGCACTTTTACATGGGACGAAAAAGGATTTCCCGATTTTGGTCAGGAATTAGCTGACTAGAATTTTTAAGTTTAACGATAAGTAAAAGCTTATTTACGATGGAAAAATCCAAAGTAAATAAGCTTTTTTATTTCTGATTGTCTCGTCATCCACTCAAACACACACCTCTTCAAATTATTATCAATCTCCGCCATTCTTTAAATAAACTTTAACAGTTTTAAATTTGTTTAGAATCAGAAGCCTCTTAATTTTGATTCATCTAACGATAAAAATACACGAGCTTCGCTTCAACCTATAGACGTGTAATAATTATCAGGCTAAATAACCTTATTCTTAATTTTAAAGAAATCTCATAGCTTATGAATATCATTCTAAGTATCGGCATTCTAATTTTCACCGGATTTATTTTGGGTGAATTAGCCGAAAAAATTAAACTCCCTAAAATTTCAGGCTACATTTTAGCCGGAATATTATTAAATCCAGATGTTACTGGAGTAATGAACAATAGCTTTGTAAGCGATACTGATCCATTATTAACCATGGCTCTTTCGTTTATCACCTTTTCAATAGGCGGAAGTCTTTCTGCCAGCAATTTAAAAGCAACTGGCAAAGCAGTAATATGGCTAACCATTAGCGAATCGCTTTTTGCATTTCTATCCGTATTTATATTTCTGCTGGTATGGTTGTACTTTTTCACGAATCTATACAGCTCGTTCTACATTATTATTGCTGTCAGTTTACTATTGGCATCATTGGCTGCTCCTACTGATCCATCGGCAACACTAGCCGTTATTCACGAATATAAAGCTAAAGGACCCGTTAGCAGTGCTATGTTACAAATTGCAGCTTTTGATGACTTGGCCGGAATTATTATATATACACTGGTTGCTGCTTTTGCTCCATACTTTTTAGGTAACTCAGATATACAGCTTGGTCATAAGTTGGCGGAGATGGGTATCGATATAGGTTTTGCCCTTCTGATAGGAGCCATTGTTGGTGTTTTATTCATAGGTATTGTTAAGCTCGTAAAAAAAGAAACCGAAGGATCGTTGATTGTGTTAACGTTTGGGTTGATACTTCTTACTTATGGTATCTCTGAATATTTCGGATTTGAATCGCTATTAGCCACTATGGCATTGGGCGCTGTTACTATTAACTTCAATCCAATGGCCGGTAAAATCTTTAAATTAATAGAGCGCTATACCGATGAATTGATTTTTGTGATTTTCTTTTCCCTTTCGGGATTACACTTACAACTTTCATCAGTTGCAGGAAGTGCGTCCATAATTGTTATTTATATAATTGCTCGAGCTATAGGTAAATTTGGAGGTATACTCTTCAGCTCATCATTTATGCAAGTAGAACCTAAAGTAAAAAAATATGCAGCTGGCGGTTTAATTCCTCAAGGAGGTATTGTAATTGGATTATCCATACTACTAACCAAATCGCCCGAATACAAAGATTTAGCATCGACAATTATTGGAGTTGTTATTGGAGCTGCTCTTATTCATGAAATATCAGGTCCATTAATTTCACGGATTTCATTGAAAAAAGCCGGCGAAATATAATCAAGGCATCTAATTTTACAATCAGATAAATATTCAACTAGAATCAAAAACACATATGGAAAACAATAAAGCAAAGAAGATTAAAATGGCTGTCTTTAGCAGTCGTAAATGGGTAGTAGATTCTTTTAACGAACTAAACATTAAGTATAAATATGAAATAACCCATTTTGAAGCTCGTCTTTATAACAAAACCATTCCATTAACAAAGGGTTTTGATGTGGTATGTGTGTTTGTAAACGATACGGTTGATGAAGAAATTATCAAAGGACTAAAAGAAAATGGCGTAAAACAAGTCGCATTACGCTGTGCCGGTTTTAATAATGTGGATATTGAAGCGGCCCAGCAACTCGACATGAATGTAGTAAGAGTTCCTGCTTATTCACCATATGCCATTGCCGAACATACATTGGGATTGATACTAAGCTTAAATCGTAAATTCCATAAGGCATACACAAGAGTGCGCGATGGTAATTTTGCTTTGGATGGTTTATTAGGATTCGACTTACATGGTAAAACAGTTGGTATTATCGGTACCGGTAAAATTGGTGAAATATTTATCAATCTGGTTAAAGGATTTGGATGTAACATACTGGCTTACGATAAATTTCCAAATGAAAGATTGCAAAAAGAAGGACTTAAGTATGTTGAATTGCAAGATATTTATAAGCAGAGTGATGTAATTTCGTTGCACTGCCCATTAACCTACGAGACCTTCCATATGATTAACGAGTACGCCATTGCTGCCATGAAAACAGGTGTAATGATTATAAACACAAGCCGTGGACCATTAATTGATACCGAAGCAGTTATTGCAGGATTAAAAAAAGGCAAAGTGGGCTATTTAGGGCTGGATGTATACGAGGAAGAAGAGGAGCTGTTTTTCGAAGATCACTCAGAAACCGTTATTCAGGATGATAAATTTGTACGTCTTCAAACATTTCCAAATGTTTTAATTACGGCTCACCAAGCTTTTTTCACTAAGGAAGCTACCATGAACATTGCTGAAACGACTTTTGAAAATGTCAAATTGTTTTTTAAGGAAGGTAAAAGCCCGAATATAGTTTTGCCGAAATCAAGTTCGAAGTAAATCAATAAAATAACACAAAGCCTCTTTAACAAGGGGCTTTGTTCATTTAACAGTGCTAAGTTTTTTTGAATGACTTACTGGATTTACTAACTTCGCATTACTAACTATAAAAGTGAATGCGTCACCTAATTATATTTCTAAGCTTATCTCTGCTTACTCTTCAAATAAATGCACAGTCGTTTACACCTCAACAAAAAGCATATCTTTATCGAATAACGCAAAAAACGCCTGTTTTAGAACGTAACCTTAGCAATTGCTTCCATTTTAATAAACAGGATTTTATTCGTCCAACTCTATATGGGACCATTATCGACTACGATGCTATCGAATATTATCAGCATAACAATCCCGATTCATTAACCATTAACTGGATGCAGTTGAGCAATTCGGCTCCGGGCTTAATAGCCGAATCCACTACCCTTCTTGCCATATACGAACTCAACGAAGAACTTAAAAATATTATTCAACATTCATTATTTGAAAATGAACTATACCAAACATTCAAAAAAGAATTAAGAAATAGTCTTCCTTCTAAGCTGAAGGATAAAAAGAAGGATGATGTAATTACAACGGTTATTCACCCATCGTTACCTTTAAATATAAAATTGCAGCAACTCGACAAATTAAAATTGACGCCCAAAGAGCAACAAAAATTAATGAATCAATGGCGCAATATTCTTAATAAAATCATTACCGAGCGTAGCAAAAAGTATTTTCAACAAATAAGTCCAGAGCAACAATACACTCATTTGGTAATGCCAGCGGCCGGCGAAGGAAGTGGTACTGCCGGTTTGCTATACGAAACAGAAACTCATCCCGACGATGCCAGCAAAAGATGGTATGGAAAGGCCATTGGTTTATTCACCTATCAATTACGGGTTCGTAAAAACGAAGTTATCCCCGAAGATATGAGTAGCTCCAACATTCATCTAAAACAAGATGATGGAAATGCTTTTCACTTTTCGTTATGGGGACTAAATTCGTCCTTTAAGCCACTGGTGGTAATTACAGCGAACAAGAAAAGCTATCATCTTTTTTCCAATTACGAATCAAAAGAGTTATCACCAGATCCATCGAAAGGCAAAGGAATATCATACATAGACAGAATAAATCAAACACAGGAAGAGTTAATTGACAAGCCACTAAAAGAACTACAATCCGAGAGCTCCTTATCTACTATTTTAGACAAAGAATACAAAATAAAAGCTAACATTGAAGCTCAACTGGAAACTTTAGGAACTGAAATTGACAGCCTGCAAAAAATAGAACCTTTGCCTGAAGCTGCTATCACTTATCGACGTGGTTTGATAGATAGTAACCTGAGTAATCTTACCAAGAAAGAGCAAAGAATTAAAAGCCTCGAAGATAAGCTGACTGCCGAGTACAAAAAATTGGACAATGCCCGTACTAAAATTGCCAAGATGAAACAATTATTGGGTCCCAATCCTCAAGAGTGGAGCGAAAGCAGAGACGTTTACACCTTTAGCGATGGTGTATGGTTTAATGCGCAAACGCAAGACCTTATTTTTCCGGCAAACACCAAACCTTCAGAGATTGATATCACTTTACTATCTGCATCGTACAGTTTAAAAGGAGAACAGCGCGACGAAGTGCAATTATTAGTCAACAATGTTTCAGCACCCAAAATCATATCTAAAAAACCAGTAAACAGCCCAGCAGATACCATCCAATTAAAGCATTATTTCTATCCTGATGAATTTATTATTTCAGCAGATGAATCCATCCTATCAGAAAGTGACTCAACTTCTATCGTACCAAATGCATTATCCGATATCAACATTCAAATAACAATACCCAACTACACTTCAAGTAGTATAACACCAAAATATTATCAAAACAGAGAAAGAGAATTCAAGCTTCCAATCACTAACCTTGGAAAGCAACGAATGGCGAATGCAGAAATCATCATACATAATGATTCTGCAAACATTCAAATTACAAGCTCAACCGATCTGGTTGCCACTCGCCTATCTCAATTACCTGAGAATCTTAGAGATTTATTAAAAATAAAATGTAGCTCGCTCCAGAATAACAAATACCTGGCAACACTGCGTGCATTATCCTTATTAAAACTAATGGACATTCAGATCGATTTAGACAAAATCATTTTCCCTAAAGAATTAACACAAGAAGAAATTGAAATACTAATTAAGTTTATTGAATCCAATTAACGCCACTCAACAATGGCTCCTCTTGATTTATCGAGCATTTCTTCCGGCACCTGTTCTTTAACCGATTCACTTAATCGTTCGAGCAAAACTTTTTTATAAAACGATCGGGAATAAACCAAACTTACCTCGCGCACAGGTACTGGCAATTCAAACTCTTTAATATTGTGATGCATTTCAAAAGGCAATTCCTCTGCTGCCAAACCTGGCAGTAAGGTATAACCACCTTCAGCATCCACCAACTTACGAATGGTATCTAACGAACCACTTTCGAAATTAACAGGCATATCCTTACGCATTTCTTCTTTTACTTCACAAAGATTCAGTACTTGCGAACGGAAACAGTGCCCCTCGTCCATCAACCACAAACCATCCGAATCAAGCATCGACGTTTTTAAATGTCCTTTATTATATAAAGCATGTTCGCGATGAGCATATATCAGAATATCCTCGTAAAACAAAGGCTGCTCAACAATGCCATGCTGATGTAGTGGAGTAACCAAAATAGCTGCATCCAGCAAATCATGTTCCAGTGCATCTATGCAGCTTTCTGTCACCATTTCTTTAAACGAAACAGACACCAGAGGATTATCTCGCTTGAAAGCCCCAACAAAACGAGGCAACAGATAAGGAGCCAATGAAGGAATAATTCCTACAGTTAGCTCTCCTTCTATCCTACCCGACTCTTCGCGTACAATTTCCTCCAAACGATTGTATTCACTAAGAATTTTACGGGCCTGATCAACAATTTTTTTACCCAATAATGTAGTAACAATTGGCTGTTTGGTACGATCAAAAATTACAAGCCCCAATTGCTCCTCAGCTTTCTTGATTTGCATACTTAAAGTAGGCTGCGTAACAAAGCATTTTTCGGCCGCAACGGTAAACTGTTTGTAATTATCAACCGCTACTAAATATTCTATCTGTTGAAGATTAAGTCCAAGCATCTGTATTTCAATTTATATAAATGATATCAATACAAAGATAAAAATTATCTATTTGATTGATATCATCACATGCAATACATTTGTAATACAAAATAAAACAAGAATATAAACAACTAAAATACAACAATATGAAAACGATGAACGAATTATTAGGATTGAAAAATGATCAAAGCATCAACCTTTCAAATCAATTAAACGGATTATTGGCCAACTACCAACTATATTATCAAAACCTAAGAGGTTTTCACTGGAATGTTAAAGGTGATAAGTTTTTTGAACTACACACAAAGTTTGAAGAATTATACGACGATGCTGTTCTTAAAATAGACGAGATTGCCGAACGCATTCTGACTTTAGGAGGAACTCCTCTACATACTTTCAGCGACTATATTGAAAACAGCGAAATTAAACAACAAAAAGATATTTCGAATGGTGTTGAATGCATGGAAAATACTTTAGAAAACCTTGCTACCATTGTTCGGTTAGAAAAAGCTATTTTGCCAGCAGCCCAGGAAGCTGAAGACGAAGGAACTCTAACACTGCTTACCGACTATATTAGTCAGCAAGAAAAAGTGTTATGGATGCTTAAGGCCTGGTTATCCAGATCATAAGACCACTATTTATATCATGACTCACTAAAAAGGACTTGTAGCAATGCAAGTCCTTTTTTTTATTGATATCATATCTCTTTCATCCACTTACACTAATTGAAATCCGGTATTTTGCCTAATAACTAAAGGGTACTTCCCAATAAGTATTAAAACCACCCCGGCTTCGCACCAACACGTAAAATCACCTATACAACAATACTTTACGCACTGTTTAATTGGTAAAAAAACAGCCCCATTGTACTTTTCGGCTGTCAAATATGAATAACAATTTGATTAAAACAATCATACAATGAACCGATTTTTTCTAACAGTCATTCTCTTTTTAATATTCAATCAATCCAACTTATGTGCTCAAGGCATCATTCAAGGAAAACTGTACGACGAAACAACCAACGAACCTTTGATTGGTGCGGCCATACAAATTAAAGACACATCAATTGGAACCATTACCAACGAAAAAGGTGAATTTTCGCTAGAGAATAATCAGCCTCTGCCTGTTACTCTAGTTATGTCATACCTGGGATATACAACCGGAGAAATAGAAATTACCAACGAAAGTATTCAACAAATCTACCTTAAATCGAGCAGTACCTCGCTCAACGAATTTACGGTTACCTCGCGTCGACGCCAGGAAGAACTACAGGAAGTTCCTATTCCCATTGCTGTAATTGGGGTTAAAGAAATAGGAAACTCCGTTTCGTTTAATGTCAACCGCATAAAAGAACTAGTTCCATCAGTGCAATTATATTCATCCAATCCACGCAACACTACCTTAAATATACGAGGTTTGGGATCTACTTTTGGTCTTACCAACGATGGTATCGATCCGGGCGTGGGCTTTTATGTTGATGGAGTATATTACGCCCGACCTGCCACCACCACTCTCGATTTTATTGATGTGCAACAGATAGAAGTTTTGCGCGGACAACAAGGTACTTTATTTGGTAAAAACACAACTGCCGGTACATTTAATATCACCAGCAATAAGGCATCGTTCGAAAATGCAGCTGTTTTTGAGCAAACCTTCGGAAACTATGGATTTATTCAAACCAAAAGTTCGGTTACCGGCCCATTAGTAAAAGATATTTTAGCAATGCGCATATCTTTTAGCGGCACTCAGCGTGATGGAAATATTTATAACATGCGAACCGAGAAATACACCAATACTTTGAATAACCAGGGCATCAGGGGGCAATTACTATTTAAACCCAATAATGCCGTGGATATAACATTTACCGGAGATTACACCCGGCAGCGACCCAATGGATACGCGCAAGTGTTTGCAGGTGTAGCTACCACCCAAAGAGCCGGATTTCGTCAGTTTGAGAGTATCATTGCCGATTTAAACTACGACCTGCCCAGCCGCAACCCTTTTGATCGAGTAATCGATCATAACACTCCCTGGAATTCGGGTCAGGATATGGGCGGTGTTTCCATTAACATCGATATCGATACCAATAAAGGAACACTCACCTCCACCTCGGCCTGGCGATTCTGGAACTGGGATCCATCGAACGACCGGGACTTTACCGGACTGTCTGCCATTGCTCAATCTCAGGCACCATCAATTCACAACCAGTTTTCGCAGGAAATAAGATATGCTGGTAATTTCACCGATGACATCAGTGGTGTTATAGGCATATTTGCTTTTTATCAAAAATTAAAAGCCGATGGGGCACACATTCTTGAAGCCGGACCCGATCAATGGCGTTTTGTGCAAGATTCGCAAAATCAATTGTGGGAAACGCCCGGCCTGCTCGATGGTTTAACTCAAGAAACCCGCCCTACTTTTAATAATTTCAGCGGAGCCATATTTGGGCAAATAGACTGGAACATTAGCGATAACTTTAGCATTTTACCCGGCCTGCGTTTAAACTACGATATGAAAGATGTAGATTTTAGTCGTACTGTTAGCGGAGGCCTTCAAACCAACAATCCGGATTTAATTGCCCTGCAACAAAAAGTATTTAAACCACTGGCTTTTAAAACCAATATCGACGATTGGAACCTATCGGGTAATATTACATTGAAATATCATCTGTTTTCTTCAACCAATGTTTTTGCCACTTACTCGTTAGGCTTTAAACCTGTTGGATTAAACCTTGGCGGGATACCTTCGGAAAATGGCGAGCCCTTACTTGAACTGGCCGAAGTAAAACCCGAAAAAGTAAATCATTACGAAGTTGGCTTCAAATCAAACCCGCGGACAGGCGTTGCCCTAAATATTACCGCATTCTCTACCCATATTAACGATTATCAAACCAATGTTAGATCGGCTGAACTAGGTGTTACGCGTGGTTATCTGGCTAATGCCGAAAAAGTGCAGGTAGATGGAGTCGAATTCGAATTCAGTTATAATCATCCAAGCTTTTTCCGAGTTTCAACCTCGATAAGTTATACCGATGGCCGATATAAATCATTTAAGAATGCCCCTGTACCGCTAGAAGAAACAGGAGGTGCTGATTATAAAGATATATCGGGAGAAGTTCTTCCGGGTATTTCAAAATGGGCCGTAACCGGTAATATCGAATTGTTTCAAAATGGTAGTTTGATGACTAAAAATGGTGAATACTTTTTGGGTGCTGATATCTTTTATCGATCTGATTTTTCATCGAGCCCATCGGCATCAAGATATTTGAATATTGATGGATACTCGCTTATCAATAGCAGAATCGGATTCAGAACCAGCAAAGGATTTACCACTTTTATATGGGGACGCAACCTTTTTAACACTAATTACTTCGAACAATTATTACCTGCCGGAGGAAATGCAGGCCACTATGCAGCCGTTTTAGGCGATCCGCGAACTTATGGTATTACCTTGCGATATACATTTAATTAACTTACTTAGCTATTAATCAATATAAATTTTCACATGTACACACTATATCCACTTAGTTCTCAGTAGTGCCCTCCAGAACCCTTTACCACCAAGACTTACAGAGATGCGCATCTCAGACACACGAGATGCAGTGCATAAGTAAACGAGATGCGCATCTCACGGCTTTTAGATGCGCATCTCATTTTTATCTTCCCCGCATCATTTAAAATTAATCCGGAATCTAATAAATTATAGTTAAACAATAAGTGCTTTTAGCTAGCCAAAACGCCATATGCCAACTCTTTAAAAACCTTATCGACCGACTTACTTTTACATACCGGAATTAAATGGTCGGGGAAATAACCATAAAAATCAAAAAAATGACGAACCGTTGTAGGCGAAGTAAAAACTACCCCGGTAAACTCATCCAAGTTATGACGAACGGTACTTTCGGGAACAATATTATCGTACAAACACAATTCCTTAACCCGATTACCCAGCAGACGTAAACCTTCTGGTAAATTCTCTAATCGCTGTGTTGAACTTGGCAATACTATTCGCTCGCCTTTAACACCTATCTCATCAAAAGCCTTCAGCACGGCTTCGGTAGTATATTTATCAGACACAGGGCACTCATTTATACCATACTCTTTTAGCTTTTGCGAACTTGCCGGTCCCACTGATGATATTTTTATCGAACTTAAATATCGGGCATCGTATCCCAGTTGATTCAAGGTTTTAAAAAACTCACTTACCGCAAACGGAGTAGCAAATACCAATCGATCAAATGAGTGTAAATTATTAATCAAATCAATCTGGCATTGAGTTGGCTCAACTGATCGAATGGCCAGCATTGGATTATGCACCACTCTTCCGCCTCCTTTATAATCGTTTACATTAGTGCCGGTGTACAGCCAATTTTGCCCCAATTTATTTACATCATCGGTAGCCGTGTGGCCTACAATTACCACCGATGGAGCAGGCAAAACGTTTTCGGCCCTTTGTAATTGGCCTAAAGTATATCTTTTAATTTCTTTATCGGGCAACGACGCATTTCGAACCACAGCCACCGGTACATTAGCCGGCCATTTTTCATTTATCAAACGTTGCGCCCACTTTTGCTGCTGCCCTGCTCCCATATAAAAAACCAAGGTGTCGGCTTTAGGCAATTTATTATTGATAGCATCATGGCCCAATGCAAAAGCAACCGATGTACTCACCCCCCTACATGTTAGCGGAATAACACCATCGGCCGATGCTGCCAAAGCAGCGGTAACACCAGGAATTATTTCAGCTTCGACAAATCGCTTTTGCAAATACCGAAACTCTTCTCCACCACGTCCAAAAATCAATGGGTCGCCGCCTTTTATACGTACCACCGTTTTACCTCGCACTGCTGCTTTATACAACAGCTCATTAATATCGCCTTGCAAAGCACTATGTTTACCCTTGCGTTTGCCCACATATACTTTTTCGGCTTTAAACTGATCGAGGTAAGTATGATCAATTAAATCGTCGAAAAAAATACTGTCGGCCTGCTGAAGCAAGCGATGAGCTTTAAGCGTTAACAACTCGGGATTACCTGGACCAAAGCCAGCTATATAAACTTTACCATAAAAACGTCGTTGATCAATCTTCCAAAAATCAAGCTGATTTTCTTTTAGCGAAATAAGTACCAACGGATCATCATCGCCATTATTTAAGATGGCCTGAATTTTAAATTCATCCGGAAGCTTTGTGGCAATCTTATTCCACTTAACCAAAGCCAAATCAACATCACCCATGCACAACATCATTAACTCTTCAGTTCCTAATTGTTTTTTAGGATTGGCATGATTCAACTGAATAACAGCGCTGTCAGGCAAAGCAAATTCTATCTCCGACAGAATACTTTGCGAAACCGGCTCGTAACTTTTTAAGATGATTTCGTACATGACTGATCGTTTTTGATGTTAATATTAAAAGCGTAATTCTTCTTTGGTCTTTACTTGGGGCAGTTGATTCCTATCGCCCAACTCCCTGATGGCATTTCGCCAGTTAATAGCGGCGTAAACATTTTCGCCATTAGAGCTAACAGCTACGGCCATTTGGTCTTTTTTATAGATAGCAGGCGAGATAAAATCGCAGTTTGAGGGCTTATCCACCACATTAACCAAACAACGATAATTGAGAGCATCGGCTCTTATCTGGCTGTTTAATTCATGATTATTAGTGGCTGCATACACCAACAAATGCCCTTGTAAATCACTTGGCTCGTATGCTTTTTCGACAATTTGAATAAAACCTCTCTCTCTGATTTCATCCACCACCTCCAATGCAATTACTTTAATATTTTGGGTAAACTTTTCGAGCGATTCTATTTTATGAATGGCAACTTTACCTCCCCCTATAATCAAAATCGACTCTCGTTCTATATCTATTGAAACCGGTAAAAAATTCATGACCTTTAGTGTTTTTAATGATTACTTATATCTGATACTCCGGATCAGCTAACTTCTCTTTACCCAGCTTAATATTGTTCCATACCCTTTCGTGCAGATAATAAAGAAGTAGTTTGGTAAATACCTCGACTCCACTGATAGATGCTGCCAAACCAACTTTACCAGTAATGAGGTACGAAACCAAAAATGTATCGATGGTTCCGGTAATTCGCCACGAAATAGTTTTGATGATACTTCTGTATGGTTTTTCTTTCATCTTCCCCTTATTACTTTATCACACTTACTTCTTTGGCTGGATTCACAATTGCTTTTCGAATAACAAAATCACCAAACTTCTCTGCCTCATTTCGTTCTTCGGAATATTGCTTTAACAAGGGCTCTAATAAACTCAGAATCTCTTCTTCGTTAACCATTTCTTTATAAAGCGTATTTAAACGATTGCCCGAAAAACCAGCACCTAAGTATAAATTATACCTTCCGGGAGCACGTCCAACTAAACCTATCTCACCTAAAAAGGGACGACCACACCCGTTAGGACAACCGGTCATTCTGATTAGTATATCATCATTAGTAAGTTGATATTTTTCGAGAATAACATCCAGTTTATCAATTAACGACGGCAGATATCGTTCAGCTTCGGCGAAAGCCATGGTACAGGTATTTAAGGCCACACAAGCCAATGCATGCTTGCGCAATCCGGTAAACTTTGCTCCATCACCAATGCTATATTCATCCAATACACTTTGCACCTTCGCTTTATTTTTATCATCGATATTACCCAATACCAAACCTTGGTTACCGGTTAATCGGAAATCACACACATTTAATTCTGCAACTTTTCGCAGCCCCTCTTTAAGCTTGTACTTTTCGGTATCTTTAACTCGTCCGTGTTCAACATACAAGCCTAAAAACCATTTACCCGAGGCGGCCTTCTTCCATCCAAAAACATCACCATTACCTTTAAATTCATAAGGTCTTGAATCTTCTAATTGGTAGCCCAATCGTTGATGTAATATCTGAGTAAAATTATCTATCCCTAATCGGTCGATGGTATATTTTAATCGCGCCAGCTTGCGATTCGATCGATTACCATAATCGCGTTGCACCTTCACAATTTCTTCAATTACTTCCAATGCTTTTTCTTTAGGAATATAACCAATCACATCGGCCAGGCGAGCATAAGTTTCGCTCATTCCATATGTTTTACCCATTCCTCCACCTACAGCAACATTGTATCCCAATAGCTGATCGTTTTCAACAATGGCGATCAAACCAATATCATTGGCAAAAACATCGGTATCGTTATAAGGAGGAACCGCGATGGCAATTTTAAATTTACGAGGTAAATAGGTCTTTCCTAAAATCGGCTCTTCATCAACCAGCCCTTCGGTCAATAGTTTTTTATTCAACCATATTTCGTGATATGCAGTTGTTTTAGGTAGCAGATGATCGCTTATTGTTTGCGCAAAGTCTGCCAACTCACCCACCACCGGCGATAAACCTTCGTTAGAAGTACTCATCACGTTACGATTTACATCACCACAAGCTGCAATACTATCGAGCAACGAGTCGTTAATACCTTTCATTGTGGTTCTAAGATTTCGCTTGATAATACCGTGCAACTGAAAAGCCTGGCGCGTGGTTAGTTTCATGGTTGAATTACCATATTTAACTGATAATTCGTCCATAGCAACCCACTGAGATGCCGTTGAAACACCAGCTGGAACACGGGCTCTAATCATAAAGCTATACAAAGGTTCGAGCTTTTGCCCTTTTCGTTCATCGTCTAAATCGCGATCGGTTTGCTGATAGCTCCCATGAAACTTAATAAGCTGAGTATCGTCTGCTGCAATGGCCCCGGTGATTTGATCATCCAGACTTTCAACAAGGCTTCCTCTTAAAAAATTGCTCTTTGTTTTTATTATTTCCACCTCAGATGGCTTCCATTCCTGAGGTTGTGGTAAATCTTTCAATTTAGTCATGATAATAGGTTTACTGCTTTACTACAATTAATACACATCTTCCTGATAACGCTTTAACTTTCGAAGTTCAAGCAGTTTTTTCTCAGCCTCTGTTTCACTAATATTTCCCTGCTTACTAAGTATTTCAACAAAAGCAGCACGCACATCCTTGGCCATATAATCTTTATCGCCACATACATATATATAAGCTCCTTGTTCAAGCCAATTATAAACTTCCTGAGCCTTTTCCAATAATCGATGCTGCACATAAACCTTCTCTTGCTGATCGCGCGAGAAAGCAACATCAATATTATTCAACACTCCATTCGAACGATATTTCAACCATTCAGCCTGATATAAAAAGTCAGTTTCGAAATGCTGATCTCCAAAAATCAACCAGTTCTTTCCCGAAGCTTCCTTTTCTGCTCTTTCCTGAATAAATGAGCGGAAAGGTGCCACACCCGTTCCGGGTCCTATCATAATAATTGGCTTATCATTTTCTGGTAATTTGAATCCTTCGTTCCGTTTAACTCTTACACCAACTTTGTCTTCAACAACCGCACGATCGGCCAAAAACACAGAACAAGCTCCTTCGTGAAGGCGATTGTTTTTTTCGTAACGAACAGCACCAACCGTTAAGTGAACTTCCTCACCAACCTCGGTCTGCGACGACGACACCGAATAAGCTCGAGGAACCAACGGTCGTAATGCATCTACCAACTGCTGCGCATTAAGATTAAAAGCAAAATCGAATAACACATCCAGTAAATCATGGCCATCGAGGTACGAATCCAACTCATCAATACTATCAAGCAAAGTATTAAGATCTGATTCCGTTACGTAAGCCGACAGCTTCTTAATAACCGGAAGCGTAACCACAGTAATTTCACGATGATATTGCAAGGCATCTTTCAATCTTAACTCATCACCCTTAACCTTCACCACTTCATCAGGAGCTAATTTTAATTTTGAAATAATCTGATCAACCAACTTTTCATCATTTATTGCATAAACCTCCAGTGCATCACCTGGCTCGTATTGCAAACCCGAGTCTTCGAGCGACAACTCTACATGGTAAGTTTCTTTTGCGGAACCTCTGCCATTTAGTAATACCTTCTCCAATACTTCGGCCTGATAAATTTCAGTTCCGGGTATCGGTTTAGTAACTATTGGCTTACTTTTAGCTGTAACAGTGGATGTTGAACTACCAAAAATCCTTACCACATTGGCAGCCACACCATCCAATTGATCTTCAAAATCAACATCTAACAAAACAGCTTCGGTCAGTGCTTTGGCGCCTCGTTTTACCAATCGCTCATGAAAATCAATTCCGGTTTGACAAAACTTTTTATAACTGCTATCTCCTAATGCAACCACCGCAAAATTAACTCCGGATAAATCACCGGCTCTTTTAGTATCCAGTAAACGATGTAATTCTTCTGCAGCCGCAGGTGGCTCACCTTCTCCTTGAGTTGAGACCACCACCAATACATTCTTTTCATCTTTTAAAGCCTTTACTTTATAATCAGCCATATCAAATACTTCTGCCTTTACTCCATTTGCTTTTGCATTATCAGCAATATAAGAAGCGACTATATTTGAATTTCCGGAATGTGATCCGACTAAAACACTAAGGGTTGCTTCTGCAACTGGCTCCTCATGCACAGTTTGATCAGAACTATTATTTGATTCGTTTTGCAGGCCCAGACCCGATAAATAACCTCCCAACCATAACAGTTGGTCTTTTGACAAACCTTTAATTAATTCATCAGCCTTGCCCAATAATTCTAATGGCAGAACTGCGCTATCTGTTGACTTTGACATTTACTTCAGTTTAGATAATACGATCCCATGACGATGACTCGTCGATTAAAAAAAACTAACAACCTGAGTTCGACGTAAAATTTTGAACTCAAAACGCTTACAAATAGTTAGTTTCAAGTGTATATTGACGAAAGAATAGCGGGCTATTTTGAGTCGATTGCACGAAGAAAATTGCTGTTTGTAAGTGGAAATTAGCAAGCTTTGAATAAATAACTGATTAACTGCTTCAAATTTCATCGCAACAGTTCACTATTACTCTTAAATTATTCATTGTAAATCAGTTCTTTATTTCAATCTGAGTTTTAAAATTTAAATCGAACTCAGGTTAATAATAAGAAACTGCAAACCTATTTGTTTGCCTAGGAAAGAAGAGCCCATCAGGGCATTCGTTTATCGAGATGAAAGATAACCTGTAAAGGAAGGATCATGACTGGACTTTTATCGTTAATGTTTTGCAAAACCAAAGGGTACCTAAAAGTGGTTAACAATACCCTTTGATTACTATTTTTATTAATCAATATTAAAAGTGCTTAAATAACGCTCGCCAGTATCAGGTAAAATAACAACAATCCTTTTTCCTTTATTCTCTGGTCGTTTCGCCACTTCAATAGCTGCCCACAAAGCTGCTCCCGAAGAATATCCACACAAAATACCATCTGAAACAGCCGCTTTATGAGCGGTTTCAACAGCATCTTCGTTTGATACTCTTACAACTTCATCGTATACTTCTGTATTAAGAACACCTGGTACAAATCCAGCTCCAATACCTTGAATTTTATGCGGACCAGGGTTTCCTCCTGACAGTACCGGAGAAGATTCAGGCTCAACAGCAACCACTTTTACATCCGGATTTTTTTGCTTCAACACTTCACCTACACCTGTAATAGTACCACCCGTACCAATACCAGCTACAAAAATATCAACTTTACCATCGGTATCGTTCCAAATTTCCAAAGCGGTTGTATTACGATGAATCTCCGGATTCGCAGCATTATTGAACTGCTGTGGAATAAATGCTTTTGGTAATTCGGATGCCAATTCACTGGCTTTTTCAATAGCACCTTTCATTCCTTTATCAGCAGGAGTCAGTACTAATTCAGCACCAAACTTTTTCAATAGCTTTCTGCGCTCAATACTCATACTTTCCGGCATAGTTAAAATCAAACGGTAACCTTTAACTGCTGCTACAAAAGCTAAACCTACCCCTGTATTACCACTAGTTGGTTCAACCAATACTGTATCTTTATCAATCTTACCACTTTTTTCGGCATCGGTAATCATTGCAAATGCAATACGGTCTTTTACCGAACTGGCAGGGTTAAAAAACTCAAGTTTGGCCACTACTTCGGCAGCTGCTCCTTCTGCCAACTTATTTACTTTTACTAATGGTGTATTACCAATTAATGCGGTAACGTTTTCTGCTATTTTACTCATTATTTTAATGTTTTATGGTTATCAATACTTAAATATAATACATGATGTGATCGTTTTCTTCGGTGTAATGAGCCTTTAACTTATCCAAAGTATACGACCTTAACACCTCATCATAATCACTTTTTACTTCTTGCAAGAACAAGCCTGCTGCTTTGTTTGCATTATTTCCTTCTGATTCTATAGGTTTTTCCATTTTGTCATCCAACACACTTACCAAATCATACAGGTTAATATTCTTCAAAGGCTTTGCTAAAAAATAACCTCCTCCTGCACCTCTCTTCACATCAACAATACCTTTTTTACGAAGAATAACAGCAATAGCCTCAAGAAATTTCAATGGTAAATCCTCATTCTCTGCAATTTCAGCCACACCTCTTAAACTCCCCTCAGGAAGAATTGCCAAAGCCAAAATAAATCTTAATCCATAATATACCTTCTTTGGAAACATATCCTATTCATTTACTATTTTCATAGGCAAATATGATTCAATGATTTATATTGTGCAAATACCGAAGACCTACTTTATCATACTTATTTAGTATTATTTATTTATAAATAAATGTATATCAATACAATAACCAACAATAGTAGATTGTAATTTTATTCATACTTTTTGAGTATGTTTTTAGTTATTTATCCTATTATTTAAGTATTTTAATTCTAAAAAGCTTCACGAATAGTAAAAAACAAGCCTTTTTCATTATGATTTGAGAAACCATAATCAATTCTAAAATTAAGACCATCCTCGGGCAAGGCCTGAAATCGAAGTCCCACGCCACCAATGGCATGTAAATTAGTAAACCACGAGGATTTTAAATCAGGTATAACCCTACCAACACCACCAAAAGCAACAGCTCCAATTCGCCACCACACCTTCTGTCGCCATTCAGCTTGTGTAAACCAGCTATTTTTATCAATATATCGATATGGATGCGGTATGCCTCTCAAATTATACTTACCACTCACCGATGGCATTTTATAAAAAGGAATATCTCCAGATGAAGCAGAAAATACAGCCTGACAAGCCAGGATACTTTTATCATCTATCACAGATATATACCGTCGAACATCAATTGAAGTTAAATTAAAATCAAAATCACTTCCTAGGTAATTTCGATAAAGAAGAGATGATCCCACGATCAACCAACCATTTGAAGGATACAACACATCATTTCTATTATCAAACATCAAAACAGGCCCTAAACCATTCGCCCAACCTCCTTCAAAACCGGGTATTTCGGCATTTAATAAATCTCCTTCAATATTATCCTGAGCATTCTTATTTAAATCTAACCGAAGTCCAACAAACCACTTATCTCCAATCCCCTTGGCCACATCGGCTGAAAAAACAAATGAATTTAAATCATACTGAGAATACGGCTCTTGTTTTAAACCATTACCTATTCCAAAAAACTCATCAGGAAGAAACAAATATTGAAGCTTTGACCAGAATGTCCAGTTATTTTTCCAATAAGAGATTAAATCCAACTTAGCCTCATACATTCCTTTTGTCGAAACCTGAAAAGAGGTTGCAAGAGTAGTTGGCCGGCTCAGCTTCTGATTTGCAGATTCAATCCTCCATACCGGCATTACACCTACTTCAATACCCGTCCGGGGCGAATACCCCACTGCAGGATATACTGAAACAACATGTCTCCCCTTCTCCCAGGTTACAAAATCCAACACATCTTCGGCCAAGCCAACACCCCACTCCAAAAAATTTACCTTAGTAGTATCATCTTGCGATTTAACCCACTGAGACAAAAACAAAAGCGAGGCTAGTAAAAAAACTTTATGAATATTGATAATCTTAGAAGTCAAGAGCCTGGTTCAAATCATCAATTAAATCATCAATATCTTCAATTCCCACCGACAATCGTATCATTGTAGAGCGAACACCCATTTCATCTTTCTCTGCTTCTGAAAACTCAGCATAAATAGTTGATGCAGGATGAATTGCTAAAGTTTTATTATCATTTAAATTAGTTGCCCTTCGAATCAACTCCAATTTATTATAAAATTGATAACAAGCCTCCTGCGATTCTAAATCAAAAGTCATGACAGCTCCAGGCTTACCGCTAAATTGTTTTTGTACCAGCTCATATCCCTCGTGTGACTTCACCCCGGGATAACTATAAGATGTGACTTTAGGATGTTTCTCGAAATAATCAGCCAATGCAATACAATTCTCAACACATCTATCAACACGCAAAGCCATAATATCCAAACCCAGATTCATAAAATGAGCAGTATGAGCCGTCATTGAAGCACCTAGATGTCGGAATATTTCTTTTCTGATGCGAGTCACCAAAGCATTCTTACCATATTTTCCATACCACGATTTTAAAGCTGGCATTAACAACCAATCAAAAGTACCATTATCAACAACAATACCGCCAAAAGCAGCAGCTCCACCTGAAATAAACTTAGTTGTAGACATAACCTCTACATCAATACCCCATTTCTTCGATTCGAAAACATATGGAGGTGTAATTGTACTATCAGCAACAACAGCTACATTCTTAGCTTTTGCAAATGCAGATAATGCTTCCATATCAACAATTTCGAGCTGTGGATTAGTAATGGTTTCAAAAAAGTAAACCCTGGTTTTATCATCAGTAACTTTTGCAAGTTCATCCACACTCGTCATGTCTGCAAATCGAACCTCTATTCCCAAGGAAGGAAGCGTCTCTTTTAATAAGGCATACGAATGTCCAAACAGGTGATTTGAAGCCACAATATTTGCCCCCGCCTCAACCATACTAATTAAAGCATTTGAAATAGCAGCCATCCCCGATGCCATTGCCACAACAGCATGCGCTCCGGTTACCGCCTTCATTTTATGTTCGAAATATTCAACCGTAGGATTAGATGTTCTCGAGTAAGCATGTTCAAACTTCCGTCCCGAAAAAACTTCTTCAATCAACTCTGCACTTTCAAACTCATATGCCACACTATCATACACTGGCATATGCAATGAACCATAAGCATCTTTTTTGGGATACGCAGTATGTAACGAACGGGTCACAAACCCTTTTTTACTTTTTTCCATTTGGGAACCTTTATTTTTATTGCCAGCCGTAAAAATAGGTAATAAAATTCATCATTTAACTACCTCAATGCCCCTACTTCAACAGGAGTAATTTCTTCCGCATCATTTTTAAAACCCGACCGCAGGTAATTCAAAACCGAAGCTAATTCATTATCAGATAGATTCCGATATCCCGCCATCACTCCATTATATTTTTCACCATTCACTTCAATTTCTCCCGACATACCATTTAATAATATCTTTATCAACTCTACTTTATCACCCGAAACAACGTTATTATCAACTAAAGGAGGATACATTTTAGGAATACCAGTTGCATCGCGCTGATGACACACCATACAATGCTTTTTATAAGTCAACTCTCCCATTTCATTTTGAACAACTTGCGTTGACATTTCTTCATTATTTACTGACACTTGTGATTTTGATGATTTTGTACCACACGAAACAAGCACAACCAACACCACCAAGGTCAGACTTAAATAAATTGATTTTAAACTCATTAGTAATATTTTTTATTAAACTTTAAAATTCGGAAACACTCACTAATAAACTCTTCAAAAAACAACAATCAAAACCTTAAATCGTTCCATTCTACCATCTATATTTTATAAATCATCACTTAATTGAAACCAACTCAACCCACAATCGTTACTATTGCAAATCTGACTAGCAAAAATTGAAAGCAAGAACCATACTTTTTTCGTACTTTTGCACGTCAGACAACAAGCACGCAACAAAAAAACTGAGGATTCATGATTATTTACCTTAGATTATTATCAGACGAGAAGGACGATTTTGTGAAGGAGATTGCTGTTGATGACCAGCTCACTTTTGCTGATCTCCATAATTTTATTCAAGAGTTATTAAAATACGATGCCAGTCAGATGGCTTCTTTTTTTACAACTGACAAAGAGTGGAACAAGGAAACTGAAATAACACTTTTTGATATGGCAGAAATTGATTCTGCTATGTTACGTACAATGCAAGATACCGTATTAACCGAATACTTGCACGAAGTAGGACAGCGCATGCTTTATGTTTTCGATTTCTTTTCAGAAAGAGCCTTCTTTATGGAAGTAATTGAAACAGCTGATGGAAATCTGGAGAAACCGATGTGCTATAAAAACGAAGGTGAAGCTCCTGAACAAATTCAAATAGGCGACCTTACTGGTAACATCAGAAAAGAACAAATTAATTATCACGAAGATGAGTTTGATGGATCATTAGACTCTTTAGATTTTTCTTCACTGGATGATATTGATCTTGACAATATAGATCCCGATTATTACTAATTACTCCAGGCTAAGCAAATGACAAAACACTTGGTAGTATTAGTTGGCCCCACCGGTATTGGAAAGACAGATACCGCTTTAAAGCTTGCTAAACAATTCAATACCGAAATAATATCAGCCGATAGTCGTCAGATTTACAAGGAACTAAAAATAGGAACAGCAGCACCTACCCAAGAACAGTTAGCCGCTGTTCCGCATCATATGGTGGGCACACATTCGGTCAACGACTATTATAATGCATGGCAATTCGAACAAGATGTTCTTAAACTATCTGAACAACTTTTTCAAGATCATAACTCGATCGTTTTAACAGGTGGATCGATGATGTATATAGATGCTGTTACCAAGGGCATTGACGATCTGCCAACCATAGATCCTGAACTTCGCCAGGAAGTAATGGATATGTATGAAAAAGAAGGATTAGATGCTATTAGAAGGCAATTAAAAATGTTGGATCCTGATTTTTACAACGAAGTAGATTTAAAAAATCACAAACGCGTTATGCATGCAGTTGAAGTTTGCTTAATGACAGGTAAACCATACAGCAGTCTTAGAACCAACTCCACCCGCCAACGCCCATTTAATATTATTAAAATTGGGCTGGATATGGAGCGCGAAGAACTATACGATCGAATTAATCTTCGTGTTGATCAAATGGTAAAGGACGGCTTATTTGAAGAAGCCAGAGAGTTTTATCACTTAAAGCATATCAACGCACTTAACACCGTTGGATATAAAGAGATATTTACCCATTGGATGGTGAATACGATGCACAAACAGCAATTGATCTTATCAAACGTAATTCGCGCAGATATGCCAAAAGACAACTTTCGTGGTTTAGGCGTGATAAAGAAATGCATTGGTTTCATCCCAAAGATGCAAACGAAATCATTACATTTGTAAAACAACAAATTTTTGTTTAACCCACCGGGCCACTTACGCATAGCCTTGCTCGCGGTTTACATTAAGGCCCGGTGTTTTTTCATTCCCATATGACTTACCATCGCCCATTCAACCTTCGCGTATACGGTTTATTAGTAAACCCTTCCAATGAGGTTTTACTAACCGACGAATACCGAATGAATATGTTTATGAGTAAATTTCCGGGTGGCGGATTAGAATATGGAGAAGGAACAATAGGATGTCTGAAGAGGGAATTTCGGGAAGAACTGAATTTGGATATTGAAATAACATCACACTTTTACACTACCGATTACTTCCAAAAAGCATTATTTTTTGAAGATATTCAGCTTATATCTATCTACTACCTGATTAAAGCCTATAAGTGGCAAAATATTAAAACCACCTCAAAAATTTTTGATATTCAACCAACTGAAGGCGCCCAAAGCTTCAGATGGGTAAGTATAGATCAGTTAAAACCAGAAGATCTCACTTTCCCCATCGATCAAAAAGTAGCACAAATGCTCAAACAACTATAAAGTCACTTCAACAATTGTATAAAAGGATTCTTCTGTCCATTCTGAAGAGTCAAATCCTCCATAAAACTCAACTGATGCGAACAAATCTTTTAAAGGCTGCTCCAACCACGATTTTTGTAATGGCAATAATATAACTTCATTATCACTCACAGCATTTCCTTTATAACTTAATGACGTTGTAAAATTAATTTTACCATCTCTCCTTAGTGAGTAGTTGCGAGCAAAGGTATAATCTCCATTTTCGATTGTTGGCAAATGATCAACCTGATCCTTAAGAATTCGATCGTAATTTATAATTTGAAAGATAAATTTACCACCCGGCTTTAACTGCTTTTTTATATTCCAGAATAGCTTTAGCACATCTGCTTGTTCTTCGAGATGTACCAAAGTATTGCCCACACAAATAATCGCATCAAAAAGAATTGAAGAATAATCTCCCAAAGCAGTACTCATATCTCCTTGCCTAAACTGAAGATCCAGAGCTTGCGGACGCTTTTCTTCCGCTTTTTCAATCATTTTTTCATCATAATCAAAAGCTCTCACCTTTGCACTTCTTCTAGCCAATGCAATCGCCAATGATCCAGTCCCACACCCCATGTCCAAAATGGATTTCTGCGCAAGCTGACCATTCAAAGCTTTTTCAACAAATAAAAGCTGCTTCTCGTTAAAGGGAAACAGCTGATCGTAAGCGTCTACTATATTACTATAAAATTCCATTAATCTATTTTTTCTGAAATATGGTATTTATTTCGTTCTGAGCCATTACGCGACACTAATTCACCTAAAAAACCTGCTAAAAAAAGCTGTGTTCCTAGCATCATACAGGTTAAAGCAATATAAAAATACGGACTACTTGTTACAAGTGGAGCAGATATTTTGTGATATACATACCATAGCTTGCTAAGACCAAGCCACAATGCAGAACCAAAACCGACTGTAAACATTAAAGTACCTAACGCACCAAATAAGTGCATGGGACGTTTTCCGAATTTAGATATAAACGTAACCGACATCAAATCCAAAAATCCTTTAATCGTACGTTCTATCCCAAATTTTGAAACTCCATATTTACGCTCCTGATGCTGTACAATCTTTTCTCCAATTTTCGAAAATCCGGCTTGTTTAGCTATTAAAGGAATATAACGATGCATCTCGCCGTACACCTCAACATTTTTCACTACTTCTTTTCGATATGCTTTTAATCCACAATTAAAATCATGCAATTTAATTCCGGACACCATTCGAACTGTACGATTAAATAGCTTACTTGGTAATGTTTTTCCTATTGGGTCAAATCGTTTCTTTTTCCAACCACTAACCAAATCGAAACCTTCTTCCTTTATCATGCGGAATAATTCGGGTATCTCATCCGGACTATCCTGTAAGTCGGCATCCATAGTAATTACCACATCACCTTCGGCTGCATCAAAACCACAATACAAGGCTGCTGATTTTCCGTAATTACGCCTAAACCTAATACCTCGCACCATCGAATTTGTCTGCTTCAGTTCTTCAACCACTTTCCATGAAGTATCAGAACTTCCATCATCCACAAACAATATTTCATAAGAAAGATCCAACGAGTCAACTACTCGTCGGATCCAACTAATTAATTCTTTTAACGATTCCTCTTCGTTATATAATGGTACTATAATTGATAAATCCATACTCTATTCGACCTGCGTCTCAAATATTGGTTTTTCTTTCTTGAAGATGGCAGCTAAGATAAGAGAAATTACGAAACCCATAATAGTCGACCATAAAATTGATTTAACTGGTCCCATAAACTTGGCATCATCAATTTGGCTTTGAACATTCTCATCCAACTTCTCCATTTGTTTATCAATTTCGGACTGAGGAACACCACTCGACTCCATAAAAGCCAACGTTTTTTCAGTAACACTCTCCTGAACCTTACGAGTGTAATCCGGATCAATAAAATTATTGAATGCTAATGAATACACCGCAACTAAAACCGCTGCAATAAATGTTATAAAAGTTCCATAAAGAAGGCCATCTCCATATTTCATAAACCCACCTAGGTCTTTATCCCGATATCTTTTTATTAAAACAGCCAACACAACAACAAAAGGAATAAAGCTTACCACTACACCAAGAATCCCAAAAACGATAAGTGATATACTTTCGATATCAACAAGCACATAAAACAGCACATTAATTACAATAAGAATAATACCAAAGATTACTCCATTATTGATTCCACTCTTAATTAAAGGTGATTTTTCATTTTCCATAAATCGGGTTTTAAATTTATATTTCAACTAAAGTACAAAAACGTCTCGAAAAAGAGTCAGCATAAGGCGAGTTTTAGTTGATATCAAAAAAAGATGAAAAATTTTGTTTTTCATTTTCACCACCTTACGAATTAACATGAAAAAAAGTACCCCGGAATATTTGCACGTAAAGACTTTTGTTTTACTTTTGCATCCGCAATCACAAACACGGGTAAGTCCCATACGACTAGCTCCTGTTGAATTCCCCCAGGGCCTGACGGCAGCAAGGGTAGACGGTTGTAGCAGTGCGATGTGGGTAGCTTACCCACCCTGCCGCTGTAGCTCAGCTGGCTAGAGCAGCTGATTTGTAATCAGCAGGTCGGGGGTTCGAGTCCCTCCAGCGGCTCCAAATTAACCAATGGGTTAATGGAAAAATTTAAAATACTGAATGTAATTGGGGAGATACCAAAGTGGCCAACTGGGGCGGACTGTAACTCCGCTGACTTATGTCTTCGTAGGTTCGAATCCTGCTCTCCCCACTTTTCTGCCGCTGTAGCTCAGCTGGCTAGAGCAGCTGATTTGTAATCAGCAGGTCGGGGGTTCGAGTCCCTCCAGCGGCTCTATTTTAATATAGCAGAAAAGGCAATTACAAATGCGGAAGTAGCTCAGTTGATAGAGCATCAGCCTTCCAAGCTGAGGGTCGCGGGTTTGAGCCCCGTCTTCCGCTCTACAAGCCATTTGATTTTTCGAGTGGCTTTTTTATTGAAAGTTTCAACTGTTGTAATGATAACAGTTATTATAAAATATTGAATGCAATTGGGGAGATACCAAAGTGGCCAACTGGGGCGGACTGTAACTCCGCTGACTTATGTCTTCGTAGGTTCGAATCCTGCTCTCCCCACTTTTCTGCCGCTGTAGCTCAGCTGGCTAGAGCAGCTGATTTGTAATCAGCAGGTCGGGGGTTCGAGTCCCTCCAGCGGCTCTTTCTTTTAAGAGAAGCAGAAAAAATTGCAAATTGCGGAAGTAGCTCAGTTGATAGAGCATCAGCCTTCCAAGCTGAGGGTCGCGGGTTTGAGCCCCGTCTTCCGCTCTACAAGCCATTTGATTTATCAGGTGGCTTTTTTATTGACTCATTCTGTAAAATAATTACAGAATACTTTTTTATTGGGGAGATACCAAAGTGGCCAACTGGGGCGGACTGTAACTCCGCTGACTTATGTCTTCGTAGGTTCGAATCCTGCTCTCCCCACTCCTACATGCTCCTTAATTTTATTTTTCGTTTGAATTAAAATTTACAACTATTTGATATTTGTAAGTACCAATACTGTTAACCTTTTCTTTGAAAATCATACCAATTACAAACAAAAAAAACACCCAATCATTAATGACTGAGTGTTTCTTATATAAAGTCGATTTTATTTAATCCTTATCCTAACAAATCATTAAGCAATATAGCCAACCTGTAACCAGCTTTCTGAATTTGCTTATACACTACAGGACTATATCTATAATTGTATTGATACTTAAATGTTTTATCTCCCAAATTGTCGTACACATCTTTAGTAATAAGGTGTGTTTCGTTTACCCAATCAACAACTGAAAGTTTTTCCCAATCTTTTAAATCTTTGCCATCCGGGGCACCTGCAAACCTGGCCAATTCAGTATAACTTAGTCGGCTGTAATCGATTATATCTTCATCCCATACACGATGCAAGTTACTTTTCTTCCAAAACCATTTAACCTCCACTCTATTTCCACCCAAATCATCGGCTAAACCAACATGCATTGGCTGATGGGCATCACCCACCAAATGAATAATAAACTTTAAAGCAACAGCCTTATCTTCTAGGGTTGATTTTTTATCTTTCAACATTTTTACCATATCGGCCATCACAGTAACTAAATCACCATCGGTATTTTTAACTGCTTGTTCATATGTTTGATCTAAAGGCATATTTACATAATGGGGCAATTTATTATATGGATTATCTTTATCCGATCTGATTTCATCAGCCCAATTAGCAAATAAAGGCAAATAATCATCACCCAAAATTTCTTTAATTTTAGATTTTGTCCCTTCTGTAAGTTGACCGTATGCAATTTCGGCTATGGCTCTATGTCCTGTACTGCCCCAAGCTCCAGCATACTGAGCCGAAAACATAACTACTGATAGCAATAGTATAAATTGTTTTAAATTTTTCATTCTCTATTTATTGATATTATTTTCTACTAATTATAACAAACAAAGCTACTCTTATATTTTTTAAGCACGTGTATTATTTGATATTTGATAAGCTTTTTTCACATCTGGTGTAAGTTTGAGTAATGATGCGTATTTTTGCACTTAACTATTGCAAAAGAAATAATTAAAAGGTTAATTTATATAACAAGATACATAAGCTATGCTACTAAAAATATACGAGGACAATCCCAACGAACGCGAACTAAAAAAAGTTGTTGACACCTTGCGGAATGGAGGATTGGTTATTTACCCAACCGATACAATTTATGGCATTGGCTGCGATATATACAATTCAAAAGCTGTTGAAAAGGTTGCCCGCATCAAAGGCATTAATCTAAAAAAAGCTAATTTATCTTTTATTTGCTATGATTTGAGCCATATTTCGGACTTTACCAAACCGTTGGATAATCGAATTTTCAAAGTTATGAAGCGCAGTTTACCTGGACCTTTTACCTTTATTTTAAATGCCAACAGCAATGTTCCTAAATTATTTAAGAATAATAAAAAAACCGTTGGTATTCGTGTACCTGATAACAATATTATAAGAACATTAGTTGATTTGCTTGGTAACCCAATTCTTTCGACCTCGGTAAAAGACGAGGATGATATTTTAGAGTACAGTACCGATCCAGAATTAATTCATGAAAAATATGCCGACATGGTAGATATAGTAATAGATGGAGGTTATGGTGGTAACGAGCCATCAACTATAATCGATTGTACTGGTGGCGACATGGAATTAGTTCGCCAGGGCTTAGGTACAATTGATTTATAATAGTTTTATTCTTTCCAAAAATAGGGAGAGAAAATTAAGATAACCGTAAAAATCTCTAATCGGCCAATTAACATTAAAATAGATAAAAACCATTTACCAAATGTTGGTATAGTATAAAAGTTAGAGGCCGGACCCACTTCTCCCAATCCAGGACCAATATTTCCGATTGATGTTGCAACGGCCCCAAGAGAGGTATCTAAGCTATACCCCATCATACTCATTACAATCATACTTAAACCAACAATCATCATATAAATAACGATAAAAGCAAGTACATTCGTAATGATCCCCTGACCAACAGCGCGATCATTATAACGAACAGGAATTACTGCATTTGGATGCACAAGACGTTTCAATTCATAATAACTGTTCTTCATCAACAATACAATACGCACAATTTTAATACCTCCACCTGTTGAACCGGCTGATCCTCCAAAAAACATTAATAAGAAGATCATGATACTTAAAAACGGTGCCCACAACAGATAGTCGGCCGTTGCATAACCTGTGGTGGTAATTATAGAAACCACCTGAAATAAACTATCGCGAATACTTTGCTCAACGCCATGTGCTCCACCAGTAAAGTACAAAACAACAGCAACGATTGCACTCATCCCAATTACTATTCCAAAATAAGATTGAAACTCTTCATCTTTTATAACCTTAGAAAAACGACCTTTTAAAGCACTAAATGACAAGGTAAAGTTAGCCCCGGCCAAAAACATAAAAAAGATCATTACATATTGCAGGTAAGACGAATCGTAATAAGCCACACTAGCTTGTTTAGTTGAGTATCCACCTGTAGCCATTGTTGTAAACGAGTGACATATGGCATCAAAAGGAGTCATTCCTCCTATCACCAATAATACAGCTTCAACAAGTGTAAAAAGTACGTATATACCATACAAACGCTTTGCTGTTTCAGTAATTCGAGGATGTAATTTATCAGGAACCGGCCCCGGAACCTCAGCAATAAACATCTGCATTCCACCTACTCCCAACAAGGGCAATATGGCTAAAGACAGCACTATAATTCCCATACCTCCCAACCACTGAATTAAACTACGCCAAAACAATAACCCATGAGGCAAGGCTTCGATATCGTTTAAAATACTACTCCCGGTAGTAGTAAAACCTGAAATAGTTTCGAAAAAAGCATCGGTATAAGAAGGAATAGCCCCGCTTAACCAAAAAGGCAGTAAGCCAAAAAGGGAAAAAACCAACCATACAGAAGTAACAACCAAATAACCTTCTCTTTTACCAATATCCTTATTAGCCTTAAAAAAGATACTGGCAAGAACTCCTCCAATAACAATACAAATTGCTGAAGAAATGAGATGATAAGGTAAATCATACTCGTTATACAAAGCTGCAATGCCTGCTGAAAGCAACATAAAAACACCTTCAACTACCAAAAGCAGTCCAAGTACTAAAAAAATAAACCGGGAATTTAACATCTCCTATCGTCTAGTATTTTACAAGTAATGACGAGTAAAAATACATAGACTTATTTATTTCGCCAGAAATGAGGTGAAAAAAGTATCAAAACAGAGAATAATTCTAAACGTCCTAAAAGCATTAAGAAAGATAACACCCATTTACCAGCCTCTGGTACAGACAAAAAGTTTGTCATAGGTCCAACGGTTCCTAAACCAGGACCAATACCTCCCATAGTAGTAGCTGCAGCTCCCATGGCCGAATCCATATCCATACCCAAAAATGTAAGAATAAACGATCCGGCAACAAATATAATGAAGTATAAAATTACAAATGCCATTACTTTATAAACCACTTCTTTGGGGATTGTTTTGTCTTTTATCTTTAAAGAAAAAACAGCCAAGGGATGTGTTAACCTTTTAAATTCCAGCATTGTATTCTTCACCAAAATATGATGACGCATAATTTTGGGCCCACCTGAAGTACTTCCTGCACATGCTCCCATAAACATGAGAATAAATATGGCATAAGTAAAATATGGATGCCAGGCTGTATAATCTGCCGACACAAATCCGGTAGTTGTAACAATACTTACCACCTGAAATAATGCGGCTCTAAAAGATGGTTCAGCAGGAAATTTATCATATAAGGCAAGTGTACCCGCAATCAATAAAGCAACTGATAATACCACAAAGAAGTACAACTGCAATTCTTTGTTTTGAATGACTTTTTTAAACTTCCCTTTCCACAAAAAATAAAACAAGGTAAAGTTTACTCCGGCAAAAAACATGAACACAATCACTACATACTGAATGTACGGTGAATAGCTCATCATACTATCATTTTTAGTTGAGAAACCACCAGAAGCTATTGTTCCGAAACTATGACACAAAGCATCGAACAATGGCATACCTCCAAACATTAAAAAGACAGTTTCGAGCAGAATTAAAGCCACATAAATACCCCACAAACTCTTTGCAGTTTTAGCAATACGTGGGTGTAATTGTTCATTGGTTATACCTCCGGCTTCAGCATTAAACAACTGCATACCACCAAATCCGAAATAAGGTAAAACAGCAACTGCTAACACCACAATACCCATACCACCAAGTAGATGCGTAACACTTCGCCACAAAAGAATTCCATGAGGTAAACCTTCTATATCAGTAACAACCGAAGCTCCGGTTGTAGTAAAACCCGATATCGATTCAAAAAACGCATCAGTAAAACGTGGTATTGTACCACTAAGTATGTATGGAAGGCTTCCAAATAAAGCAATTACAATCCACACCAATGTAACCACAATAAAGCCTTCGCGTTTGATCATATCTTTGGGAACATTTCTGGTTAACAACCAAGAACCTCCCCCAATCACCAAAGCAATTAAACCTGAATATGTAATGGCACCAGCATCACCTTCGTGATAAAAATAGGCAACTAAAGCACAAATAAGCATAAACAAGGCCTCGAACACAAGAACAAGACCAAGTATATTAATGATAAATTTTTTATTCAACATGGGTTATGCACACAAATAGGCGATTATTCAACTAGCTAAACATTTTTTCCACTTTAGCAATCCCCATTGGCATTGCAAACATCACAACCTTATCATCGGGTTCGATAACTGTATCTCCAGTTGCTATAATGGCAGATTCGCCTCGAATAATACCTCCAATATTTACATCTTTTGGTAAACCTAACTTACGCAAAGGTGCTTTTGTTACTTTTGATCCTGGCTGAGCAGTCAACTCCAGAATTTCAGCATCGGTAGCTGTTAAACATCGAACATGCGAAACATTAGCACGCAAAGTATACCGATAGATATGACTGGCAGCAATCAGTTTTTTATTAATTAATGTTCCAATACCTATATTCTCAGCCAAATCGATATAATCAATATTTTCAACCTCAGCTACTGTTTTAGGAACACCCATTTTTTTAGCCAACTGACAAGCCAGGATATTTACTTCAGAATTACCGGTAACCGCAACAAAGGCATCCATCTTTTTAATACCTTCATCTTTTAACAGCTCTAGGTTTCGGCCATCGCCATTAATTACCAATGTATTTGAAAGTTGGTCGGCCAATCGAATAGCACGTTCTTTATCTATTTCAATCAGCTTAATATTATATTCGTTTTCAACACTTTCGGCAACCTTTTTACCAATTCTACTTCCTCCCAAAATCATTACATTTCGGATTTCGAATTGCTTTTTACCGGCATCGTCCATTACCTGACGCACTGCTGATTTAGTAGTAATTACATATACCAAATCATTATGCTCAATAATATCCTTTCCACGCGGAATGATGGTTACGCCATTTCGAAGTATTGCAACAATATTATATTCCTGCTTTTCGTACATAGCCGACACTTCAGCTAGTGTTTTTCCATAAATCAAGGCATTATCACGTACTTTCAAAGCAAACATCACCAATTTACTACCTGTAAATTCAAACATCTGGCGAGTCCCCACTTGCTTCAAGGATGCACTTACCTCTTTGGCACCAAGTTGCTCGGGATAAATCAATTCATCAATACCCAGCTTTTTGAAGAATAACTTATTCTCCTCCATCAGATATTCGTGATTATTTACCCTGGCTATTGTTGTTTTAGCTCCTAATTGTTTGGCCAGGATACATGATAAAATACTCATATCCTGATAAGGTGGCACAGCTATAAATAAATCACACGATTTAACATTGGCCTCTCTTAAATCCTCTATTGAGGAGATGGTTCCAACAATAGTCATCAGATCAAAATGAGAGTCGACTTGTTTAAGCTTCTCTTCATCCTCGTCCATTAAAATGACGTCGTGATTAGCATTACAAAACATCTTTGCCAGATGTGTACCGACCTCTCCTGCTCCTGCAATAAAAATCCTCATGATTAAACACTCTTTTTCCCAAGTTTACCCGTAGGCAAAAACATCGCAAATTAAGATATAATAAGGGCATATATCCAAATAATATTGATAGAAATAACAGCCTCATCCATTAATATCTCTCCAATAGTATATAAACACAAGGGTTTTAAGCGCTATTTTTTTTCATTCCATATAGCTCTCAACCCCTTTTCTAAGAACATAATCTCATCAGAACCTTTGCTCCAATCTGCATTTAAACAATAATTGGAGCTCATTTGTACCAAATAATCAAAATGGATATCATTTCTTCCTCTTTCCAAATCTAATTTTTCGCGTATAATTAATATGATCTTACCATTCACATTTTTTGTCTCAATTATAGAATCTACACTGGAGCAAGTTTGATAAAAAATGGGTTTCTGCATTACTCCATATTCAGACCATATTCCACTTAACATCCAACCGACATCTGATTCCTTTAAATCAGTACCCATGTATACTTCATTTATATCCGGATTAAAATAATTTACTAACATTCCATTATCTGTTTCTATTATCGTAATCCCTTCTTGTGGATTTAATAACCTATTTAAGTGCGTAATCGAAACAAACAACACCAGAACCAACAACAACCATTGCAAACTTTTATAAGTTTTGGATTCTGTTCGAATTAACACCATAATCAAAGTTGCGTACAGTAGAATCATTTGCCAATTAGAAAAAGAAATATGACTAATAGATGCATAAGGCCATTCATTAATTGACGACGCTACATTATTCATATAGCTTAATAGATCATTTAAAGCAGGAACAAACAATTGCATCACAATGGCAAAAGGACTCAATATTGCACAAATCAATGCTAAAACTAAAACAGGTGTAACTATTGGTATCAACAACCAATTAGTAAAAATAAATAAGAGAGGAAATTGATGAAATGTTGCAAGACTTATTGGTAAAGCCCCTAATTGAGCTGTAAGGGATAATGCCAAAACTGACCACAACCAACGCAAAGGTGGAAAACGAAAATACACCCAACTATTTACATAAGGATAAAAGAGTACAATACTAGCCACAGCACAATGACTCAACCAGAATCCAACACTAAAAACAAACAAAGGATCGATTAGCAAGATGATAAACATAGATACCGACAACAGATTTACTATTGATATTCGTCGTTGCGAAAACTTGCCTATTTCAATTACCGAAAACATGATGGTGGCCCGCAAAACTGAAGCTGAAAAACCGGTTAAAACAGCATACAACCATAGCATAACAAATACCGAAACAAATACGGCTTTTCGATTCTTAAAAACAGCACCAAATAAAAAGGATAAAAGAAGATAAATAATACCAACATGCAAACCCGAAACCGCCAATAAGTGCATAGCTCCTGCACCAACAAAAGCTTGTTTTTGCTCTTGCGTTAACTGGAATTTATCGCCTAAAAACATTGCATTTAATATGGCCAATTCTTCAGATTGCATTCCAAACTGCTTTAAACGACTATTGAAATATTCTTTATATTTTAAAAGGTATATCTCAAAATTAAAAGTATTTACAGGATTTGCCTGAATAGCAAAAGATGAAACAACCATCCGAAAAGCAATTCTGTTATTTTTCAAATACCTCGAATAATTAAATTGATAGGGTATTTTGGGTGAACCGTAATTCAATAATTTACCGTGCACATTAACAACTGTACCTACATCAATTGAGTTAGTTTTAGATAGATAAATTATGCCTTTTAATCCTACATACTCTTTTATTGAATCATGCAACGAACTTAAAATAACAGCTTCGTATTTGGTATTTTTCTCTGTTTCACCAACCGAACGGTTTATCCTCAACCTAAATGACTCTTTTGGGGTACTTTCAATAATATATGGTTTCCTGATGGTATAATTCAACATTCCAAAACTCAACATAAACACTATCATTAAAATACCTGACAGAAACCCCAATTGATAATTAGGTTTAACTCTATAATACCATGTAAATAAACCATAAATAGTTAAGGCAATAACAGTAGCTACACCAACAATGGTAAATGATATACTGTAATGATAGGAAATCCAGATACCCAACATCATTGGAATTACCAATCGTAGAAAAGGAGAGTTTGACACAAATAATTTCACCATCAGGATATTACTTAAATATTCAATTTAGTAAATATCAAAACTAAATTCAATGCCTCTTTCTGATAACTAGTATGATAACATTAAACAGTATCAGCACAACAGAAACAACTAATAACCCGTAACCAAATCCGAAATTATCAACCAATACACCCAACACCACAGCAAAAACAGAGGTAAATATGGTTTCGCTTTGCGATTCAGCTGACAAAACAGTTGACATTATTTTACCATTAAAATTATTGCTGATGTATTTTACAGCAATGGGTCTTCTTACATTTTGGGTAATTAAAATAATGGAAAAGAAAACAATTGCAAGCAATTCTAAATTCTGCACATACATAACTCCTGCAATGGCACCACAAACCCATCCCGAAAGTTGAATTGTTAATAATCCGGCTAAAGCCCCTTTAAACCATCGTTCAACCTTATATGCATTCCTACTAAAGAATGCATTTATCAAATACAGAATTGTATAAAATATTCCCACAAATAAAGCTGCTTTCTTTTTATCAGGAACATCAGTTAAAAATGGCAAACCAATAGTAAGCGTCACCAATATAGGCTGTATATAATCTTTTATCGCTTTATAATATCCGGTATAACTACTGGTAATTGTTATAATTCGAAAGGGCCTCCAACCCGAAAAGGCTTCTTTCGTTGATAAAAAATGATTTTTAAACAACTCCCAAACATTTGTTTTATCCAATTCTTGATCGCCATTCAGGAAAGAAGGATAAGACATCATTAACACTAAATCAATTACATAAGGAACAATAGAAACTAAGAATACATACTTATAAGAACCTATATAAAAAACCATAACAGCGCTTACTAGTGAAGCAAGAGCAGCGCCTCTTTGCGACCATGATCGGGTTTGTCCATAATAAGCGGTTTGATGATTTTCCCATCCCTTCCTCTTCAGATAAGCTAAAATCATTGATTTATGTGTTCCTGATCGAAAAGCATCTCCAATACCATAAAAGAAAAAAGCGATTGCAAAACCTACAAATCCGTCCAAAATATAAAACATGAGAAAGCTGATGATATATGACAGAAAAGCAAATATCATAGCCCTTTTTCGGCCAACAATATCTGCAATCATTCCCGAAGGAACCTCTAATATGTTTATGCTAATCTCACGAATTCCATATAAAATACCTACTTGAGTATAAGTAATTCCTTTCTCGATAAAAAACAATAATAAAAATGGATCGAAGAAGCGTAGATTCTTGAAAAAGCCGTATGCACAAAACTTATAAAATTGAAGATCTTTGGAGTATCCTAAATTACTTTCTTTCATAAATAGGCTTTAGACTTCAAAAACACAATAAGCGACAGAGATGTTCAAATTAAACAAAAAAAGAAAGCCGCCTTAAAGCATTCTTTAAGACGACTTTCAACTTTTAACCAAACCTAACCCTAAACTATGAGAAAACTTACTCAATATCTTGTAGTACAAAGTACTTATCTATCGTTTTAAATTGTAAGATTTTGTTTTCCCTTAAACTTACAATACAAAAGTACATCCTTTTTTAATACAGTACAAAAGGATATTTGTTAATTAATGTTAATCCAAATGTTAACTTATCTTTAATATTTGTTTATCAGTTACTTAAAAGTGGTATTGAAATGCTATATTAAAATTTTCGCGTATTTGAACTTGATCAGATTCTGTTGTAAAGTACCTTAAATTTCCTAACAACCTTGTGGTTAAGAACTGATTTATTTTCATATCAACTATCAATTCCCAATCAATTTGCTTTTGATTCTCACCTTTAGCATTTAGATACTCATAGAAAATGTCAACTTTCGAAGTTAAATTAATCTCTTTTGTTAACTGATAATTAAAACTATTTACGATTGATAAACCATTTAAAATATTCGCTTTCTTATCTTCATCTATACCATATCGTGTCTGATCAAACTTCACAGTATCCGACACAACTGTCAACCTCGATGTTAAAGGCGATAATAGTAAGGTAAATTTATTACTTGGTTTATAATCCATACCAATAGCAAACGACATGTAAGCAGGAGCAAAAAATCCTGAAATTGGTTTAATATGTTCTTTATCTGAATTTTCATAGCCATAAAAAAACTGTGACTTAAAATTATACAAGAAACTATAATACCATTTTTTTGATGATTGTAAACCGTACTTTGTATTTATCTCTATTAAATCGTCATTTACTCTGCCTGATTCTGATTCGGAAGACATAATACCCACTTTATGAACAATATAGTTCTCCCAACTGTGCTTACCCTTTGTAAAATTTGCATTCATACGCAAGTCACTACTCAGTGCTATATTACTCTCTCCCCCTTTAGTCCAATTATTTAAATAACCTTGTGAAAGTTGAATATTCTCCTTACCTCCAAATTCCCATGGACTTTTAGCAATAACAATCTGCTCCAGGCTTGGCTTGGTATTAAATGTATCTTTTAGCAATGTTGTTATTGCTTTTTCAACAGCCCTTCGGCTAAGCTTTCGTTTCCCAACATCAGAAACATCCGGAATTTCATTCCACAAATATTGTACATACATAGGGTGACTTATCGCTGCTTGCTGAATCACCTTATTAATAGGTCTTGTAGTATATTGAATTGTTTTCTTGTATGTAGCCTCTTCTTTTTTAATACCAATATATCTATTGTATTGATTTAAATAGTTTGAATAAAATTCATTTGGGTTGTATGTGATTTTCGGATAAGTAGTATTCTTATATTTTAGAGAAAAAGTTTGTGGCATATAATCTGATTTTTGTACATCATTATATGCATATTTGCCAATCATATCGCCTTCATAAATTTGTCTTCGAATATATTTAGCAATATAACTTTCTGACCAATAAAGAGAATCTTTAGCATTTACTCCACTTGCCAATAATAACTGGTCAAATACAGGTCCTTGTACTACCTGAGCATCCGCTTCTTGAAAAATAGTAATAAGATTTACGAAAAGCACTATAATAAAGATAGACAGACGTTTTGTCTCTAAACTTTTTATTTGCACAACGAAATTACTTTTAGGTTATCAACCGACAAAAATAACATCTAAAGCGGTTTTGTAAAACAAATTGTAAGAAAGATTAGCTTACAATAGCACAATAAATTTATATCATTCCAATTGACTAATATCAGTCTCTGAATTTTCATTAAAATCACACAATCATTAACTTTGTTACTATTAACAAACAGATTATGGATTTAACGCTACAATCAGTATTATCTTTTCGTATACATCTCAACATTAAAAACAGGGACGAGTTTGCCTGCTAACCTGCTATTATAGCACATACACATCACAACTTTACTTTTTACTTGATTTTGCCTAAACCTATTTAATAAGATATGTTTTTGCATTGATGTTGATATTAATATAATTAGTTATGGAATTACCATTTTCTGAATCATATAAGATAAAAATGATTGAGCCTATCCGAAAAAGCTCAAGAGAAGAACGAGAACGCTGGATTAAAGAAGCTAAATACAATTTATTTAATTTACGGAGCGATCAGGTGTTTATTGATTTACTAACCGACAGTGGTACAGGTGCAATGAGTGACCGTCAATGGGCAGCAATGATGCTAGGAGACGAAAGTTATGCCGGTGCATCATCATACTACAACCTAAAAAATGCCATAAAAAACATTTTAGGCTTCGAGTACTTTTTGCCAACTCACCAAGGTCGGGCAGCAGAAAACGTACTATTTTCGGCTTTAGTAAAAGAAGGTGATGTTGTACCCGGAAACTCGCATTTCGATACAACAAAAGGCCACATAGAGTTTAGAAAGGCAAAAGCAATTGATTGTACCATTAATGAAGCTTTTGACACTACTTTACAACACCCATTTAAAGGTAATATCGACCTTAATAAGCTGGAACATGTATTAGTTACCCACCCCAAAGATAAAATACCAATGATTATTGTAACGGTAACGTGCAATACCTCGGGAGGTCAGCCTGTGTCGATGCAAAACCTTCGTGAAGTATATACTCTGGCAAAAAAATATGGTATCAGGGTTATTTTTGATTCTGCTCGTTTTGCCGAAAATGCATACTTTATAAAAGTTCGTGAAGAAGGATATTCAGATAAAAGCATCAAAGAGATTGTAACAGAAATGTACAGTTATGCTGATGGCATGACGATGAGTAGTAAAAAAGATGCCATTGTAAACATGGGCGGTTTTATCGCTCTTAAAGAAGAAGAATTATTTAAAAAAGCCAGCCAATTCAATATCATTTTCGAAGGATTTATAACCTATGGAGGTATGTCGGGTCGCGATATGAATGCCTTGGCACAAGGACTAGACGAAGGTACGGAATTCGAATATCTACAAACGCGCATCAAACAAGTGGAATATCTTGGCAATCGTTTAATAGAATTTGGCATAACTATACAACAACCAATTGGAGGGCATGCTATTTTTATTGATGCGAAAAAGTTTCTACCCCAAATACCTCAGGAAGAATATGTAGCACAAACACTGGCTATTGAACTTTACAAAGAAGCGGGTATCAGAGGTGTAGAAATCGGAACACTACTTGCCGACAGAGACCCGGAAACAAGAGAAAATCGCTATCCGGCACTTGAAATGGTTCGCCTGGCCATTCCACGTCGAACCTACACAAATAATCATATGGATGTTATTGCTGTAGCCCTTAAAAATGTATTTGATCGCCGAAACGAAATCAAACAAGGTTATCGAATTATTTCAGAAGCCCCGATAATGAGGCACTTTACCGTAGAGCTTGCTCCTGCAGTGAAAGAAAGTGCCCAGTTTTAATTATATTCCCAATTCAACAAAAAAGGTTGCACAAAAGGTGCAACCGTTTTTGTTGTTAACACAGCCGTCCCTAAAAAGTATATTAATACTTTATTACTACATAATTTTCAACTTCCTCCTAAAAACAAACTAACTTTTGTTTGATGACACTCATTTTTTAGTTTGCTTTGTAATCTTCAAAATATCATTACTGATATTGGAGAAAACAAGCAATAACCGACAAGACAATATTTAGATGAAGGATTTAACTGTAGGGAATGAGGCGAAATTAATTTTCAGATTTGCGCTACCTATGGTATTTGCTAATCTTCTTCAACAGATGTACCACTTTGTAGATAGCATTATCGTTGGTCGCTTTATCGGAACCGAAGCCTTAGCTGCATTGGGAGCCTCCTCTCCTATTTTTTATGCCTTAATTGCTTTTATTATTGGAATTGGAAGTGGTGCAACCATTGTTATCAGTCAATATTTTGGAGCTAAAGATCTTGAAAAAGTAAAACGCGCCATCGATACTATTTTTATCTTCTTATTTTGTGCGTCTATCGTTATTACTTTCATCGGCATTTCATACAGTCACGAGATATTTACCTTGCTCAAGGTTGATGAAAAAGTAATTCCCATGGCCACTAGCTATTTCAATGTATTTATGCTGGGGATGATTGCCTTTTTTGGATTCAGTGCTACTTCTTCAGTTCTTCGTGGCTTAGGTGATTCCATGACCCCGCTCTATTTTATGTTGATAGCAACCATAATGAACATTGTTCTTGATATTGTTTTTATTGTGGTTTTAAACTGGGGTATTAAAAGTGTGGCAGTAGCAACAGTAATTGCACAGGCGAGTGCTTTTTTAGCTGGTGCTGTATACTTAACCCGTAAACACCAGATTATTTCATTTAATATCTTTCAATTTAAATTTGATAAAGAACTATTTTTAAAGAGTATTAAGATTGGATTACCAACCGGATTTCAACAAACCTTTGTTGCCTTAGGTATTATGGCATTAATTCGCATCACCAATAATTTTGGCACCGATGTACTTGCTGCTTTTACCGCAGCCAGCCGGGTTGATGCTTTAGCAGCTATGCCTGCTTTAAACCTTGCAAGTGCACTATCAGCCTTTGTAGGTCAGAATCTAGGCGCAAAAAAATTCGATCGAATCAAAAAAGGATTAAAAGCTACTTTAGGAATGGCATGGGGACTATCTTTAATTGTTATGCTTATTGTCATCTTTTTTGGCGATCATATTATGCGATTATTCACCACCAACACTAATGTAATTGACTATGGCAATAACTATTTAATAATTGTAAGTTCATTCTACCTTATTTTCTCAACCATGTTTGTTATTCATGGAACACTAAGAGGTGCAGGTGCTACCCTTATCCCAATGTTCATTACCTTATTCTCACTTTGGATTATTCGTATTCCTTTTGCTGTATTTCTTTCCAAACACTTTGGTGTTAATGGTATCTGGTGGGCCATTCCCATTGGATGGTCAATGGGATTAGTAGGATCAATAATTTACTATTTTACCGGACATTGGAAACGAAGAGGAGTAGTTGGTTAAAACTACTACAATTTAGTTAACTCATCAATAAAATTTTCTGCAGACAGTATCTTTATAAACTGATCTGACATTTTAGGTTGAAGTTCCTTTATCTGAAGCCCCATTACAAAAACAGGACATTGCTCAACAGCTTCTCCCAATTCAACTAAAGTTTCTTCTAATTCTTCTTTTGAATTTGCCGACACAAATGAGGTAAATAATACATCAACCTTTCGTGCTCCCATAATCACTTTTAAATCATCAATAGGAACCGAAGCTCCCAGGTAAATTACATTATACCCTTCTTTTCGAGCAATCAGACTATAAAATAACAATCCTATTTCATGCAACTCATTTTCGGGTAGAAAAAACACAATGCTCTTATCCGATTTAGAAACAAAGCTTTCCATTTCTTTGTCAATTGCAACGATAAGCTTTTGGCGGATAAGATTAGATATAAAATGTTCCTGTGCCGGAGTAATGGTTCCTGCCTGCCAAAGTACTCCTATTCGTTCTAAAAATGGAAAAAGAATGGATTCTACAGTCGATTCAAATCCCAGTTGTAAAATAGTATTAGTTAAAACACTTGAAAACTTTGCTTCGTTTAATTCAAGCATTGCAACCATCAAACTTTCAATTTGAACATCAATATTTCCCGAATCCACACAAAGATCCAGAACTTTATTACGCAATTCAGCCTGGCTCATCTCTGCAATTTTCGAAATCTTATATCCATTCTGATTAAGAATTGAAACATTAAGTAAACGCTTGAGATCATCATCATTATAAAACCTTATATTAGTTGAAGTACGCTGAGGTTCAACTAATTTATAACGACGCTCCCAAATACGAATGGTGTGAGCCTTAATACCCGATATTTTTTCAAGATCCTTAATCGAATAAACTGCCATAGAGTTTTTAAATAATTTTCAATAATTAGGTTGCCTCTTTAACAGGCAATTTAAGTCGAATGTTCATCAACGCCTCGTTTTTAGTTGAACATGACTAATAAAATGTATCATAAAAGAGAGATACATCTCTTAAATAAAAAATAAGAGTCAAATAAAAAGCTTAACTTTGCAGCCAAAGTAAAACACATTACATGGTTCATTCAATGACAGGCTTTGGGAAAGGCATTTGTGAACTTCCCAACAAAAAAATCAACATAGAGATTAAATCACTGAACAGCAAACAGCTGGATTTAAACACACGTATTCCTAATTTGTATCGCGAAAAAGAAATTGAAATTCGTAATACGGTTGGTAAAAAGCTAACCCGAGGGAAAGTAGATGTGAGTTTTTATGTTGAGGCAGCCACTTCGGACAAAATCACCAAAGTAAACCAACAAGTAATAAAAGATTACTATGCTCAACTAAAACAAGTATCGGCCGATTTAGGTCTTTCGGAAAACACCGATTTTTTGAAGGTAATTATGCCATTGCCCGATACAGTTAAAGTTGAATTGGCCGAATTGAATGAAAATGAATGGAAAGCCATTGCCGTTGCTATTGAAGATGCCATTGAAGATATAACTGCTTTCCGCCAAAGAGAAGGTAAAGCTTTAGAAGCTGATATTCGCCAGAGAATTACAACCATCGACGAATTATTACAAGAGGTACCTAATTTTGAAACACAACGAATTGATAAAATTCGTACACGTATAAAAGAAAACCTTGAAGAAGTAGCTGTTCAAACACAAGTTGACGAAAACCGATTTGAACAGGAAATTATCTTTTATCTTGAAAAGCTTGACATAACTGAAGAAAAAGTGCGCTTAGCCAACCACTTAAAATACTTTATCGAAACATTAGAAGCCAGTGATGTTGTTGGTAAAAAGCTAGGATTCATCACTCAGGAAATTGGGCGGGAAATCAACACATTAGGTTCGAAAGCCAACGATGCGGACTTACAAAAAGTAGTGATCAGGATGAAAGATGAATTAGAGAAAATTAAGGAGCAAATCCTCAATATTCTTTAACCGGCAAAGTAAGTAGAATGACTAAAAAAGGTAAATTACTTATATTTTCTGCACCATCAGGTTCGGGTAAAAGTACTATTGTACAAGCTTTATTAAAAAAGAATTTCAACCTCGAGTTTTCAATATCAGCAACAAGTCGAGCTCCAAGAGGAGAAGAACAACACGGTTGCGAATATTACTTTTTAACGCCTGACGAATTCAGAAATAAAATTAGCGAAGATGCTTTTCTGGAATGGGAAGAAGTGTATACCGATACCTATTACGGTACTCTCAGAAGCGAAGTGGAACGTATCACAAATGCGGGTAATAATGTTGTTTTTGATGTTGATGTTGTGGGCGGCGTAAATATCAAAAAGGAATTTAACGATACTGCATTAAGTATTTTTGTTCAACCACCTTCAATCGAAGTTTTAGAGCAGCGCTTGATTGGAAGAGCCACCGACACTCCTGAAAAAATTAAAGAGCGTTTGGCTAAAGCCGAGTACGAGTTAGGCTTTGCCTCTCAGTTCGACGAGGTAGTAGTTAACGACAATTTGGAGCACGCCATCCAACAAACAGAAGAGTTATTAACTAACTTTTTAAAGTAAATGAAACAAATCGGCCTTTTCTTCGGATCGTTTAATCCGATACACATCGGACATTTAGCTTTAGCTAATTATATGTGCGAATTCGAAGAAATGGACGAAGTTTGGTTTGTAGTTAGTCCTCAAAATCCATTCAAAATAACCGACGATTTATTAAATACAGATGAACGTATAATTATGGCTAAGCTGGCAACTGCTGCTTATCCTAAATTTAAGGTGGAAGATATTGAAACAAGGATGCCGATACCCTCCTATACAATCGATACTTTAACCGAACTTAGAAAAGAACACAACGATTGCTTTTTTAATATTATCATGGGAGCTGATAATATCGTTAATGTGCATCAATGGAAAGACAGCGATCGAATTATTAGCGATTATTGCATTCTGGTATATCCCCGAACGGGTTATACGACCAATAACCTATCATTGCCATTAAGTGTTAAAATCACCGATGCTCCTATCATCGAAATTTCATCAACGCAAATCAGAGAATGGTTAAAAAAAGGGTTAAACATCCCCTACTTCATCACACCTTCAGTTGCTGATTACATTGATATTCAACAGTTATACCAATAAAAAAGAGATCAACCATAATGACTGACCTCTCTTTATTTAGTTCAAACAAATATCAAATAACTAAATTTCTTTTAGCAATATAATATAAACCGGGAAGTGATCGCTGTAACCACCTTGATAACGATCGCCTACATAAGTACGTAAAGGATATCCTTTATAACGACCTTCAGGTACAATCATTTTTGGTTTATTATATATATGCGATGATTTAAATTTATAAGTTGAATAATCAGTACCCATCAACGATTCAGTAATCATTACTTGGTCAAAAAGGTTCCATTTATCTCGATATGCAAGTGTTCCAATACCGTTTTTATAGTGTTTATACATGGTATTAAACATATCTCCATCTTTCATTTTGTTCTTTTTACCAATTCCACGCAAATACATCGTAACACTCTCGTTAATAGGATCATCATTTAAATCCCCCATTAAAATAACTTTTGCGTTGGCATCGGTCGCACAAATGGAATCTACTATTGATCGACTTAATTTAGCAGCCTCTTCACGCAATGGAGCACTTCGGGCCTCACCTCCATAACGCGATGGCCAGTGATTAACGATAAAGTGCATAGGCTCCCCATCAAAAATACCGGACACCATCAATTGATCTCTAGTATAAATTCGCTCTCCTGTTTCCTGATTATAAATAAGCAAAGGAATCGATTTTGAATTGGTAACCTGAAAATATCGAGGTTGATAGATCAAACAAACATCCACGCCCCTTTTATCAGGCGAATCGTAGTGTACAATCTGATAATTATAGGGTTTTAACTTTGGATCATTAACCAAATCTTCAATTACAGCCTTATTTTCTAGCTCGCTCAAACCAACAACAGCAGGCGCCCCAACTCCCTTGTCTGAACCAAGCTCTGAAATAACCTCGGCCATGTTGCTAATCTTATCCCAATATCGTTTACCATCCCATTTTTTATCACCCAAAGGAGTAAATTCAGTATCTCGCACATTAGGAGTATTTATGGTATCAAATAAGTTTTCGAGATTATAAAAGGCAATTACCCCGGCCTTATAGGTTTGCGCCTGAGCAATGGTGAAAGAACCGGTAACTACAAGAATTACCAATAGAAATTTCATCAATTTATTTAACATACTATTACATTTTTTCCGGCCGCAAGTTAGTATTTTTTATATAAAAAAAACAAATCTCTACCTTAAGCTTATGCCAATATATCAAACATTTATTGAATATTTATTCTATGTTAACCAGACATTAAGTTAATGCAAAATAGACGACAGACCAGACGGTCTATTTTTATTTTTTTACTTAATTTGCACTTTAATAACAACAGGAAAATTTTAGTTTGATTTTAACAGTTAAAATTATACACATTTATGCAACCTAAATTTATGTGGCTACTGGCCTTTATATTACTCACGGGTAATATACTAGCACAAAACGCAGCCATTTCCGGCTTTGTAAAAGATGCCGATTCTAACCAATTTATTGAGGGAGTTACCGTAGAAGTTTTAAACAACTCCTCGAAATCTACAACCGACGCTTCGGGATTTTTCACATTAGATGTTGATGGAGTTAAAAACGTACAAATTTCTTTTACCAAAGAGGGATTTCGAAGTTTAACAATTCACTCTTCCGTAACAAATGAAGGAAATACTGATTTGGGAACTATTTTCTTAGTCAACTTATCTACTGCCAATCAGGATGTACCAACTATTACCATTACTGATTCCGACAGTGAAACAGCACTGGAATCACAAACCATTCATGGATTATTAAGCTCTTCTCGCGATGTTTTTGTTTCGGCCGCAGCCTATACATTTGGCCCGGCTCGTTTCAGAATGAGAGGCTATGATAACGACTTACAAACCGTAATGATTAACGGCTTTATTATGAATGAAGCTGAAACAGGTCGTCCGATCTGGTCGAACTGGGGAGGTTTAAATGATGTTATGCGCAATACCGTTATAACAACCGATGCTTCACCAACTGGTGCCATGTACGAACCACTGGGAGGTTTAACTCAGGTAATTACCAACGCATCGGAATATCGCCCTGGTGTTAAATTGGTTTATTCAAGTTCAAACAGAAGTTATCGCAACCGCTTAATGGCAACCGGATCAACCGGTTTAATGGATAATAATTGGGCCATCACTGCATCCATCTCTACCAGATGGAGCGAAGAAGGATATAAAGAAGCTACCTTTTATGATGCTCAAAGTTTTTTCTTTTCTGCCGAAAAAATATTCAACCAAAAACATCGTATTAACTTCACAGCCTTAACAGCTTCGTTCGAGAGAGGTGTAGGTGGTGGAGCCATGCAGGAAGTATATAATTTAGTTGGCGATAATTATTACAATCCATACTGGGGATATCAAAATGGTGAAAAACGTAATGCAAGAGTACGTAGTGGTAACAAACCATTGTTTACCCTTCAGCATACTTGGACACCAACAGCCTCAACCAAAGTAAAAACAACTGCAGGTTACTGGTTTGGTAAAGGAGGTTATACTTCTCTTAACTGGCAAGATGCAAAGGATCCTCGTCCGGATTATTACCGAAATTTACCAAGTTACCCTACAACATCAGCAGAAAAAGAACGTCTAGCAGACATGTGGAGAAATGATCCAAAAGTAAGACAAATTGACTGGGATAAGCTGTACTTAGCTAACCAAAGTGGAGGAAATGAAGTATCTGGGATTGATGGCAAACGAGCATTATACGTTGTTGAAGACAGAAGAAATGATATTTCACAATTTCAATTCAACAGTAATATTGAACATGCATTTAACGACAACTGGAAAATAAATGCTGGCGTAAATGTCGATTTATACACAGGTGATGTATACAATGTGGTTGACGATTTATTAGGTGCTGCCTACTGGCTGGATGTTGATCAATTTGCAGAACGCGACTTTCCGGATAATCCAGATGCCATCCAAAACGATTTAAACAATCCCAACCGAATAGTAAGAGAAGGTGATATTTACTCTCATCATTACAAACCACACATCAACACATACAATGTTTGGTTGATGGCTCATCAAACAGGAGAGAAATACACAGTATATGTGGGAGGTAATTTTAAATACAATGAGTTTTGGCGCGAAGGATTAATGCGAAAAGGCCTGTTCCCGGATAACTCTTTTGGTGATTCAGAAAAACAACAGTTTTACACCTATGGAGTAAAAGCGGGTGGTGAATACCGTTTTACCGGACGCCATATTGTAAAAGCTAATGCCAGCTATGGGACACAACCTCCATTATTCCGTAATGCATACGTATCGCCCCGCACCCGAGACGACATTGTTAATAACCTGAAAAAAGAAGTAATTATGTCGGTTGATGCCGGATATTTTTTCACTTCTCCTAACTTTACAATGAGACTCAGTGGATATTACACTCGTATCAACGATGAGGTGAAGAATACAAATTTCTACCACGAGGACTTGCGAACTTTTGTTAACTATACCATGTCGGGTATAGATAAACAATACATGGGATTTGAATTAGGTGGCGAATATAAAATCTCACCAACCTGGACTGTTAACACAGCCATTGCAATGGGTGATTATACTTACGAATCAAATCCTGACGTAATTATTACTCGGGATAATAATCGCAAGGTAGAAGAAACCAACCAGGTAAGATCAAAGGGCTTTAAAATTGCAGGAACACCTCAAAACGCCTATACTGTTGGTATTAAATACAACTCACCTAAATACTGGTGGGCAGGTGTATCAGCCTCTTACTTCGATAAAATATACATGGACTTCAACCCTGTAACACGCACTGCTGATTCAAAACTTCCTTCTAATCCATATTGGAGATGGAGCCTGCAAGAAAAATTAGATGCAGCTTATACTATTGATGCTTTTGCAGGTAAGAGCTGGAGAATTAATGGTTACTACATTTCGCTTAGTGCAAATATTAATAATGTTACCAACAACCAAAGTTTTATAACCGGAGGATACGAACAATTACGTTACAACGCAGACCGTCCAGAGCTTTTTGCTCCTAAGTATTACTACTTCTACGGTCTCAACTATTTTGCAAACCTAAGTGTTAGTTTCTAAGAAATACAATCATGAAAAAACTAAATAGCAAACTACTTTTTATTACCCTACTTACAACTGTCCTTACCTGGTCGTGCGACATGAATAACGAAGATGCACCTCCATACATTGAATTTGTACCAGCACCTAACGTTAGTTCCGTTACCCATATTAAGTCATTGTATGACCAAGAAATGGAAAAATACTATCGCGATCGTGTACCGGTTGAAATTACAGAAGACATCTGTTTAAAAGGGATTATCAGTGCCGATGATAAAACATCGAACGGTAACCTTTATAAAGAAGCCTACCTGCAAGACGAAACCGGTGGTATAAAATTAGTATTTGTATCTACCGGTGGTATCTATGCCAACGACTCGGTTGTTATTAATATGAAAGGCTTATACATTGGCGATTATGGCGATTTCATCCAGATTGGTGGTATACCTTATACAGATACTAATGGCAACTTGCGTGTATCCGGAATTGACAAGTATGACTGTCTAAAACGTACCAAAATCGATGGTCAGGAATTACAACCATTATTGATTAGCATTGACCAAATTGGCGAAGAACATATGGGTATGTTAATCGAACTACAAGATGTGCAATTCAGAGATGATGAAATTGGTAAAACCTATGCTACACCAGAAACTGATGATCAAGAAGCCTCAACCGAAAACCGCATTATGACAGATTGTAATGGCAATGAAATTACAGTTCGTTCAAGTGGATATTCTTCGTTTGCAGGTGATTTATTACCACAAGGAAAAGGAAGCATTGTTGGTATACTAACTAAGTATACTTCTACATACCAATTAGTAATTCGTAATATCGACGAAGTACAATTAGATGGTAATCGTTGCGGGGATGATAATGATGTAACTCCAACTCCAATTGACATTGCATTAGGCAGTGCTGTTGAATCGATCATCGAAGATTTTGGTACACAAACATCCAATAATGACATTACCATCGATGGTTGGAACAACTTTGCCACTGTCGGGACTCGTACCTGGAGATGCAAAACCTACAATGATGAGGTATATGCTCAAGCTACAGGTTTTTCTTCAGGAGAAGCAGCTATTGAATCTTGGTTGTTGTTGCCTCCTGTTAGCAATTCGGGAAGTAAAACCATAAGTTTCCAAACAGAATATGCATATTGGGCACACGCAGATGGGAACACTCCTCTTAAATTAGTTTATTCTACCGATTTTACAGGAGGTGATCCTACTATAGCAAGCTGGACAGAGTTAAATGCAACTTTTGCTACCAATGGAGTTGACTTACAAAACACTTGGGTTAACTCAGGTTCAATTAACCTACCTGACTCAAACAATCCACTTGTAATTGCATTTGTTTATACAGGTTCAGATACAGAAAAGACATCAATGCGAATTGACAACATTATAATCAACTAATACAAATAATTTACCATGAGACTTTTAAAATTAAACATCTACATTTTGCTTTTGGCCTTTGTAGGCTTTAGCTGTAGCGAAGATCCGGATGCTCCAACTCCTCCGGGACAAGAAACACCGGATGCAACAAAAACCATCAAAGACTTAAAAGCTTTAGTTACGGGCGATGATGCGTATGAGATTCCTGCCGACTACGTTATTAAAGCAGTAGTCTTATCCAACCAAGGTGAATCAAACAACTTTTATCGTTCTTTATTCATTCAGGATGATGAGACAGCTATTAAAATTAGTTGTGAAAAAGAATCTCTTTACGAAACATTAAAACAAGGTCAGGAAGTAACATTAGTTGCAGAGGGACTATATGTTGCTAAATCGTACGACACCTATGTAATTGGTTCTGCTGCCAGCGATGATAATTACAAAGTAACCATTATTTCACCAGACAAATTAAGCAAAGTATTAATTGCTGGTGAAGAAGATCAAACATTTAAAACAACTGAAATTACAGATTTATCAAAACTTAGTGCCGACATGGTAGGCTCATGGGTTAAAATTAGTAATGTCCAAGTTGTAGAAAGTCAAATTGGTAGTGTTTTAGCCGATGGAACTACAAGTTACGGTACTGTTAATATGACTGATGCCAATGGTGTTACTTTCCAAATTAGCACAAACCAATATGCCAACTTTGCTGATTTTACAATGCCTGAAGGTAGCGGTAGTATCTCTGGTATTTTAGGAACATACAGTACTAATTTCCAGGTTACATTAACCAGCACTGATGATCTTGATTTAACTGGCGAACGTTTTGAGGTTGATAACGGTGGAAATTTAGAAGGAACAGGTACAAATAACGATCCTTATACTATTACAGATGTTTTATCTACACTTGACGATGGATCTATCTCTGGATGGGTAAAAGGATATATTGTTGGTACAATTCCTGCGACAAGCGAAGCTACATTAACAGGTCCTTTCTCTGTAAATACCAATATGTTAATTGCAGAATCAGCAGACGAAACAGATGTTGCAAAAATGGTTTCAGTACAATTACCTGCTGGAGCTATTAGAACAGCATTAAATCTTCAGGATAACGAAAGCAATCTAGGTAAAGAAGTTATGGTCTTAGGTTCATTGGAATATTACTTTGGATTTAAAGGGATAAAAAGCCTAACCGGTTACTGGATTGATGGAGCAGGTATTGACCCTGATAATAGAACTGAAGATGCTCCAACCGCTGAAGCCGATTACCCTGACGGAAGTTTCTACTTTGAAAACTTTGAAAATGCCATGGCTGACATGGATATTTATATCACAGGTATGCGTAACCTTGCTCAAACAGGAGAAAGATTTTGGCGAGGTGCGATTTATAGTAATAACACATATGCACAAGCTACTGCATATAATTCAACAGACGCAACTAACGATATCTGGATGGTGACACCTGCGATCAGTCTTGACGGAAAAACCAACCCAACCTTTAATTGTGATTTAAAAGGAGGTTATGATAATGGTGCAACAATAGAAGTATATGTACTTACAGATTTCGATGGATCGAATGCATGGGATGCCACTGCTACTCAGTTGCAAGTAACTTTACCAAGCGTTCCTTCCAGCGGATATGGTGCAGATTGGGAAAGTTCTGGTGACATTGATTTATCATCTTTCTCTGGAACAATTCACATCGCATTCAAATATTCTGGAGGCGAAGGAAAAACAACAACCTGGCAAGTTGATAACATTAACTGTTTCGAAAAATAGTATTCTATAAAACATCAAAAAGCCATGTTCTCAATTGAGCATGGCTTTTTTTATAGGAATTAATTGAAAGAAAAAATTAAGAAAAGTTTTTCCCTTCCATTTGACATCATGCTATTTTTTTGTCTATTTGTATTTTGATATTTATTACAGATATATTTTAATTTAAAAACAAGAATGGGTAAAGTTCTGATTATTGGCGCAGGCGGTGTAGGAACCGTTGTAGCCCATAAAATGGCATCCTTGCCAGAGGTGTTTACAGAAATAATGTTGGCAAGTCGTACAAAAAGTAAGTGTGATGTCATTGCCAATAAAATTGGAAACAACAGGGTACAAACAGCGCAGGTTGATGCCGACAATGTACCTGAGTTGGTAGAATTGATCAATTCTTTCAAACCGGATATCGTAGTTAACGTGGCTCTTCCTTACCAGGACTTGACCATTATGGATGCCTGTTTAGAAACCAAAACTGCTTATCTCGATACCGCTAACTACGAACCATTAGATGAAGCCAAGTACGAGTACAAATGGCAATGGGCGTACAAAGAGCGATTTAAAGAAGCTGGCATTACAGCCATTTTAGGCTGTGGTTTTGATCCGGGCGTAACCAGCATTTACACTGCTTATGCAGCCAAACACCATTTCGATGAAATTCAATATTTGGATATTGTTGATTGTAATGGCGGCGATCATGGTAAAGCATTTGCTACTAATTTCAACCCCGAAATCAACATCCGCGAAGTAACCCAAAAAGGAAAATATTGGCAAGATGGTCAATGGGTAGAAACAGAACCACACGAAATTCATAAACCATTGAATTACCCAAATATTGGCGATCGCGAATCGTATGTTATTTATCACGAGGAACTGGAATCGCTGGTTAAGAATTTCCCAAGTATCAAACGTGCTCGTTTCTGGATGACGTTTGGTCAGGAATACCTGACTCACTTGCGCGTAATTCAAAATATTGGAATGGCCGGTATTGAGCCTATTATGTATGAAGGCAAGGAAATTGTTCCTATACAATTCTTAAAAGCTGTTCTTCCTGATCCAGGTGACTTGGGCGAAAACTACACTGGAGAAACATCAATTGGATGCCGCATTAAAGGAGTAAAAGATGGTGAAGAAAAAACTTACTACGTATATAATAACTGCAAACACCAGGATGCATACAACGAAACAGGTGCACAAGGTGTGAGCTACACTACTGGTGTTCCTGCTACTATTGGTGCAATGATGTACCTGCAAGGTTTATGGAAAAAACCAGGTGTATTTAACGTTGAAGAATTTGATCCGGACCCATTTATGGAACAACTTAATATGTTAGGTTTACCTTGGAATGAATTACACAATGTTGATCTTGAGTTGTAATAATCACACAACGATATATTTAAGAGGATGGCTAAGATTATAGCCATCCTCTTTTTTTTATTAATTTCTGGTTATATCGAAATCCTTCCGTGCATATTTCGGGTTACCATCATGATATAATCGTGTCTACTTCAAATTAAACTCAATATATATTCATATTAAACTCATATTAAATTCGATTTTAATTGAATTTAATATGTCTTAAATAAGAGCTAACAATAACTTATAATTCAATCAGGATCGAAATTATCACAAAGTTAATTGCATTCTAACACCCATATACATCCCTTTAATAATGGATAAAACAAAATAATCATAGCCAACCGGTTCATTCTAATATACCGCAAGCATACATGAATACTAAGCATGAAAAAAATTGAATATCAGCACAGCTAAAAGCAACTGCTTCCCTAATGGATAATAGATTATCTATTAATCACTACATATACAACAAATAGCTAGATTAGCATATTTTTCTTTCCATTCCTTTGCTATTTACAAACAAACCACTTTTAAATAATCAATTCGAAACTATTATCTTTTTATTTATTACAAATTATCATTTTTCATTTTTCCCAATCCTCCCCCTATTTAATAGCTAAATAATCCACATTTTAATGCAAAACTCACTTATACCCCCAATTACGCAACTAAACACACTCACTTATTGACACTTTATCAATAGATACCCCCTTTTTTGCAATAGTGTTGATTTGATAGTATAACTAACCTTTATCTTATTTTTTGAAAGTTTTTGTTGATTTTAAATATTAATTCATTACTTTTGACATACAAATTTAAATCAAATACTCCATTACAATTATAAAAGTAGAACGACATGTGTGGATTTGCAGTGTATACAGGAAGTGACAAAATGGACAAACTCACGTTTGCCAGTGAGTTCAAAAAGATCCAGTACCGTGGGCCAGATAACTCAATTACCCGCGATTTTGAAGATGATGGTTGGATGGGATTCCACCGCCTGAGCATTATGGATGTATCAGCAGCCGGTAACCAGCCTTTAGTTTATAAGCACATTAATTTGGTATGTAATGGAGAGGTATACAATTATAATGAGCTAAAAGCTGAGTACGAATCATCATTCGAGTTCAAATCAAATAGCGATTGTGAGGTAATCATTCCTTTATTTTTAGAAAAAGGAATTGAAGAAACAGCCAAATCATTAGATGCAGAGTACGTATTTGTTATTTACGACTCGGTAGCCAAAAAATATTTTGCAGCACGCGATCCAATCGGTATCCGTCCATTATTCTACGGATATTCAAAAGATGGCGACATCATGTTTGCCAGCGAAATGAAGAGCTTGCACAAACTTTGCGACGAGGTAAAACCTTTCCCTCCTGGATATTATTATGATGGCGAAAACTTTAAGCAGTATCGCGATATATCAAAAGTAGATGCTTTTGTTGAAGATGATTTAGAAACGGTATATAAAAACATCAACGAAAAATTAACTTTAGGTATTGAAAAAAGACTAACTGCTGATGTACCGGTAGGGTTTCTTTTAAGTGGAGGTTTAGATTCTAGTATTGTCTGTGCCGTTGGTGCTAAAATGCTGAATAAACCTATCAGAACATTTGCTGTTGGTATCGAAGACGATCCTATCGATACAAAATATGCTCGACAGGTAGCTGATTACCTGGGAGCGGACCATACAGAAGTATTATTTAAGCGTCAGGATATTTTTGATTCCCTTAGTCACCTTATTTATTGCATCGAAACATACGATATAACCACTATTCGTGCTTCAATGGGAATGTATATGGTAACCAAATACGTTGCCGAAAACACCGATATCAAAGTACTGATGACGGGTGAAATAAGCGATGAAATTTTCGGATATAAATACACCGATTATGCTCCTTCGCCAGAAGCATTTCAGGAAGAAGCTGAAAAAAGAATCAAAGAAATTTACATGTACGATGTGCTGCGTGCCGACAGAAGCATCTCGTGTAATGGATTAGAGGCACGCGTTCCTTTTGGCGATCTGGACTTTGTTAATTATGTAATGAGCATTCCTGCCGAAAAGAAAATGAACTTTACAGGTGTTGGAAAATACTTATTACGCAAAGCTTTCGAAGGAGATTATCTCCCTCATGATATTCTTTATCGCGAAAAAGCAGCTTTCTCTGACGCAGTAGGACATAGTTGTGTTGATTACCTGAAAGCCTATGCTGAAGAATTATATACAGATGAAGATGTACAAAAAGCGCAATTTAAATATAAGCATGCATCACCTATTTCAAAAGAATCATTGATGTATCGCGAGATATTTGAATCACATTTCCCAGGCCGAAGCGAAACTGTTGTTGACTTCTGGATGCCTAACAAAACTTGGGAAAACTGTGATGTAAACGACCCAAGTGCACGCGTGTTACCAAATTACGGAGCAAGCGGTAGCTAAAAAATTTAGCAAAACATTAGCCATAGAATACATTAACCACGAAAAAGCCGGAATGCATTGAGCATTTCGGCTTTTTTACTTTATTTGCAAAAAAATAGAAGCGATGGCTATTGACTACAAACAAATACCATCTCCTTGCTACGTTTTAGACGAAACACGATTAAGGAGAAACCTCGAATTGATTAAATCAGTTCAAGATAAAGCAGGCATTGAGATCATCATGGCCTTTAAAGCCTGTGCTATGTGGAGTGCATTTCCAATTATTAACGAATACATTCCACGTGCTGCCGCTAGTTCCATTCACGAAGCTCGTTTGGCCTTTGAAGAAATGGGAACGAAAGCTCACACCTACTCTCCTGCTTTTACAACAAAAGAGTTTGCTCAAATACTTAATTATAGCAGTCATATTACCTTCAACTCACTTACGCAGTTTGAGATGCACAAAGAAACCCTTGCTGAACATAGCGAGCAAGTTTCTGTTGGATTACGCATTAATCCTGAGTTTAGTGATGTTGAAACTGATTTATATAATCCTTGTGCTCCCGGAACTCGTTTAGGTGTTGCTACGAGCAACTTACCTAGCGAATTACCTGTAGAAATCGAAGGACTTCACTTTCATTCGTTGTGCGAATCTTCATCATTTGATTTGGAGAAAACACTGGAAGCTATTGAAGAAAAGTTTGCCTCGTATCTAACCCAGGCTAAATGGATAAATATGGGTGGCGGACATTTAATGACTCGTAAAGGCTATGACACCGATCATTTAATTAAGATACTAAAAGCTTTTAGAGAAAAGTGGAACCTGAAAGTAATTTTGGAACCTGGCAGTGCTTTTATGTGGCAAACAGGCGACTTAGTTTCATCTGTTGTAGATATTGTGATGGATCATGGAATCAGAACAGCTATTTTAGATGTATCGTTTACAGCCCACATGCCCGATTGTCTGGAAATGCCATACAAACCCAAAATAACAGATTCGTATCACGAACCTGTTGAAGGTAAGCCAACCTATCGCTTAGGCGGAAACAGTTGCCTGGCTGGCGATTATATGGGACTATGGTCGTTCGATAAGGAACTAAGCATTGGCGATCAGCTTATTTTTGAGGATATGATCCACTACACCATGGTTAAAACTACCATGTTCAATGGAGTACCTCATCCGGCCATTGCCATTTGGAATGATAAAAAAGGATTGAATATAATTCGTGAATTTACTTACGAAGATTATAAAGGTAGAATGGGCTGATAGCCTATTCTATCTCTAAAAATTCTTTGATAGGTCCAAGGAAATATTCATTCCAGCCTTCTACTATTTCATCAAACGCTTCGTTGGGTATGTTGGTATGAAATACATCAACCTGAACTTTACTACCCCCTTGCGGAAATAATTTGATGGTTACTATAGATTGTTCTTCTTGCGGACCGAAATACCATTCCTGAACAATTCGTTGCTGGTCTTCCACTTCAACGATATGACCGACGATATCGCCTTCCCATAACGAAAATTCTGAACCAGGTACCGTACTCATAACAGCAGGATAACCACTCCACAATTCAATGGTAAACGGATTGGTGAAAGCTGCAAATACATCTTCTACCTCCGCTTTTATCTTAATACGCGTTTTAAAATCTTTTGGCATAAAACAGTTGTTTCTGCAAAGAAACGAAAAAAGGTCTTGCCACCCAATCAGCAAGACCAAAATCCAAAACCGTTTCTGATAAAAATCTTAAATCCCCAAAGCATTTATCAAATCAGCCACACGGTAAAAATGAATCTTCGATATATTACCCATTTGTTTTCGAAGCGATTCATGCTCTTTAAAATATTTATGATCATTTGTAATCGGAAAATCCTTGTTATAATACTGCATTTCGTTTTCCTGTACTTTAATCAGATTAAGCAATTTCTTCAACTGATCGGTATGTTCATCCAATACCATCAATTCAACAGCATTAAGCTCTTCAATATGATTTTCAGACTTTACTTCCTCGTTTCTGTCTTTCAAAATATTAATCTCCTGAATAAATAAAGACAGGCGATTCTTCCACATTTTGTACTCAAAATCGAGATCCACCAGGTTTATCTTACCATTTTTCATATAACTGGCATTAGAGGTTACATTTTATTAATTTACCCAAAATACTTATCACTTCAAAATGTTTTAGTTACTTCTTTATTCATTTAATTTAACAGTTAAATTAGGTTGATACTTGAAATTTAAAGTTAATGGTAAACCTAAAGGACTTAAAAAAACAACTTGGTTGAGACAGTAATTATTTTCCTTTTCCAATCACCCTTTAAAAGCCACACTCAGGTTCTTCACTTTTGTATTTTTTTCAACACCTAATATTTCTTTACAAATAAAATTCTTACCACTTAATTATCAGTAACATATAAAATCAACACATTTCATTTAACTAAAAAAAAACATACTTTTTAAATACAATTTAAACCATATTCAAGCTTGAACGTTACTTTTCGACATATCTATTTATGTTATTATCTATATATTTGCATTCTTTAATAAATAAAACGAGCCAAATAATTATAAATATGCATACAAAAAAACTAGTAACAAAACTCCTTTTCATCTGTGCAAGCCTAAGTGCAGGCTTCTCAATACAAGCACAAGATACATCTAGTGTTTTAACATTAAAACAAGCATTACTGCTTGCTGAAAAAAACAATACCGAAATATTAAAAAGTCTAGCCGATGTAAAAAAATCACAAGCAGACAAACAAAATGGATTAGCTGCTTTTTTACCAACAGTTGAGTTATCCTATAATTATGCCACCACAAACGATCCTCTTTATGCATTTGGAAATAAACTACAGCAAGGAATTGTAACTCAAAACGATTTCAATCCTTCTATTTTAAATAATCCAGATAGAATTGATCACTTTAACACACAGTTAAAGGTTGAACAGCCTATAATTAATGTAGATGCGTGGATGGCTAAGAGTTCTGCTAACCATGCAACAAAGGCTGCTGAGTTAAAAAGTGACTATACCAAAGAACATATTCGCTTTGTTGTTAAGCAAACTTACTATGCCTTACATCTTGCTAAAGAAAAGCTAACCGTGCTTACAAAAGCATATAATGCAACAGAAGCCTATGTTAAGGTAGCTAAAGACAATATGGAACAAGGATATCTTAAAAACACGGATGTCCTTGCAGTAAAAGTCAGGTTACTGGATTTAGAAGCGAAGGTGAAAGAGGCCGAGAATCAGATTCAGTCGGTGAGTGAAATGTTGAATTTTCTTCTTGGAAGAGATCTTAACACAGAGATTAAAACAGCTGATAAAATCAATAAGGTTGAATTTACAAATACAGGTACTATTACGGTTGCAAACCGCTCTGATGTGATGGCTATTTACAATGGATTGGAAGCAACCCGTTTAATGAAAAAAAGTGCCTTGATGCAATTTATGCCTCGTATCAACGGATTTGGTATATACAATCTTTATGACTCTGAATTCGCCTCTTTTGACACAAACAGCTGGATGGTTGGATTAAGTCTTCAATGGAAAATATTTAATGGTGGAAAAAACATTGGCAGCATCAATAAGTCAAAGGCTGTGTTAACCAAAACAGAACTATCCTACAAAGAATATATCGAAAAAGAAAACATTGAACTTTCAAAAGCAATACGCAATATCAGCGTCAAGGAAAGTCAGGCGATGAGCTATCAATTAGCCGCTGAACAGGCAAAAGAATCAATGCGCATTATGTCTGAAAGATACAAGGAAGGCCTTGAGCGCACTTCTGACTTATTGGCTAATGAAGCCAGTTTTGAAGAAAGTGAATTGAAACGAATCAATGCAATTTACCAATACAATGTTGCCGTATTTAAATATCAACTATTGGTATCAGAATCCAACTTATAAACCTCAAAATTAGATAACAACAAAAAATAATATAATTATGAATAAGACTTTTCTTTTACTGATGGGTGCAGTAATACTTTTGCACAGTTGTAGTTCCGAATCAGCAAAAAATAACAATAAGCAAGCCGTTGCTTCAAAAACAATAACCATTAAAGCTGATAAAGTTGCCAAAATGTACACATTCTCAGGTACTGTTTCGTCGGTGAAAAAATCGACTTTAAGCACCCGAATTATGGGCCAGATAGAAAAAGTATTGGTGCACGAAGGCGATAGGGTTCAAAAAGGACAATTATTAGTGGCTTTAAAAAGCAATGATATTATTGCCAAAAAAAGTCAGGTTGAAGCTAATATAGCGGCAGCAAAAGCATCCTTTGAGAATGCCAAAACAGATTATAACAGAATAAAATCGCTATTTGAAAGCAAAAGTGCTACCCAAAAGGAATTAGACGACATTACCACTCACTATTTAATGGCCAAAGCTCAGTTAACTGCTGCAAAAGAAGCTAAAATACAGGTGGAAGAAACCTTGAATTATGCCGATATAAAAGCTCCGTATGATGGCGTGATAACCGACCGTTTTATTGATGGTGGAGACATGGCTAATCCGGGGATGCCGTTGATAGCAATTGAATCTCCATCTAAGTTTGAAGTTATCACACGAGTGCCTGAATCTGAAATCAACTTAATAGAAAAGGCCGATTCTGTAAAAGTACAGCTTAATCACTCCACACAAAACATTAAGGGTTACGTTGCCCGTGTTAGTCCATCCAGCCGTTTCTCAGGTTCGCAATTCGAAGCTCGTGTTATTCTTGAGCCAACAAAAGAACAGCTTTCGATAATCAGAAGTGGAGTTTTTGCTAAAGTGGAATTAGCCAAAGGCAGCGAAGAAAAAATATTGGTACCTACTAACTTAATTGTTAACCGAGGACAATTAAACGGTATTTGGAGTGTGAGTGCATCGGGCCATGCCATATTACGATGGGTTCAATTAGGTGAAACACGGGGAAATAAAACAGAAATCATTTCAGGTTTATCAACGGGCGATCAACTCATTTTAGAGAGCAAAAGTCGCTTATACGATGGACTTCTACTTAGTCTTAACTAAATCAACTACCAGTAACCAAAAGAATTCAACAGATGAAGACAGGTTTTGCGGGCACAATAGCCCGATTATTTATAAATTCGAAATTAACACCATTATTAATGGTGGCCTTTTTGGCAATTGGTATTTACAGCTCATACCTTACACCGCGCGAAGAAGAGCCTCAGATTGACGTGCCCATTGCAGATATTTATTTTCGTTATCCGGGTGCCAGCCCTAAAGAAGTAGAATCGAGAATTGTTAAACCCATTGAAAAAATCATTTCCAATGTAAAAGGAGTTGAATACGTTTACTCCACCTCTATGCCCGAACAAGCAATGCTGATTGTTCAATTCTATGTGGGTGAAGATGTGGAAAGAAGTCTGGTAAAATTGTACAACGAAATCATGAAGAACATGGATTTGATGCCACAAGGATCATCAATACCTTTAGTAAAGACACGTTCGATTGATGATGTACCAGTATTAGGCTTGACTTTATGGAGTGAGAATTATTCCGACTATCAACTAAAACGTGTTGCTCAGGAGCTCAATTCTGAAATTGAGAAAATAACTGATGTATCAGAAACCAAGATCATAGGTGGACGCAACAGAGAAATACAAGTTATATTGAATCGAAATAAAATGGCTGCTTATAAAGTTGATCCATTAATGATTGCCCAAATGATTCAATCATCGAACCAACAATCCTCTTCCGGATCGTTCAACCAAAACAACAATGAGTATTTAGTAACCACCGGTACCTTTTTAGAATCGGCCGAGGAAGTAGGAAACCTGGTTATCGGAAATAATAATAACCAGCCCATTTATCTTCATCAGGTAGCTACTATTAACGACGGCCCTCAGTTACCAGCCAATTATGTAGCTTTTGGTTACGGTTCGGCTAATAACGAAAAAGATAATTACCCGGGTGAATATAATGCGGTTACCGTATCTGTGGCAAAAATAAGAGGTGCGGATGCCATGCGTTTAACCGAACAAATTGAGCACAAGATTGAAGCCTTAAAGTCGGAATTAATTCCCGAGGATATTCATGTAGAAATTACACGTAACTATGGAGAGTCGGCGTCAGACAAAGTGGGTGAGTTATTGCTACACCTTATGGGGGCCATTGTAGCTGTAACTATAGTAGTTATGCTTGCTATGGGATGGCGCGGTGGATTAGTCGTATTTATATCTGTACCCATCACCTTTGCATTAACCATGTTTAGTTATTATTTTCTGGATTATACACTAAACCGCATTACCTTATTTGCATTGGTATTTGTAACCGGGATTGTTGTTGATGACTCTATCATCATTGCCGAAAATATGCACCGGCATTTTAAAATGCGCGAGCTACCATTTTGGCAAGCTGCCTTACGCTCCATCGACGAAGTAGGTAACCCAACTATACTGGCTACATTCACCGTAATAGCTGCTGTTCTGCCAATGATTTTTGTATCAGGCATGATGGGGCCTTATATGAGTCCGATGCCAATTGGAGCTTCAATTGCAATGATCTTCTCATTATTTGTTGCGTTGATGATCACACCATGGTTAGCTTATCGTTTATTAAAAACGGAAGACGATGAGGATGACACCAAAGATTATTCGTTGGAAAAAACCATCATCTATAAAATTTATAACAAAACAATGCGCCCCATGATCGATAGTCCTGTGAAAAGATGGTCGTTCATTATAGGGGTAACCCTCTTGCTTTTTGCATCAGCTAGTTTATTCTTATTTAAGGTTGTAACAGTTAAGATTTTGCCTTTCGATAATAAAAACGAATTTCAGGTGGTGGTAGATATGCCCGAAGGCACAACATTGGAGCAAACAGCCAATGTAACCAAAGAATTAGCTGCTTACCTGAGAAATCATGAAATGGTTGATAACTACCAAACCTATGTAGGTACATCGGCTCCAATAAATTTTAACGGATTGGTTCGTCATTACGACATCCGACGAGGCTCTAATGTTGCTGACATTCAGGTAAACCTGGTATCGAAAAAAGAGCGAGACATACAAAGTCATGGCATTGCTAAGGAACTACGCCCTGCTCTTCAGGAAATTGGTAAGAAGTTTAAAGCTAACGTAAAAGTAGTTGAAGTACCTCCCGGACCTCCTGTGATGTCCACTCTAGTGGCCGAAATTTATGGCCCCGATCATGATTCACAAATACAGGTAGCCAAACAAGTAAAAGATTTATTTAAAACCACAGAAAGTGTTGTTGATATTGATTGGATGGTGGAAGACGATCAAACAGAGTACACCTTCAATGTAAATAAAGAAAAGGCGGCTCTTTATGGCATTACACCTCAACAAGTAGTACATGCCATCAACATAAACCTTCGGGGGGCTACCGTTTCGCATTTATATGCCGAAAAAGATCACCAACAAGTTGGTATCCAACTACGATTATCGCAACAAGACCGGAATAATCTGGATGCAATAAAGAAAATCAACCTACTCTCTTCATATGGTGATATGGTAGCGGTTGGAGACATTACCGATATTGGAGAAAAAACGAAAGAAAAAAGCATCTATCGCAAAAATCAAAAAGAAGTTGTATACGTCACTGCCGACGTTGCCGGAGCACTGGAGAGTCCTGTTTATGCCATTTTAGATATGTCGGAAAGACTTGATGAAATATCACTTCCGGATGGCTACAACATTGAAGAGTTCTACAATGGCCAGCCTTTCCTCGAAAATGAGTTTGGCTTAAAATGGGATGGCGAATGGCAAATTACTTATGAAGTATTTCGTGATTTAGGAACTGCTTTTGCTGTAGTATTGGTAATTATTTACATGCTGATTGTGGGGTGGTTCCAAAATTTGAAAGTACCATTTGTTATGATGATTGCCATACCATTGTCGTTGGTTGGTATCGTTTTAGGACATTTAATGCTGAATGCTTTCTTTACGGCTACCTCAATGATTGGTATGATTGCACTGGCGGGTATAATGGTCCGAAACTCTATTCTACTAATCGACTTTATCAATATTCGTTTAAGCGAAGGTGCTGATTTGAAAGAAGCTGTGATTGAAGCAGGTGCCGTGCGTACCACTCCTATTTTATTAACAGCCGGAACAGTAGTAATCGGGGCCATTGTTATTTTGTTTGACCCTATTTTTCAAGGTCTGGCAATATCATTAATGGGTGGAACCATTGCTTCAACGTTTTTAACACTAATCATCGTTCCTCTTATCTTTTATATGGTTGAAAAAAAAGGTGACGCCAAAAATACTGATAACGATTATACAGCCGAAGAAGAAGATAAAAATGACGCTGATTTATAATTATATCCTCAATTAACTAACTAAACAATTGTATTAAAATGAAAATGCTTTTCACCACATCTGCAGCTAATCACAGCGAGCAGATTCAAAAAATTTTTAGCGAGCACAATGTTACTTTTTACAATGAGTTTGAAGTAGGTGGTATTGAAAAAATAAAAAAACCTCATCGATTAGGTAATTGGTTTGGCCACGGCAATCAACCATTGAGTAGAATAGCTTTTTTTACAATGGTAGAAGATGAAGAGGCCAAAAACCTAATGTTAAAATTGGAAGAGTGTAAAAAGAAGATACCAGATTGTAAACTTCATGCCTATTTATTAAACATTGAAAAAGGTGTTTAAAACGAAAATACTTCAATAATTGAAAGAATTGCTGTGTTTTTGAACTTTGTAATAAAAGCCGGAGGTAGATCTTCCGGCTTTTTTATGGCCTAAATAAACAAACTTCATGATTAATAGAATAAGTCAGTCCTCTTTTTCATTCTTTCAAATAAACATCATGCTTTTTAATACGTTATTATGCCTAAACAGAATAGAATATGATTAACTCTGATAATATAGCAGAACAATTCGAACAGCTTCAGCACCAAATTTGTAAGATATTAGATACTGCAGATGGCCAATCTGTATTTGAGATGAATGAATGGCAAAAAGACATAGGCAGGGGTGTTTCAGGAGTAATGCAAAACGGTAAATACATAGAAAAAGCAGCCGTCAATTTTTCAAAAGTAAGTGGTCCTTTCACTCAACAAATGGCCCAATTACTAGGCGAAAATGCCACACACTACACTGCTACAGGAGTTTCTTCCATTCTTCACCCGGTTAATGTTCATGTACCAATTATTCACATGAATGTTCGATACTTTGAGCTGGATAATGGTATTAGCTGGTTTGGTGGAGGCATTGATCTTACTCCTCATTACATTATAAAAGAAGATGCCCGATGGTTTCACCAGCAATTGAAAGAGGTGTGCGATAATGCTCATCCTAATTTCTACAATCGATTTAAACCTTGGGCCGACGAATACTTTTACTTACCTCATAGAAACGAAACGCGTGGAATTGGAGGTATCTTCTTTGATAGAATCAAACCCGGAAAGGAATTGAATTTGGAAGAATTACTTCAGTTTTGTCTTCGATTAGGAGAATTATATCCTCAAATCTATTCCGAATTAATTCGTCGTCATGGTGACAAACCTGTTACCAAAGAAGAACGAAAATGGCAATTGCTTCGTCGAGGCAGGTATGTTGAATTTAATTTAGTACACGATAGAGGCACCAAATTTGGGCTGGTATCAGGTGGAAATACCGAATCAATATTACTTAGCATGCCCCCCGACGCATCCTGGGAATATATGCACACGCCAGAAAAAGACTCTAAAGAAGCGGCAACATTAGCTTTACTTCAAAAAGATATAGATTGGATTAACATCTGATTTTATAAGGATGAAATAAAACCCACTTCACCACTCTTTTTATCCTCTTGACAAATATAGTAGCAGAATTAATTCTTTTATTGTAGTATAATCGCATCGAATCACATAGGAGAAAATTATGAAAAAACTATTATTCTATTTTATGTTTCTGCTTGCATTCGCTGCCGTCCAGTACAGTTGCGATCGTTCATCAGACATTGAAGTAGGCGACAATGATGACGACAATTCAAGTGGCGAAAGTCATGATGAAGATATCGATTACGAATGGGATTCGAGCAATGGTACTCTCATTGCATTGGAGGCAACATCGATATACGTTGAAGGATCAGGGGTAACTGTTTCTGGCACGGTGGCTACTATCGATAGCGGAGGTTATTATACTGTAACAGGTACTCTTAACGATGGGCAGCTACGCGTTAACACAACCGATACAGAAAGTGTTCACATTCAATTAAACGGAGCCTCCATAACATGCTCTAACAATGCAGCCATTTTTATTGAAGATTCTGAGAAAACCATTATTATGCTGGCCGATGATACATATAACAGCCTTACCGATGGATCCTCTTATGGAAATGAAGAAGACGCTAACGCAGCTCTCTATAGTAAATCTGATCTTACTTTATATGGCAATGGAACCCTAATTGTAAAAGCTAATTACAACGATGGTATTACCAGTAAAGACGGATTGATTATATCAGGAGGAAATTACAATATTATTGCAGCCGACGATGCTATTCGAGGTAAAGATTATTTGATCATAAAAGATGGAATTTTTGATATTGAGGCAGGTGGAGATGGTTTTAAATCTGATAACGAAGATAATGGTACGGGATATATCGCTATTGATTATAGCGAATGTAATATTGTTTGCGATGGTGACGGTATACAGGCTACCAGCGATTTATCCATTTCAGCAGGTTATTATACAATTGAATGTGCCGGAGGTTCAACAGGATATTTAGCTGCAGATGCTTCGGCCAAAGGTCTTAAAGCCGGATCGTCACTTATAATAGATGGTGGCTCATTCACGATCAATACACCTGATGATGCTATTCATTCCAATGACGCAATAATCATCAATGGAGGAACATCTGAAATTGCGGCCGGCGATGATGCTATTCATGCCGATAATACACTTGAAATTAACGATGGCTACTACTCTATTTCGGAATGTTACGAAGGGGTTGAAAGTAATGTTATCACCATAAACGGAGGATCAGTAGTTTTACATTCGAGCGATGATGGAATAAACGCTGCTAACGGATCCGGCGGTATGGGGGGAGGAAATTCAACACTAGCTATCAATGGTGGATTTATTGCTGTATATGCTTCAGGTGATGGCATTGATGTGAACGGTTCTGCAACCATGACCAGCGGTACAGTATTGGTTCACGGGCCTATCAGCAATGGAAACGGACCACTGGACTACGATGGAACCTTTTCCATCTCGGGTGGAATATTAGTTGCCGCAGGAAGTTCTGGAATGGCACAAGCTCCAAGTTCATCATCACAAGCCTCGGTGCTGATAAACTTTACATCCAGCAATGCAGGTAACACCATGTTTAACCTTCAATCGGCTGCTGGTGACGAAATCATTACATTCACTCCGGGCAAAACATATCAGTCTATTGTAATATCAAGTCCTGATATCAATGTAGGATCCAGTTATTCTGCCTATTTAAATGGATCGCATAGTGGCTCTGAAAACGAAGGACTATATACAAATGGAGTTTATTCTTCCGGCAATCAGTATACGAGTTTTACAGCCAATAGTACCACCACAACTATTGGAAGTTCCAGCGGAGGTGGTGGAGGTGGCCCAGGAAGACCTTAAGAAACTGTTTTTCTTTCATACTCAACATAGTCTCTTGTTAATGTACAAGAGGCTATGTTACTTATTCCCATCCCACACCACTATGAATAGTTAAAAATCATATATTTACTATTCAAATTAAATTTATCCAAGTGACAGAATCACCTTTTAAATTAGATACTCGAGCAATTAATTGGTTAGCTGCTATTATCATCGGTTTATTTGTGATATTTCCGGATATTGTACGATTTATCGATACCGATGATGATATTGTACCACCACATCAAATAGAACAATTCCGACCTACCCCACCCGATCAACAAATCAATCCTTACTCCCCTAATAATCATTTACCTGAAAAACCTCCTATCAATCCAGATTTTAAACCTCTTAAACCAGATTTTGATAACGGATTTCCAAAAATTGTATTCGAGTTTTTTTACTTCTTTGCCTTATCATTAATCCTACTTTTTATTAACAACCGAATTACAAATCCTTTCACTCACTTAAAGAAACTTACCCGATACCGACTGGCTATTTCCATAATATCAACTTTATTCATCTGCATTTTAGCTCAATATATTTATTCGCTTCTAAAAGGATTTTATTCTCACGGACCCAACTTTGGCTTTTTCAACGGAATGGTATTATTCAAATGTTTCTTTGTGAGTATCATCACCGTACTTTTTAGTCAATTAACTCTGGTTTTATTTAAACAACAAGAGATTAGATTTGAGATGGAGCAGTTACGTTCAGAAAATTTACAAAATCGTTTCGATGCCTTAACCTCACAAATCAATCCTCATTTCTTTTTTAATTCACTCAATGCTTTGTCTGGATTAGTGCGAATAAAAGACAATTCAAATGCACTAAAATACATCAACGAATTGTCTGTTATATTTAGATATGTCTTAAAAGGTAAATGGCAGGAATTAGTAGTATTGCAAGATGAAATGCAATTTTTAGAGGCATATCAATATCTGCTACAAATCAGATATGGCGAACGACTTTCGTTCAACATCAACATTAATAGTGAAGATGAACAAAACTATCGATTACCTTATTTATCGCTTCAACCCTTGATTGAAAATGTAATTAAACACAACATTATCAGCACCAGCTATCCCATGAAAATCAATATCTTTATTCAAAACAAAGATACATTGATTGTATCCAATCTAATTCAGCCTAAAATTGAAGTTGAACCAAGTACCGGAATAGGATTAAACAATCTTAGTAACAGATACAAACTACTGGTTGATAAAAATATTCAATCCTACATTGATAAAGATTTGTTTATTGTAGAATTACCACTAACCTCTGTAGACCAAAATAAAAATGAAAGCACTGATTATTGAAGACGAACATACAGCAGCCGAAAATCTGAAAGCTATTATTAAAGAAGAATCTCGGGATATGGAAATCATCGATGTGTTGGATAGTATTCAATCTTCAGTTGAGTACCTAAATAATCAACCAATGCCCGATGTCATTTTTATGGATATTCATTTGGCTGACGGACAATCATTCTTAATTTTTGAACAAGTAGAAATTACCTGCCCTGTAATTTTCACTACAGCATATGACGAATATGCACTTGAAGCCTTTAAAGTAAATAGTATCGATTATTTATTAAAGCCTATTCAACCCGAAGATGTTAGTAGAGCCATCAGAAAACTAAACCAATTAACCAACACTGATAAAGATGAATACACCGAAAGAATTGAAAGCTTTTTAGCCAGCCGTATCACTTATACTAAAACGTTTTTAATTCCTTATAAAGATAAACTTATTCCTATTTCAACCGCTCAAATAGCTTTTTTCTACACTTCCAATGAAGCTGTTTCGGTCACCACCGTTGACGGAAGATCCTACCCAATGGATAAATCGTTAGACACATTAATGAACAAACTCGATCCCGGTTCTTTTTTCAGAGCAAACCGTCAATTTATTATTGCCCATCAAGCCATAAAGGAAGTAGCCATTTGGTTCGGCAATCGCTTATCTGCCACTTTAGTTGTACCAACCGAGGAACGCATAATCATCAGCAAAGCAAGAGTTTCGTCCTTTAAAAAATGGCTTGCTCAAAATTAGTCATTTCATCTCCTCTAAAATTTCCTACTTCACCTCCTAAATTGGTTGCTTTATAGACAAGACGCCATACTATCCCATCTATTTAAAGTAAAATCGTAGTGGAAACAGGTTAAATACGACACTCTTAACCATTCCACACAGGAAAACATTTTACGAATCAATCCAACCTGATTGAGATTGGATACAATACATTACAAGAATTATGAAAACGTTGGATACTTCCTACTTCGATCCTATATCTCTCGAACAAATGGATGGAGTTAAGTTGATGAATCGGACAGATACAAAGTACTGTACTACCCTGGAACAACTCGACAAATTATTGAAGAAAATTGAGCCTTATTATTATGCCTTAACTATGGAGGGTGAAAATCAACTTCCTTACTCAACAACGTATTTCGATACACCATCAGCCAACATGTATTGTAATCACGTTAGAGGGAAAAAGAACCGATATAAAATCAGGCGACGCACCTATCTTTCTACCGGCATTCATTTTATGGAAATTAAGTTTAAAAACAATAAAGGAAGAACCATTAAAGAACGTATTTCTACACAAGCCATCTTTGATCAATTAAGCAGCGAAGAGCAAGTATTTTTAAACGAACACACTCCTTTTAATCCGTTTCAATTATCACCTGGTTTATACAATAGTTTTAGCAGATTAACGCTGGTTAACCACAACTTTAAAGAACGTTGTACGATTGATTTTAATTTACTTTTTGCGCACGACAACGAGATACTGACATTAAAAGATTTGGTTATTATAGAACTTAAAACCGGGCAACGCGACATACACTCCAATCTGGCCATTGCTCTAAGAGATATGAGGATTAAACCCTCCAGTTTCAGTAAATACACCATGGGCAGATCATTACTGGATGAAAAGCTTAAAACAAACGCTATTAAACCTAAGCTTCGCAACTTAAAGAAACTATCTAGAATCTCTTTTCTATCACCTCAATTAACTTAAATATTAATGACTACAAATATTTTATCTGTCACATCACTATATACGTATTTATTAGAAACATTTGGCTGGGAAGAGAACCTACGCTTTTTAGACATTAAACTGATTAATGTTAGCGACTTAACGGAATTAATAGTTCGGTTTGCACTCAACCTATTACTCATTTTTGTGATTGTGCATTTTATGTACGCCCGAGGCAGTAAACGCAAAGACTTTTATTTTAGCTACTTATCTATTGGTGTATTAGTTTTTTTAATGTGCTTTTTACTAAGTAGTGTCAAACTTGAATTGGGTTTTGCCATGGGATTGTTTGCCATTTTTGGTATTATCCGCTACCGAACCGATGCTATACCCATTAAAGAAATGACCTATCTATTTATAGTGATTGGAATCTCGGTAATAAATGCCTTAGCAAATAAAAAAGTAAGCTACAGTGAATTAATGTTTACCAATGGCATTATTCTACTTGGATTATGGTTTCTTGAAAAACGACTTAGCCTGAAACAAGAAAACTGCATTACTCTTATCTACGAAAGAATAGAAAATATACATACTCTGAAGCAAGATGAACTATTAAATGATTTAAAAAATCGAACTGGAATAGCAATCAAACGGTATGAAATTCAGAAAATAGATTTTTTACGAGACGTTGCAGAAATAACTCTGTATTTCAATGCTAATGGAAAAGACTAATTACTAACACATACCTGATGAAGCAATATCACTTATCATACAAGCACTTTACCATTACCTTAATGTCCCTTATTTCAATATCGCTATCGGCACAAACCACCGAAAACGAATGGCAGACTCGTACTGCGTTTACTGCTCAGTTTAAATTGGCAAAAAAAATTAAACTCGACATTGCTCCGGAACTCCGTTTTGAAGATCAGTTTAAGTTAGACAGAAGTCAACTGGAGGCTGAACTTAAATACAAAGCATTTGACTTCTTAACTATTGGTACACGTTATCGCTATATTATCAATTATAGAGACAATAAAGATACTGAATACATGCACCGTTACATGTTGAATGCAACCATAAAAAAAGAGTTTGATCGATGGGAACCAGGTTTCCGATTAAGCTATACCGATTATACTGATGACAATAGCGGATCTGCCTTTTTACGCTACAAAGCATTTACATCGTACAACTTAAAAAACTGTAAATTTACTCCTAAGTTTGCCATTCAAGCCTATCATGACATTAGCAACTCCGAATGGTATAAAATTAGATACGAAGCCGGATTTGATTACAAACTTTTTAAAAAGAATAGTATAAGCTTTGCCTATAAATTAGATTACTATCTGAACGAAGCACGAAACCGTCATGTAATTGACATTGGATATAAAGTTAGGTTTTAACAAAAAACCGGAAGAGTCTCCCATCATCCCCGATTGTAAAGACTTTTCCGGTTTATTTTTTTACCTAATTAACTATCTTCTTCCTCCACCAGAGCGTCCACCTCCACCTGAATTACGGGCAGGTGATGTTGAACGTGGAGTACTCATATTTGATCTGAAACTTTCATTCGATCTGTAATTGTTATAATTCATTGGACTAGTCGTGGTTCGATTTGAGTTTTGATTGCTTCTCGTATTCGATTGTTGCGACTGCCTCGTTGTATTCTGGTTCGATCGATTCGATTGAGTATTTGAACTCTGCCTTGTCGATTGAGACTGACGGGTTGTTGCCTCTCTCGAGGTAGCTTGATTCGACTGCCTGGTTGTTGCTTGTCGCGATGACTGATTTCCCTGACGGGTGGTAGCCTGACGTGAATTATTGCTTACTTCCCGAGTTGACTGTCGGGTTGTTGGCCTGGTTTCGCGAGATGCAACTCTGTCGTTTTTCACTCTTCCGCTCGAACTTAATACATTATCTCTTCTACTATCAATTTGTCGTAACTGTCTTCTATCAACCTGTCTGTTATCACTAATATTTCGGCGAACAGTACGATTAAAATCATATCGTGAATATGGATGACGATAAGAATGACGGCAGTAATGATAAGCTAAATGAGGATACCTGTTTGGATATCTATGAAATTGCCACCCAACATACCAATACGATGGCATGCCAATAAACACCATTCCCCCGCCAGGTCCATAATAAAAACCAGTATGATAATACCATGGATAAGGTCTCCAATAAGGAGATGAATACCATGTAGGGTATCCATACCAATATGAGTAATGATGTACATAAACAACTTCGGTTACTGTTTCAACAGGTTGCGCAACATTTCCATTACCTGTTTCTTCGGTATATTGCTGCGCAGCCTCAACCATTTCAGCCATTGCCTGATCATCTTGTTCAAGCTGTGCTTTATAATCAGCTAACTCTTTACGTTTCTGCTCATTGATCTCGAGATAACGAGTTTCTAAATCAGCTTCCAACGCCTTGGGATCTTCACGATAAGCCTGACCAACCAAACGTACCATTTCGAGATTATCTGACATGGTACTTAATACTTCGGGATACTCCAGCATACGTTTCATGCTTTTTTGCAACGATTCATCGTAAGTCGAAAGCATATTGTTAAAATCTTTCTTATTCTTCTGATTTAATCGATGTATGGCATACAAGGCATCATATTCAGTAGATCCGTATTTCTTGCACGATTCATGAATATCCTCAGGATAAATCATGGCTAGTAGTTCCACTTCTTTTTTTGACTTTTTACCACCTTCTACCAAATCAGCAATTAGATCAGGATAGCGGGTTAAATCATATAACCCTTCTTGCACATCTCTTTTATATGGCTTTAAAATATTCTGAAAAGCAGAACCAGAGTTATCTTTCAACTCATCCATTTTCACGAACAACTCTGGGTATAACGATACTGTCAAAATATCTTTTCGAATAGTTAAATCATACGCTGCCAATCCATCCATCAACAAGCTGTCTTCCTCAACCAATTCCCTGTACCCAATACTCTGAGCATTCACCAGTGTAGCTGCGGAGAAAAAACTGATCATCACTAATAAATAAATTCGTGTTCTCATAATTTCGGTTTTTATGTGAGACAAGCTAAAATATGAATATATGAATGCAATTGCCATGCCCAAAATCCATTTTGGCTAATAAGTTTTACTAAGTTGTGGTTTTATACTGAACAGAAGTGTTTTTTCAATGGTAGCTAAACAATTGATTACAAATAAAAAGAAAAGCACAACTTGCTGAAGGTTGTGCTTTCTCTGGATTTTCATAATTTGATCTTTACAGATCGTTGGATTTTGCCTTTCGGGCAATAGTTAACTGATATGGCTCATCATCGAAACTAAAGTTTTTTAATAATTTCAGCTCCACGATCAATCGCTTTCTCATTCATTGGAATAAGATGATGATGACGCTCTGGCAAGGACTTCTTCAAACCAGCAATTACATTTTCCATTGCAACCACAGGTTTAACTTTCAAAAATCCACCCAAAACAATCATGTTAAATGTTTTAACAGAATTCATTCGGGCTGCTTCTTCGGTGGCATCCACACGGTAAATATTTATATCGGTACGTTCCGGATGACGTGTTATACCATTTCCATCATAAATTAATGTTCCGCCTGGCTTTACATCTTTTTCGAATTTATCCATGGACTGCTGATTTAAAATAACAGCAGTATCAAATTCGTGAAGAATAGGCGAACTGATTCGCTCATCGCTCAGAATGACCGTTACATTGGCCGTTCCTCCGCGCATTTCAGGACCATACGATGGCATCCAGCTTACTTCCTGACCTTGCATTACACCCGAGTAAGCTAGTATTTTACCCATTGAAAGTACACCCTGACCGCCGAAACCGGCTATGATTATTTCTTCTTTCATTTTTTTAATTTTTAATCAAGATGACTACTCGTCTTTTAAATCGCCCAAAGGATACATTGGAAACATATTTTCTTCCATCCATTCGTTGGCTTTTACCGGACTCATTTTCCATCCTGAGTTACAAGTTGAAACAATCTCAACCAACGAAGTTCCTTTATTTGCCAATTGATTTTCAAACGCCTTACGCAAAGCTTTTTTAGTTTTGCGGGCATTAGCAGGTGTATGAACCGACTGACGCGTTACATAACAAGTACCTGGTAATTGTGCCAATAAATCGGAAATCTTAATAGGCATACCATCATGACTAACATCACGGCCTTGCGGACAAGTAGCAGCTTTCATTCCCGGTAAAGTGGTGGGAGCCATTTGCCCTCCTGTCATACCGTAGATACCATTGTTAATAAAGATAATAACAACATCTTCGCCACGGTTACAAGCGTGAATGGTTTCGGCAGTACCAATTGCTGCTAAATCACCATCGCCCTGATAAGTAAAAACAACTCTATCGGGCAATAAACGTTTAATTGCAGTTGCTAAAGCAGGTGCTCTACCATGCGCAGCTTCCTGCCAATCGATATCAATGTAATTATATAATAATACAGAACATCCTACTGGAGCTACTCCTACAGCTTTTTCCTGAACACCTAATTCTTCAAGTACCTCGGCCAGCAATTTATGCACAGTACCATGGCTACATCCAGGACAATAGTGCATTGTTGCATCTAACAACAAAGGTGTTTTCTGATAAATGATATTCTCAGGAGATATTATTGAATTTGTCTCTGACATGACTTACGCTTTTAAGAATTTGTTTTCTAATGCCTCAACTACTTCACCTGGTGAGTGAATAGCGCCTCCTAAACGACCATAATGCTCAACACGCACTTTACCTTCAACAGATAAACGAACGTCTTCAACCATTTGTCCAGCACTCATCTCAACTGACAACATTCCTTTCACTTTATCAGCATAATGAGCAATTTGCTTGGTTGGGAATGGCCATAAAGTAATTGGACGAAGCAAACCTACTTTAATTCCTTTCTCACGCGCTATCTCTGCAGCTTTTTGGCAGATACGAGCACTTGATCCATAGGCTACTAATAAGTATTCTGCATCATCGCACAAATACTCTTCGTAACGAACTTCATTGTCTTCGCAGTCACGATATTTTTTCTGAAGCTTATGATTAAATGCTTCCTGCACACTTGGCTCTAGCTGAACAGATGTAATAATATTACGCTCTCTGTTTTTCTTACCCATGGTTGCCCAAGGGTGATTTTCTTCGATATATTCGTTGGTCCAACGAGGCTTATATTCACCTAACTCCACTTTTTCCATCATCTGACCAATCACACCGTCAGACAAAATAACTGCCGGATTACGATATTTAAAGGCCAAATCAAAAGCTAACTCAACAAAATCAGCCATTTCCTGAACCGAAGCTGGTGCTAATGTAATCAACTTGTAATCACCATGACCACCACCTTTTACTGTTTGGAAATAATCGGATTGAGCTGGTTGAATAGTTCCCAAACCTGGCCCCCCCCTAACAACGTTTACAACGACGCAAGGCAACTCAGCCCCTGCCAAATAAGTCATGCCCTCCTGCATCAAACTGACGCCCGGGCTTGAAGATGATGTCATAACACGTTTACCGCATCCGGCACCACCGTATACCATATTAATTGATGCAATTTCACTTTCGGCCTGTAGAACAACCATTCCGGTTGATTCCCAAGGAGCCTGGTCCATGAGGGTTTCCATCACTTCCGACTGAGGAGTAATAGGATATCCAAAATACCCGTCAACACCACAGCGGATAGCAGCTTCTGCTATTGCCTCATTACCTTTCATTAATTTTAGTTCTCTCATGTGTGACTAAATTTCCTTTATTCAGTTTTACATTTAAGCAGTGGCACCTGCTTTAGCGCGATAAACAGTAATACATGTATCGGGGCATACAACTGCACAGTTAGAACACCCAATACACGACTCAGGATTAGCCATGTAGGCGTAATGATATCCCTTACCATTTACCTCGGTGGCCAAATCAATCACTTTTGTGGGACAAGCTGTAATGCACACTCCACAACCTTTACAGGCTGTTGTGTCTACAACAATTGCACCTTTTGCTTTTGCCATAATTTTTGAGTCTTTAATTTAACTTCAAATTTACACATCACTCCTTAAAAACAACATGACTACTGTCACTATTTACTTGTTTTTAAACACATAAAGACAACTATTAATTTGTCACACACTTTGCCGTTATGCATGATTATTTCTGAACAACTCTAATCTCTCTTTTAACTCAGTAAAGCGTTCTTTACCGGTTTGTGATACACAGGCTCGTAAACCTTGTTGCTTACTACCCGTTTTACCTAAGGTTATGGCACTTATTCCATAATACAACAATTCGTGCAACAGATCGCCACCACTCATATTGCCATACTTAATGGTAAAGTAAAAACCATCAGCCAAAGGCTCATTCATATCCTTATCATATATCAACTCAAAACCATTGGTTAAAAACAATTCCTTCATCCAGGCACTTCTATTGCCATACTCTTTTACTTCTTCAAGAAATTGAAATTTACCATCGCAAGCTGCTTTCAGCATTGCTGCCAAAGCATACTGTGCCGAATGAGATGTTCCCGAAGATAAACTATACAAAACACGCGACACCAACACCTGTCCGTATTTTGGCAACCCGAAACGTTTCTGCAAATGGTCGTATTTGCGATGAAACAGTTTATCTGAAACACACATCAATCCGGTTCGTTGACCTGCATAACTAAAGGCTTTGGAACTGGAAATCAACAATACATAATTATCGGTGTATTTTCCAACACTTGCCTGATATGGCTCTTCAAAAGGACGCGATAAATCTTTTCGAAAATCCATTGCAAAGTAAGCGAGATCTTCGATAACAACCACATCATATTGGGTGGCTAATTCACCAATAATTTGCAACTCCCTATCCGTAAAACAAATCCACGAAGGATTATTCGGATTTGAATAAATCAGCGCTGCTATTTTTCTTGTTGCTAAGTATGATTCCAGCTTTTCGCGTAACGCTTCACCCCTGTATTCATAAACATCAAACGATTGGTAATTATATCCCAACACATCCAATTGCTGCTTCTGAACAGGAAAACCCGGATCGATAAACAATACAGTATCTTTTTGACTTGATAATTGTCCACTCACTAAAAAATTAGCATAAGATCCCTGCATTGAACCAACTGTTGGCACACATCCTTCAGGTGAAATATCCAGATTTACAAAAGCTTTTACAAAACGACTGGCTTCTTCTTTTAAGGGTTTGATTCCCTCAAGCATAGGGTACTTTGAGGCAACGCCTTTTTGCAATGCTTCAATTTCAGCATTGGTTCCAATATCTGAAGGTTTCAGTCCAGGAACACCCATCTCCATACGAATAAACTTTTCTCCCGACTCCTGTTCGATATCATTTACAATAGAAACAATTTCGCGGATAGTAGCCTGATTAAGATCCGTAATTTGATATTTATCCAATACCCGATCAACTAACGTTTTAGATATTGGTGTGCTGATATTTTGTTGCATTGCTTTATTATTTGACATTATTACCAACCTTGTAATAATGACATAAAAAAGGTGGTATAATATACCACCACTTCTTTATATGTTAGAAACCAAACTTATTAATAAGTTGGTTTACCCAATTCTTTACTCTGAGGTCTGTCATTTCTGGTTCACTATCTTCGTCAACCGGAAGCCCAAGAAACTGTCCATCTCGAACACCTTCTGATTCGCTAAAATCATATTCATCAACTGAACAAAAACCAACTATTTCCACATTTTGCTCTTCCAGTCTTTCATATATCCATCCTATTGCATCGCAGAAATGCTCTGGATATTGAATATGATCACCCAAACTATATATGGCGGCTTTTTTGCCAGTCCAATCAGCATCTTTTAATTTGGTGAGAAATACATCCCAATCAGTATCCTTATATTCCGAATCCCAATTGTTTTTACCAATGGTGGAAGCTCCTAAAATTACTTTATCAAATCTATTGATTTCTTCCCCTTTACATCCCTTTACAGGTACAAGTTCAACACGATCTTTTCCAAGTCGTTCCGCTATTAAACCAGCTACTTTTTCAACACTGCCAAGTTGCGGACCATAAAAGATTCCAATGTGTGACATAGTTTGCGTTTTACTAATTCTGTTAATTCAAATATGCTTTTTTTATATGAGATATGCAACTCTCCTTTTAAACTGTAACATGATACTTTTAGATAAAAGCCAATGTAACAATAACTACAACATATTAAAGTAATTATAAAAAGAGTTTAACATCTCCTTTTCTTTGTATTGCAATAAAAATCGCATTATCATACCTACAACAAACTACTTTTCTAACCTAATTCGCGCATCTACAGCAGTTATCTTACTTCCCTCACCTAACAAAGGATTAATATCTAATTCTTTGATTTCTGGTGCAACGTGTAGGAGTTGCGATAATCGAACTATAATCTCTGCAAATAATTTCTCATCAACTCCTAATTTCCCCCGAACACCTTCGATTATCTTATAGCCTTTTAAATTTCTAATCATCGATAAAGCTTCATTGACAGATACTGGGGCCAAGGCAGTACTTACATCTTTAAGAACTTCGACAAAAATACCACCCAAACCACACATTAGCAGATGCCCAAAACCCGGTTCATAGCTTGCACCGATAAATAATTCAACACCACTAATCATCGGTTGTATCATCACTGAAGTTGCGCCTTCAATTTTCATCATACGCTGAAACTCGATGGTTAACTGCTCATCTGATTTTACATTTAATGCAACTCCTCCAACATCTGATTTATGTACAGGCCCAACAACCTTCATCACCAAAGGGTAACCAAGCTCATCAATTGAGTCTAATAAATCATCAACCTTATTACTAACAACTTCTTTTACTCTTGGAATTCCTGCAACGTCAAATAATTGCTGCACTTGCTTAGGATAAATGTAGCCCGAATCACATGTTTCGATAACACTCCGAATCTGTTCTTTATCCACAAGTATTCTTTGTACAATATCTGTTTGTTTATTCTCCGATTGACGAACCTTAGTTAAAGCCTTGCCAAAATTCACCTCATCGGTAAATCCAAAATTTCCTTTATCTAAAAACTCATCAATGGCATCTTTGGCATTTACAACCGATGGCAGAACCGGGTAAATTGGCTTTTTACACTTATTCAGCTTATCATTCAAAACATTATACACCTCGTTAATTGGAAACAGTCCCGGACTTCCAAAAATAACGACCATACCATCAATATGATCAAAATCATTTTCACATGCATCTATGATTTGACCCAATTGCTCAGCCGTTCCCGTTGCTAAAAAATCAATTGGATTCGCGACACTCGATCCTGCATATAATTTTTGTAGTAATTCTGCAGCTTTTTCTCCTTTAATCGGAGGTACTGATAATCCACCCTCCGATAGAATATCAGTTAACATTACAGCTGGTCCTCCGGCATGTGTTATCACTGCAATATTTTTCCCTTTCAACTCTTTCGCCATAAAAACAGCAGCAACATCAGCCAACTCATCACGTCCATAACAACGAACAATTCCTGCCTTACGAAATAATGCATCAACAGCCACATCGCTACTTACCAATGCTCCGGTATGACTTGATGCAGCCCTACTACCTGCCTCTGAAATACCCGCTTTTATTGCGGCAATTCTGCAACCTTTTTGAATAAGCGAAAAGGCATGTTTCAATAGTTTTTGTGGATTACTAATACTTTCAAGATACAACAGCTTGATTCGAGAACTAGTATCAGGATCAAAAGTAACATCTAAATACTCCAAAACTTCTTCAACACCCACCTGAGCGCTATTTCCAACCGAAAAAACACTATTAAATTTCAAACCTCTTGACATGCCTGCTTCCATAATAAAAACCGCAGTTGCACCCGAGCCCGAAATAAAATCGGCACCATCTTTTTCCAATGGTGGTATGGGAGTTGTAAAAACACTGTTATGATGAGTTGTTAAAACCCCTATGCAATTAGGACCAATCAATGATCCTCCAACTTCATTTACAACATCTACAATTTGCTTTTCCATTGCAGCCCCGGCCTCGTTTTCTTCTCCAAAACCAGCTGAAATAATAATAAAGGCTTTTGTACCTTTTTGTCTAGCCAAAACTTCAACGGTTTGAGGACAAAATTTAGCAGCTACAGCAATTACAGCCAAATCAATACCTTCCGGCAAATCGGCAACATTTGCATAAGCCTTAATTCCCTGAACAGATGTACTTTTTATGTTGGTTACAAACAAATCACCGCTAAATCCTCCATCAATAATATTCTTTAATACTTTGCCTCCGGGCTTTCGAACATCATCCGAACCACCTACTACAACAATACTTTTTGGATTAATTAGCTGTTTGTTTATCATCTTTGAATTCTTTTAAGACATTATTACTTATTTCAAATCATTACAACCTTACAACACTTATAATTATTTACTTCTACATTCAACACACACATCGTCTAAATTAAGTCACTAACAATTTGAAAGACTATAAAAATAAACGAATGATTACACTTTAAAACTGACGAATATCTTTTTTTCTTATTTTTACTCTTTCTAAAAAACAATTATAGTGTTTGAGAAAACAACCCACATTATACAAAAAACAAAACTGACTAAAGAAGATTTGGTCCACCTGATTTCTTTGGCCGGTAATGAAAGAGAGTTTTTTTTAAAAGCAACTTCTGAAAAATACGTTAACTCTTTAGGGAATAAGGTATATTTCAGAGGATTGATCGAATTTTCGAATTATTGTTTTAAAGATTGCCTCTACTGCGGAATCAGAAAAAGCAACCATTTAGCAGATCGGTATGATATTGATGATGACGAAATAATTAAAGCGGCAAAATTTGCAGCCGACCATAAATACGGATCATTAGTACTGCAATCGGGCGAAAGAAGTGATGACAAATTCATCAATCGCATTACTCAATTATTAAAAAGAATAAAAGAGGAAACCAACAATCAGCTTGGCATCACTATTTCGTTAGGTGAGCAAACAGAAGAAACTTACCAAAAGTGGTTTAATGCCGGGGCTCATAGATATTTGTTACGAATTGAAACCTCTAACAAAGAATTGTATTACAAGATTCATCCTAAAAACGAAAATCACAATTTTGAAACTCGTATCAATTGCCTGAAATCACTACAAAAAACAGGTTATCAAACAGGAACCGGAGTAATGATTGGTTTGCCTTTTCAAACATTTGAAAATTTAGCCGAAGATTTACTTTTCTTCAAACACATGAATATTGATATGGTAGGCATGGGACCTTACATCGAACATACCGACACTCCATTATACAAATACAAGAACCAACTCTGGCCAATTCAGCGCCGTTTTGAAGTAGCAATAAATATGATTGCTGCATTACGTCTACTTATGCCAGACATTAACATTGCAGCAGCTACAGCTCTGCAAGCCATCGACCCTATGGGAAGAGAAAAAGCCCTCAAATATGGAGCTAATGTGATTATGCCCAACATCACTCCTACGTTTCACAGAAAAGACTATAGTTTGTACCAAAACAAACCTTGTACGGATGAAGGAGCAGAAGACTGTTCCAATTGTTTAAATATCAGGGTTGAAATGGCAGGCAGAGAGATTGGCTATAACCAATGGGGTGATTCAAAACATTTTTTTAGCAGAACATCCATAGAACAATAACGACCTTAAAGAGTTAATTATTCAAAACAGAAGTACCGTGAATAAACCCAAAAATCATATATTAGTTATATTCGGAGCATCAGGAGATTTAACTTACCGTAAGTTAATTCCTGCAGTATTTGATTTACACAATCAAAACTTATTACCCGGAAAATTTGCCATACTTGGCATTGGTCGTACCGAAATCGAAAATGAAGATTTTCGTAATAAAATGCGAGAAGGCATTGAACAATTTTCGGTTACGGATACCAGCAATAAAGAGTCGGTTAAGAAATTTGTTGATCAGTTATTCTATTTTTCATTCGATACTCAATCTGCCGACGAATATGCTTTATTGAAATGGCAATTACGCGAGCTGGATGAAAAACAAGGCACAGATGGCAATTTCATCTATTATTTAGCAACACCTCCGAGTATGTATACTGTTATTCCAGAGCAGTTAGCAAAACAAGGATTAAGTGATGAATCCGATGGATTTAAACGTTTAATCGTTGAAAAACCTTTTGGTTATGATCTGGATTCTGCTCAACATTTGAACAAGGAATTACTTCAACACTTTGCCGAAGAACAAATTTATCGAATCGACCACTATCTGGGTAAAGAAACTGTCCAGAATTTATTAGTGACTCGGTTTTCAAACGGCATTTTCGAACCTCTTTGGAATCGTAATTATATCGATCATGTTGAAATTACATCAGCTGAAAATATTGGTGTTGGTAATCGCGGAGGTTATTACGAAGGATCCGGAGCAATGCGTGACATGATTCAAAATCACCTCCTTTTATTAGTAGGCCTGGTTGCCATGGAGCCACCAACTATTATTGATTCAACCAATATTCGAAACGAAATAGCCAAAGTTTTCCACTCTCTTCGTCCTATAAAAGAAGAAGATGTTCCCAAATATGTTATTCGAGGACAATATATCGCTTCTACCATTAAAGGCGAAAAACTGAAGGGGTACCGAGAAGAAAAAGGTGTAGATCCTAATTCGCGCACCGAAACATTTGTAGCAATGAAGTGCTTTGTCGATAACTGGCGATGGGCTGATGTGCCTTTTTATATTAGAAGTGGAAAAATGTTACCCACAAGAGTAACCGAAATTGTAATTCACTTTAAATCTACTCCTCACCACTTATTCGCTAATAACGAAAGTATTGTAAACAACCATAATCAACTGGTTATTAGAATTCAACCAGACGAAGGTTTATTATTCAAGTTTGGAATGAAAGTACCAGGTGCAGGGTTTAAGGTTCAGAATGTAAATATGGATTTCCATTACAGTGAATTAGATAGTGTGCATTTACCAAGCGCTTACGAACGTCTTTTATTAGACTGTATGTTAGGCGATAGTACGCTTTACCATCGAGGGGATGCAGTTGAAGCTGCCTGGCGATTTGTTGATCCTATATTAAAAGCATGGAAAAACAATTGCGACATAAAAGTTCATGGTTACCCTGCAGGGACTTGGGGACCTGATATATCAGACGATTTAATTGAAGGCGAAAATATAACTTGGCGATATCCTTGTAAAAATTTAGCCAACGACGGCAATTACTGTGAGTTATAATATTATTAGTTACATTTGATTGATCGAATGAAAGCAAAAACCGAAATTTTTGAAAGCAAAGAAGCCATAGCTCGCTATCTTGCAGAATACATAAAAAAGGAACTTCAACAGAAAGAAGAACTATACATCGCATTATCAGGAGGAAGCACGCCAAAAGCCATATTTAAGTTATGGTCTGAAGAATATGCAAAAGAAATTGATTGGAGTTCTATAAAATTCTTCTGGGGGGATGAACGTTGCGTGCCTCCCACAGACATAGAAAGCAATTTTGGCATGACCAAAGAGTATTTGTTTGATCATGTAGGAACAAAAGGCATAAATATTTTCAGAGTAAAAGGAGAATTGCCTGCAGAAGAAGCACTTCAAGATTACATAACAACCATTCAAGAAAATATTCCAATAGAAAACAACCATCCAAGGTTCGACATCATGCTTTTAGGTATGGGGGATGATGGACATACTGCTTCTATATTTCCTCACCAGATTAAACTTTGGGATGAAGAATCGATTTGTACATTAGCACAGCACCCTGTTAGTGGTCAGATAAGAGTGAGTTTAACCGGAAACACAATCAATAATGCAGAAAAAATATTTTTCTTGGTAACCGGGACAAACAAAGCTGAGAAGGTAGATGAAATTATTAATCAAAAAGGTAATTTTGAAAAATATCCAGCCTCTTTGGTAAAAACAGATCGAACAACATGGATACTCGATAAAGATGCTGCATCTGGGCTATGAAAAAATATTTTTCAGGTATTTTATCATAACAACAAACTTTTAATCGATTTTTTACGTAAATTGGTTTTGTCCAATTAGTAACTATGATAAATACCAGACCAACAATATTGCTTGTTGATGACTCTCAGGTAAATCTGGATATCCTGAAGGATTCTTTATCGAAATACATCACCATAACAGCTATGGATGGTGACACTGCTATTGAATTAGCTCTATCCAGAGAAAAGCCGGACCTTATACTATTAGATATAGTAATGCCAGGAATGGACGGTTTCGATGTTTGCAAAATTCTTAAAAGCAATGAAGTAACCCGAGACATTCCTGTAATTTTCATTACCGGACAGCAAGATATGGACAGCATTATCAAAGGCTTTGAAGCAGGTGCTGTTGATTTCATTACAAAACCCTTTAACATACTAGAACTTAAAGCAAGGGTAAAAACTCAGGTTGCTATAAAAATGGCTCGTGATCAAAATAAAAGATTAATTCAAAAGATTGAGGCCATCAATAAAAAATTAACCGACAGCATTGAGTATGCTAAGAAAATTCAGAATGCCAGCCTTCCTAAAAAAGAAGAAATGGATCGCTTACTTTCAGAGTACTTTGTTATGCTCAAACCTCGCGACATTGTAAGTGGTGACTTTTATTGGATTTGCGAAGTAAAAAACAAAGTAATAATTGTTGCTGCTGACTGCACCGGACATGGAGTTCCGGGTGCCATCATGAGTATGTTTGGCGTTGCCTATCTGCACGAAATCATTAGCGACCATGGTGAAACAGAACCTGCAAAAATTCTTGATCGCCTAAGAGATACTGTCATACAATCACTCCAGCAAGACGAAAAAAGTGAAATAAAAGATGGTATGGACATTAGTATTGTAACTTTGGACAAAGAGAAAAAAGAGCTACAATTTGCTGGTGCTTTTAATCCAATAATACTAATTCGAAACAATTTCTTAAATATTTACCCTGCTGATCACATGCCTGTTTCATTTGGTGAGGTTGATCGCTCATTTCGCAACCATGTCATTAATTACGAAAGTGGCGACTGCTTGTACATGTACTCCGATGGTTACCCATCTCAATTTGGCGGACCAAATGATAAAAAATTAATGCAAAAAGGATTTCGCCAACTCATTATGGACTACCACCACCTTTCCATGGAAGATCAAAAAAATGAGTTTGAAAACTTCTTAATCAAATGGAAAGGAATGAATGATCAAATTGATGATATCTTGGTAATGGGTATCAGATTGTAAAATTAGTTTTAGACTGACGACGGCTTAGTTATACACAACAATGTAATTTAAATTCATAGATACATTTAACGCTTTATCTTTCAATTTAATTTGAAATAATTCAATTCTGAATAAGGGTATTTTAATTGATTGCTTGTCCTTAAATCGAAAGAACAAAATATCAATTAAACCAATATACCATGAAAACAAGTCTTTATTCATCCATCCCATTTAATCGTGTTATTACACTTTTAATAATGACTCTTTTTTTCACAGGAAACATTTTAGGAGATAACCTATTTCGAAAACAGGAGCAGACCGACACCTTATCTTATAAATTAATTAAAGGAACAATAGCTGATGCTGATAATGGAACTCCTTTAATGTTTGCCACCTTAACTATTGAAAACTCAAATGTGGCAACAGTTTCAAACTCCGAAGGAGATTTTAGCATTAAAGTACCTATTGATTTACTCGATAAAAAATTAAGTATTTCTTACATTGGTTATCAAAGTAAAACCATTGCTATTAGCGAGCTCAAAAGCAATAAGAACAAGATAAAGCTCGAATTATTAAACGTATCACTCGATGCCATAAGTGTTTTCCCAAAAGACCCCTATTTATTGATTCAGGCGGTTCTGAAACGACGAAACGAAAATTACATTCAGGATGAAAGTTTGATGACTGCCTTCTATAGAGAAACCATTAAAAACAGACGCAAATACGCTTCTCTTTCCGAAGCTGTAGTAGAAGTATACAAACACTCGTATGGCAATGAACGCCCTGATGTTGTTCGTATGATGAAAGGTAGAAAAAGTGCTGATTATTCGAAACTCGATACTTTGGTATTTAAGCTTCAAGGTGGTCCATACTCTACTTTAATGCTCGACATAATGAAGAATCCCTACATGATTCTCGACACGGAAGTTTTGGATGACTATTCGTTTGAAATTTCAAACATCACACGTGAAGACAATCGTGTTTTATATGTATTAAGTTTTGCTCAACAACAATGGATTAAAGAACCTCTTTTTTACGGAAAACTTTACATTGATGCTGAAAGTCTGGCCATTGTTCATGCAACCTACAATATTAATACAGAAAACAAAGATGCTGTTGCCAGAATGTTTATTAAACGCAAACCAGCCGGAGCTGATGTATATCCGACCATAGCCAGCTATATGGTATCGTATCGCGAAAAAGGTGGTAAATGGATTTATGGTTATTCAAGAGGCGAGTTAACATTTAAAGTAAAGTGGAACAAAAAGCTATTTAACTCAGTGTATCACACTGGAATTGAAATGGCCGTTACAGACTGGCAGCCAACCGATCAGAAACCATTTAAAGGGTCGGATCGCATGAAGATGAATGTAGTTATGACAGACACCAATATGGGATTTACAGATCAGAATTTCTGGGGACAATATAATGTAATCGAACCTGAAAAGTCGATTGAATCTGCCATTAAAAAGATCCAGAAAAACTTAGAAAAGATGGATAAATAAAACTAACAAATCATATTATTCTTACAAAAAAGCCGAAAGACATGTTGCTTTCGGCTTTTCTATTTTATTTAGTATTCATTAAAATCTGCACATTCAACTTTTTAATTTCACGAATTAAGAAATACAAAGTCATAAAAGCTGCAATAACATCAGCTATTGGTCCGGCAAACCACACACCATCCAAGCCGAAATACCTGGGGAGAAATAACAATATTGGCAACAACACAATTACCTGACGAAGCAGGGAAATAAGTGCAGCCAAGCCGGCTTTACCAATTGATTGAAAATAATTACCTGTAACAATTTGGAATCCGACCAAAGGAAGTGCCAACAAAAATATTCGTAATCCCCTCACCCCTATTTCTAAAAGTTGCGGATCACTGGTATTGAATAGCTTGATAATACTTCGTGGAAAAATCTCACCTATCAAAAAACCAACTATCGATACAATTGTAGCCACTATCAAAGCTATCTTCAACGTTTCTTTCACACGTTGATAATCTTTACCTCCATAATTAAAACTAATAATGGGTTGTGAAGCCATATTGATAGCAATATTTGTCATTACCATTAACATAGCAACGCTCAAGATGATTCCCATAGCTCCTACCGCTATATCACCACCATACTTTATTAATTGAACATTAAACGTACCAAAAACCAGACTTGAAGCCAACTGCATTGCAAAAGGAGAGAATCCAATTGTAATAATATACCATACAATATCTTTTTGAACTTTAAAATTCCTGGTATGTAAGCGTATTACTGATCTAGGACTTCTAAAATGTGCAATTACCCAAATACACAAAACAATTTGAGAAATTACTGTCGCATAAGCAGCACCTTTAACACCCATTTCAAACCAAAATATAAATATTGGATCGAGTATTAGATTTAAACCAGCAGCTATTAACATAGAAACCATTGCAGTTTTTGCACTACCTTCTGACCTAATTAAATTATTTAAAGAATAGCCTACCACCTGAAATATGGTTCCTGATAGAATGATATCAAGATAATCATTGGCATATCCATAAGTTTCGTCGTTAACACCAAAAAAGGTCAACAATGGGTGCTTTATCGAGAATCCTATTAAGGTAATCAAGGCTGCAACTACAACCATTAATATAAAAGCATTACCTAACACTAATTCTGCCCTATCAAAATCTTTCTTCCCTAAATTAAATGACACTCTTACCCCCGCTCCTACGCCTATCAACATACCAAATGCCATTATTATTACCATAATGGGAAAAATGGCACTTAAGCCTGATAAAGCAAGAGAACCAACACCTTGTCCAATAAAAATTCGATCAACAACATTATACAGCGAATTTATAACCACTCCAACAAAAGCTGGCATAAAATACTTATATAACAGCCGTGAAATCTTCTCACTCTCCAGCTCTTTTACGTTTCTATCTGACATGCATTTTATTTTGGCGCAAAGCTACAAAATACCTTTCCAATAGGTTTGATTAAAATGTTATTTTTCTCAACACACTCATCACACTGAATAACAACACTATAAAAATAATCACAAATCAAACCAATCTATTTTATTTATTTTTTATTGAAATACTTTTGACTAATTAAGTTGAATTACTATCTTTGCATCGCTTTTGGAAAAAGGCATTAAGGATGGTTCCGTAGCTCAGCTGGATAGAGCAACAGCCTTCTAAGCTGTGGGTCATGGGTTCGAATCCCGTCGGAATCACAAAAGCGGTCAACATTGACCGCTTTTTTTATGTCTTTATCTTTCCTACATTGGCTTTCACGCAGTATTAAAGAAAAACAAGGAATAACACAAACGTGCTATTTTTAGTTCTGTTTGTCAAAATTGTTTACCAATGATTAAATTTAGGCATCTATTAAACGATTATTACGATGTCAACATCTTACAAATAAATTTTCAATCGATTTGAAGAACTGCGCACCGGCGGTACGGCTGCAGTTCATTTACGAGTAATATACAATGGTAAAATTAAATAATTCCAAAAATAAATTTACTTTCAAATTACAACTTTATTGCGTTATATAACAAACCATTCATTCATGCCTCAATAAAGCTTTTATTATGAAAACAATTAAATTGCCCCATGTTCATAATCACAAGCTTTTTTCTTAATCAAAGAATGATGTTGTGATATGTATTTTCTTATAAGCAAATAAAATACTAGTTTTTAAAGCACATTAATACACCAATTGAAAACCACTCCAAAAATGCGGATTATTAGGATATTGATTGCGCATTATTTTCTTACTTTCGCGAAGTGCTTCCCGCACTTCAAGTCCATTATTTATCCATTGATCGTAAAATTCTGTCATTAACTCTGTTGTTTGAAGGTTAGGAACATTCCATAAGCTAACCAATATATAATCCACTCCAGCCAATTTAAAAGCTAATCTCAAGCCCTGCACACCTTCATAATTACCGGCATCTCCCAATCCCGTTTCACAAGCAGCTAAAATGGCCAGTTTAGTCTTTGACAAGTTTGTTGTTGCTACTTCATAGGCGGTTAGTTTTCCATCATGATTACTATTTACTACTGAACCAGCTTTATTATTAGCTCCACTCATAACTAAAAAACTACGAAACAATGGATTGGGTGATATTTCGTACCAACTTGAATCGTTCGACGAGATATTATACTCCAATAGATCATTATATTCAGCGTGAGTACTAAAATGGATTATTTGAGAAGAATGACCATTGAGGTCATAAAAAGCATCCTCACTTGCTTTCTCTCTGGTTAATAAAGTAACATTACCACTATTCTTTTTAATAATATCAGCCACTTGCATCACCTCTGTATTATTTAAGAATTCCCATTCCTCACCCCTATTAGCCGAACGATAATTAATATTGCCACTAGCATTTTCAGCCAACTGTTTATCATTCAATGGAAAGTGATCCAAATCATAATCCATCTGACCAAATAATGTTGTTTTCATAGTATCACTATAAAATAAGGGTTTACTATACTTAGCTATAGATTTACTGCTAAGAGGAAATTCAAATTTATATTTATCAAACAACAAAGAATCTGAACTAATAGGTAAAGCGCCAAAAGCCACTTTATTTAATTCACCAACAGAACAGAGGTATATTTTTTTCACACCCAATAAATGTTTCTCTAAAGGCTTCCAAATAAAATCATAGAGCTCATTTCCCTCTCTATCATACGAATATAAAATTTTATTAAAACACTGAGGATCGAATATTTCAATAGGAGACATCTTGAGAGTTTCTGCCACAGTCTGTTCTATCAAACCATTATATTCTGCAGAACTACATAAAAAAGACACTTTGGGAGTCTCCCAGTCTGAACGCAAAATAAAAGCACCATACACAATATCATTTACAGACTTATTCCTTGGCGTATTCTTAAAACTAAAAAATTCTACCTTAGCTTCATCTTTTCCTATTTGTTGCTCATGACTAATTGACATATCCTCCTCATCTTCATCATCCTTGACTGTCCTTAACTTTTCTTCAAAAAAGGCTATTTCCCTTTTTACAGCAAAGAGCTCTTTATCATTTAGTATCACCTCACCAATATTATGCTTGTAAACAGTACGTTTATTAAATAGATAATCGAAATATTCTTGCTGATTACTCCCTTTAAAATCCTTAACAAACGATTTATGTTGATAGGTAAGAAATTCTTTAAACAAAAGAGTGGTTTCGTATAACTTACTTACATACTCATCATTAACATTTCCATTATATAAATAGGAATAACAATTATTCATATCAACTTCCAAATCTTTAAGTATATTAAGCTGAGTCTGGTAGGATTTTTTAGATAGACTGTCAAAATAATACCTCGATAATGTTGTCAGATATTTTAGTTGATATTTTTCTTTTTGCTGCTGATCATTGAGCAGTTGAATGTATTTAGGAAAACAATATAATGCAGTAGGATCTATATTTTGATGATTACATAATGTATCAATCACTTGTTTGTATAAACTTATAGCTTCATCCTTATTTCCTAATGCTGCATTAGCTTGGGCTAAGTTAGATTGCAAAACGTAATATACATAATTAGTGGTTGATTCTGTTTTTATAAACGATTGTTTGGCAACATCTAGTTTTTGAAATGCATCGTGATAATTATGGTTTTCTATATCAATTAAAGCATAATACAATTGATATATCGCATATTTATGAGATAGTTTGGAAACATTACGACTATCGTATATTTCACCCGCTAATTTGATACAATTATCAGCATCTGTAAATTTATTGAAGTCAACAGATAAAACTGCAATATTCAAATTAACATCTCCGTAAATCATATCTTTTTCTTTGCCTGATTCTTCAAGCAGTTTTTTTGCACATACATAATAATCCAATGCAAAACTTTTATCTCCAATACTATAATACACATTTCCTGTATTAAGAATCAGCCCTGACATTAGATTACTCTTTCTCAATTCAGTGTTATCAATGACTTCAATTGCCTTCGAAAAATCTAAAAGTGCTAACTGATTTTCACCTAAATTTCTATAGCAAGTACCTCGCAAAGCAAGTGATCGTGCGTATAAAACACTGATTGTATCATTTATAATTTGAAGCGATTGAACACTCCTATCTGCAGATTGCAAAGCCTCTTTGTATTTACCCATATATCGATATACAGTTGATCTGAAATTCTCCAAAAAAGGCACCTGTGTACGATGATATACCGTTGTTTTACATTGAAGCAATATTGAATCGGCCTTTGATGCCACTATCAATGCAGAATCATATTCCGTTAATGATCTGTACATATCGACTTGTTCAATATACGCTTTAGCAATCAACTCATAATCATGCTTCTTATTACAACCTAAAATAACTACAGCTTCTTCGTTAAAATCTAGCGCTTTTTGATGCTCCCCAATACTATTAAGGATACTACTGTAACAGATAAGTGCTTGTGCGTACAATACAGATTGTTTATCAGACATTAACTCTAATTTCCTTTTTATATCAGCACCTTTATTTTTAACACCGGTAGTATAGTCTTGACAAATAGCAATTCTTATATTGATATCAAGCGTACTGCACGAAACAGTATCTGCTATTGACTGGTAAATCTTTAATGCTTTAATAAATTGATTGTTGCGAAACAACGAATCGGCGCATTGTTTTAATTCTAAGTTATTCTGTTTTTGAGCAATGCTTGCATTACTATGGAATACGAATATTAAAAAAATGTAGGTTAAAGTTACTTTGGTTAAATTCATTATGGTTTAATATTTATCTTTCTAACTAAGAATGGCTCATTTGTTCTTTCTACAAAAATCATCCAGTAATACACTCCCGAAACATTGGGAATCCAAGTGTATGCCAATTTATTTTTCTCCGTAATATGAATCCTCTTGGAATAGATGGTATCAACAACATTTATTGTTTCTTCAAATCCTAATAACTGTAGTCGGTAGCTACCTGGCTTAAATTTGGTTAAGTTGAAATAAACCTTTTCTCCTATATCCGTTGTGTAATTATGTGTGGGGGCACATATTTCGATCCCTCTTTGTGTTTGATTGGATAAAGCAACCAATCTATCCATTTCCGGATTGGATTGATAGTTCTTGGCCAATAAATGTTGATACGCCTTGTAATATTCTTTCTTTGGAAGATAAACAGTATCGCTTTGCGTTATTACTATACGGTTACTATTTGTTGGTTTAAATTGCCGGGTATAGTAGAGTGTTATAAATACAATGCCTATGGCTGCCGCAGCATATTTTACGCTTACCATAACCCCCTTTTTTAAGTTAACTGAAATCATTGGGGTTGGTTTATTGGTATCATTAAGACTAGACACAGACTGTTGCCAACTAATTATTTCAACATAAGTACCAACGCATTCATCCACTTCCAATGCAAATTCCGAATCATCTGCATATAACTTATTAAACACCATTGAGTCAGCTTCAGATAACGTATCTGATAAATAATCTATTATAAGTTCTTCTCGTTTTTTTAAAGAATTCATCCTTGTAACAATATAAATTAATTTAGTTGACTTCTGAATTCATTAATTAGTTCTTTCAAAGTCGTTGTTTGATTTGCTTTTGAAAAATATTTAATGGCATTCTGATATATTTGTAGCTCTTTTACCATCTCTGTATAATTACCAGGTCTCAGGTCTTGATTTTGCTCATAAGTTCGTAACTTCTTTTTAATGGTATTTATATTAAATATCATCGCGCCAATGGCCCTGTTCGATTGCACTCCTTTTATGCAATCAAGTAATCCGCCATTGTTCAATTCTTTTTGATAAACTTTACTTAAATCCTGCTGATGAATATAACCCATATTAAACAACACTTGCCCAGCAGTTCTATACCTTTCAGCGTCTAGATTATAATCCCTTTTTATTTTCTTACAATCGATAAAGTTGTTTTCATTATCAAACAAGTGCTGGAGATATAAAATAGCCACAGTCTTATAGTCTGTATTAAAATTAAAACCCTTCGACTTCATATTCTGCTCAATATGTTTTTGGATATGCTTAGGAAAAGAGCGGATTTCAGTCTCCTCTTCTTTATGGTGATTAATAACTTCAATTACTTGATTCAAATACTTACTTATACTAGGGTTGTCAAATACCTGATTGATGCATTTGGCGCATTTTTTGCGCCTTAATGACTGTATAGTCAAAGAGTATTTTTGAGTAGAATTTTCAGTAATATGACTTCCTGATGTATTGAAGTACTTGATCGGGCAAGTTATGTTGTCGCATTTATGCACTAACAGGTGTTTCTCGGCCTTACCCTTGATTGAATAAGTAGCACTTCGAAATATCATTTCAATAAACATTTCCCTATCCGTAATAGCCTCTACATCTCCATGAGCTAATCGCAAATATACCTGTCTGGCTTTTTGAGCAATAGCCTTTTTAAGACCTGAAGTACTTTTATATGTTTTCGAGTCATTAGTGATACTCCTTAATACGCCATCTCTAATCTTAGAGACATCTACCTTAAATACTTTATTACTTTCAGGCTCTAATGTCTTGTTAATATGCTCCTTAATAAGTGAATTCAGATCCTTTTTCATCCGTATATGTCTATTTCCTGTGACTAGATTAAATCCAAGTGGTATTAATCACAACTAACTGTACCACCAGTAATTATTGTATTCAATTGATTAACAACAATTCACACCATGGAAGCCAAAACATAAGTTTACATAGTGATTTGCATAAATATTAATCCAAATAACTCCTTTTGTACAATAGCAAAAGTTAACAACACAAAACTAATAATTATTAGTAATTCAACTAATTATATGTAGTTATGTTACTTGCAATGATTCTTACCACAAAAAAAACACCACCTATCTTCCTATATAAATGCACATTACAAACATACAAATACAAATTCACACCTATTTTTTTATACATTTTCTGACATATGTATTTATCAGTTTAATTGTGTCTATTTCTTTTGCTTGTGCAATTTATAAGCTGTTAATCAGCATCTGGGAAAACAATAATTACTTAATTGATAACTTTTATAATAAACTATGAAGCAATTACTTTTAACCGTAATACTTTATGTATTGCCTGCTAGTCTTCTTCTTGCACAATATTCAGGAGGCACCGGGTCTGTTGACGATCCATATAAAATAAGCACAAAAGCTGATTTAAAAACTTTGTCAGAGAACAGTGATGACATGTGGAAAAGTTTTGTGCTTATTAACGATATTTATTTTACTGAAACTGATTTTGAATATGGAGGAGAGTTCTATAATTCAGCAAAGGGATTTAATCCAATTGGTTCTTTAGACAATAAGTTTACAGGAACATTTGATGGTCAAGGTTATACAATAGACGGCTTATATATTAATAGTTCCAGTGAAGATTGTATAGGTTTTTTCGGATTTGTTGGAGGAGGAAGCAACACGCTAATTGAAAATCTAATACTAACAAATGCAAATATAACAGCAAAAGATTATGTGGGTGGCCTTATCGGCGAATGCTATGGTAATGTAGCAAATTGCAAGGTATCAGGAGAGGTTAACGGGGTAAGTAATATTGGAGGTTTAATTGGATATCAAATTAACAGTACCACATACCAAGGAGGTATTATTACAGGTTGCTCAACCCATGGAAAAGTAACGGGTAGTGGTAGCTATGTAGGAGGACTTTTTGGCAATGTTTCTGCTCCATATGGTTATATAAATAATTGCTTTTCAACTGCTGATGTGATTGGTAATTCGGAATACACAGGGGGACTTATTGGTAGATTCTCATCAAATTTGCTTTCAAATAGCTACGCTACAGGAAATGTTGAAGGAGTTAGCTATGTTGGGGGTCTAGTAGGTTACGGTAGAAATATCTTAAACTGTTATGCAAAAGGTGTAGTAAGCGGAAATAATAGAATTGGCGGTTTAATAGGATATGCTTACGCGGATATAACTAACAGTTATGCTACAGGTGAAGTGTATGCCGTTGGTGGATATATTGGTGGTTTAATAGGAAGTGGAGGCAGCACTCTAACCGTTAAAAGTTGCTACTATCTTTCCGGTAATGGTGATAATGATTATGGAACCGCTTTGACATATGATGAGTTTGCTGATGAGAGCAATTTTACCGATTGGAATTTTGATAAATATTGGACTATAGCCACAATTGATGAGATAGAATCAGGAAAGCAATTACCATATCTTAGTTGGCAAACAAATGATACTTTCACTATTCAATTAACCTTTAAAGATGAAGCAACTAATGATGTAATTTCAAATGTTGAAGTTTATACTACAGAAGAAGGTATAATTATGGGTAATTCAGATAAATCTGGAGTATCCAAATTAAATCTTACAAATGGCGATTACTCCTTTTTATTAACAGTAGATGAGTATTTAAATAAGGTAATTAATATAACTGTTGCTGATGGCAGCATTTCCAAAGACGTACTTATTACACCTACAGTAAAAGCAGCAGATAGTTACGCCGGTGGTGATGGCTCAGAAGAAAACCCTTATCAAATTGCCAATTTGGCTCAATTAAGAAAGCTTTCAGAGACACAAGATGATTGGGGAAGTTACTTTATACAATTAAATGATATTGATGCCACTGAAACGCAATATTGGAATTACAAAAAAGGCTTTTCTCCTATTGGTATCGATTATGACCATAATTTTTATGGTGAATATAATGGGTTAGATAAAACCATAACAGGAATTTACATCAATAGATCCTCAGAAGATTACACCGGGTTATTTGGTGAATTGGGACAAGTTAATAGTCATCCAAATACAGTTAGAAATATTCATTTAATAAACGCAAATATTAGAGGAAATAACTATACTGGAGGCATAACTGGTAGATGTCGTTTTGCTTTAGTTGAAAATTGTAGCTTTAATGGGAATGTTAATGGAGCAGAGGAATGTACTGGTGGGATTACTGGTTATATGGGATCTTCGACTATCTCAGAGTGCACGGTTGAAGGGAAAATAATTGGAGGTAATTATACAGGAGGGGTCATTGGTAATTCAAATAATTCAACATCTAACTCTATAAGAAACTCAGAATTTTCAGGTATTGTTGAAGCATTAGGTTATGATTACGTTGGAGGTTTATCTGGTCGTGGTTATGGAGATATTGTGAATTGCCATACCTATTGTGAAGTAAAAGGTAAGAGTTATGCAGGAGGCCTTATCGGGAGTTATGGAGGAAGCTCAGATTATGAAATGAAAAATTGTTCTGCATATGGTTCTGTTTCAGCAACCGGGGATAATGTTGGAGGTTTAGTTGGCCAACTTTATTACATTACCATAAGATCCTGCTTTGCTAATGTAGAGGTTGATAATTCGTCAACCGATAATAGTGCCTCTACAGGAGGATTTGTTGGGAGCAGTAATAGTTTAATTGAAGATTGCTTTTCATGTGGAAATGTAAATAGTGCAGCAGGCTATTGTGGAGGTATGATAGGTTACAATGGTTATGGTGTTTCAGATTTGAAGAATTGTTACACCACGGGAAAAGTAAATAGCACCGGAAGTAAGGTTGGCAGCATTGTTGGTTATGGGTCAAGTGTATCCCATTGTTATTATTTAAATAATCAAAGTAACAATAATACATACGGTACCCCAATTTCGAAAGAACAATATGCTAATCAAAGTACCTTCTCGAATTGGGATTTCAACACAACATGGTCAATGGGCGAATTGCCTGATATTGCTGATGGAGTACGACCCTATTTACAATGGCAATACGCAGGTCGCAAACAGTTGAACTTAAAAGCCGAGGATGAAGATAATGGTGATATAACTGACGAAGTAACCTTAACCGGTGGTGGTTGGTGCTTACCTAGTGATACAGTAACAATAAAAGCCGATTCTGAAAATTATAACTTCTTAGGTTGGTATGATAACAACGGTAATCTAATATCTGTAGATAACCCGTATTCATTTGTAATGGGAAGCAACCATATGCAAATAAAAGCTTTATTAGAAGCAACCGCTACTGATATCTCCGAGAACAAATTATCAACAGTTCGTATTTATCCAAATCCTGCCAGTGATTTTATAATCGTAGATCAACTTAAAGGTAAATATGTGTCAGGAGCTTTATATAACATTAGCGGAATTCTAATTACCAATTTTGAGCTAAATAGTTCAATTAATCAATATAGATTAAATATTGATACTTTCCCCAATGGAGTGTATCTCCTAAAAATAATAGCAGCTGACAACTCTGTAAAAATCTGCAAATTCTATAAAAAATAGACTCACATAGAGGTGATGACAAACATATAAACATCACCTCTACTTTCACCCTTAAACATAATAGTAATCTATAATTAATCCCTGTAGTGAATTATATGGATAGAATAATAATAAATTCTTCCCAATGCACTTCATTCTGTAAACAAAACAATCTTAAAAACAACATCTATGAATTTAAATTATTTAAAATTAATAGTTGTTATACTAACACTTAGTATATCATTCTATTCTGATGGACAGGAAAAAAAGAAAAAAAAGGGCTTTTTTAATAAAGTGGGTGGTTTATTAAAAGGAGAACCAGGAGCATTCGACTTTATGGATGCAGATAAATATTGGAATATGCTCGAAAACCCTGAATTAACAGATCCAGAAAGCGCTAAGCTATTTGAAGACTCCCTATTAAGAGTTAGCTTTCAAACAAAACTTTCTGCCTATGATGAATACTACAAAGGTTTCTACATAACAATTCCACGACGAGAAGGACTTAAATTCGAATCAAGAACAGCGAATTACACGGTCTACTTTAGAGGTATTTCTAAATATCGCTTTTTACCAATGACTGAAGAGGATATAAAAGAAAATTTTGAACCCTCATTATTAACAACCACCTCACATGTTGATATCGATAAAGAAAAACGAGGAAATCAGGATATAGGTGTTCGTTTGTATTTTAAACCGGATACTTTTTTTATCAACGGAGAAGGCAACAGGGTTGTTGTTGCAGCTGTTTCAAAAATAAAGGTTGAAGCATTAAGAGAGCCTACTCCCTTAACACTTGGAGAAACTACTGATAATCCTCCCTTTGCAGGTCGAACAATTGAAGACACTGAACTATATCGCTTATTTAAGAATAATGTGTTTGATAAGAAAAATGCCTGGCCTAGAGTATGCATTAACATCACCCATCTTCCAAAGAACTATCAAAAAAATCTCTCTATACTAGATGATAATGAAGAGAGAAACAATATACGATCAATTGCAACTGCTACTGCCACAATTTGGTATTCAGAAAATGAAAAGATTGAAATTCCAGAATTCACCTATTTCCCTTGTGACTTTGCTGCATTTGATATTGCATTAGCAGATATAGGAATCTCATGGGCTTATGGATTAAAAGGTTATGCAACTACAACAAATAATGGCTACAAAAGAACCGGCCCCTTACATCCGAGTAATCCAATACCAACCGATCAACAAAATGTAAAAATGTGTATTACCGGTGGATATGGGAATCGATTCTTTGGAGACCTATTATATAAAATGGACTTTAATTGGAATCAGGATGACAATCGGGTTTGGTTTAGTGTTGATATTGAAGACAATAAAGAGGATGATAGTGTTGTTTGGTAATTCTTGGAAACTTACACAAAAACACAACATTTCGAAACCACACATAAAGACCTGTTTTCCTCATTTTGTCTAACTAACAAAAACTTAGCCAAGTTTCATTGCATACATTTTTTTTAGTTTGAGAAATAAAAACAAGAGGCTGTTGCAAAAGTAAAATGAACAGCCTCTTTTTTTATGCTCTATTTATAAGATCAATATTGAGAATTAAAAAAACAGGATTTACAACTCTTTTAGAATTGAAAATCCTATTATATTTTTTACTCAATCAGATATCAATCATTATTATTCTGTTTTTACAAGCACTGATGCGTCCACTAACCCTTCAGAACTAACAGTCAAAAAAACATCACCAGACGTACGTGTACTTTTTAAAACAACCAATGTTCTACCATTCCACGTAGAACAACTATTACCAACATACACCTCTTCATCTTTTAAATTAGCATTTCCAATACCAACAATTTCACCCTCTCCTTGAATTGAAAAATGCAAAGCAGCTTCTGCATTAGAAACTAACACCCCCTTATCATCCAAAATCTCAACCGTAACAAAACTCAAATCTTGGCCATCAGCATTAATACTTGATCGATCAGCAACCAATCTAAGTTGCGAAGCTTCGTTCGATGTTTGTATCAAGCAGTTTTCTTTCTCCTTCCCTTCTTCTACTCCTACAGCTTTTAATATTCCTGGTACATATTTTACAGCAAAAGTAGCTTTATACTCCTGCTGCTTACCTGTACATTTTTCTCCAATTAACTTCTCATTAAGATACAATCTAACAGTTGGATATTTTGAATAAACTTCCACATCAATTTCCTTACCTTCAAAACCAGGCCATGTCCATCGTTCCCATGTTGGCCAAACCGCCCACATTGTAGTTTGAATTGGTCCTTCTGATGGATTTGGCTCCCTTACTGCCATAAATAACTTTTCGCTTTCGTTCCATAAAATATTTCTATAATGCGATATTGGCTTTCTATGACCGATCAAATCAATATCACCACAATAAGCTCCATGCCAAGGAAAAAAGTCGCGTTGAAAATGCTGCCCATCCGGCTCACCGGGATAAAAATACCTCCCAATACTAGACTCACCCAAATAATCCATGGCAGTCCAAACAAAATCGCCAATAATATAATCATGTGAATGCACCATATTCCAATTATAAAAAGCATCTTTTGGATATGATTCACTCTGAAAAATAATCCTTTTGGGAACACGTTCATGATCCGATTCTGCTTCGTGCATCATGTAGTTATATCCACAAATATCATGCTCAGCCATTAACGGATCAAAAATCTTCCACCCCTGATTCCAGGATGTCATTGCAGAAGTTACCGGGCGCGACGAATCTAATTCACGAATATAACTATTTAACATCCAAGCTGTTTCAACAGATTCCGGTTCTGTTCTCTCAATTATTTCATTTCCACTACTCCACATAATAATAGAAGGATGATTTCGATCGCGCATAACCATTGAATAAATATCCTTTTCCCACCAATCATCAAATACACTTGCATAATCATGTGGTGTTTTCTCAACCTTCCAACCATCAAATGACTCATCAATTACCAATAAGCCCAACCTATCACACGCACTCAAAAATGCTTCTGAAGGTGGATTATGCGACGTACGAACCGCATTATAACCGGCACTTTTTAATAATTCAACTTTTCGCTCTTCAGCTCTATCATAAGCAGCAGCTCCTAAAACACCATTATCATGATGCACACATCCTCCATTTAATTTGATGGTATTTCCATTCAACTCAAATCCTTTTTCTACCGAATAATTGATGGTTCGAATTCCAAACTGATTATAATCCTTATCAGCCAAAACCTCCCCCATATAAACTTTAGATATAGCATTGTACATATTAGGTAACTCTGGGCTCCACAAATCAGGAGACTGCACTTCAATATTTTGAATTACTTCTTTTCGGCTATTAGGGGCCAATTCAACAACGATTTCATCCTTTCCACAATCGTTTTTGTGTTTGTCCTGCAACAGTGTTTGAAGCATGATTTTTTGTGCTGTATCAAAATCATTTTTCATTATAGTTTTAACTTCAATCGATGCTTTTTCCGAACTAACTTCTGAAGTCGTAATCCCAACACCCCATTTATCAATACAAACAGGAGCTGTAACATCCAATCTAACATGACGATAAATTCCAGAACCACTATACCATCTGCAATTTTTTTGTTGCGAATTATCAACCTTAACTGCAATCGTATTTCCTTTTCCATAAACCAAATAAGGAGTAATGTCATAATAAAAAGAAGTATAGCCATAGGGATGAACACCCAAAGAATGTCCATTAACAAACACCTCAGCATTCATATATACACCTTCAAAGTATATGCGTACTTTTTGTCCTTTCCACAAAGCAGGTACCTTAAAAGATTTTCGATACCACCCTATTCCCGAAGGAAAATAACCACCGTCATTACCAGATGGCGCTTCAGCACTTCGTTGCCCTTCAATACTCCAATCATGCGGTAAATTCAAACTTCTCCATCCATCATCATTAAAATAAGCCTGCGATGCTTCTGGATAATCACCTAATGCAAACCTCCAATCGAAGTCTAAATTATGGTCTTTTATTAACTTTTGTTGAGTTTCTCCCGTTTGACATCCCCATAAAACAAGAGCTAACAAAAAAATATTAAGTAATATATAACTAGAGCGATTCATAAAACATTTTTTTTAGGAAAGTTATCAAATATGTTCGAATATTAACTGTATTAATACGTAACCAAAGTCCAACTTACATTCCACAGTAATTAAACGGAACAATAAGGCATATAAGAAAAAAGGTTGATAATCTATCGACTATCAACCTGATTAGAGTGCCCAAGGCGGGACTTGAACCCGCACGTACATAGTACACACGGCCCTCAACCGTGCCTGTCTACCAATTTCAGCACTTGGGCTACAGCAAAAAAGGAAGATAAAACTTCCTTTATTTGGAGCGAAAAACGGGACTCGAACCCGCGACCCCGACCTTGGCAAGGTCGTGCTCTACCAACTGAGCTATTTTCGCATTTGCGATTGCAAAAGTATAAAAATTCCTCTTTTCAACAATACGATTAATATCCTTTTTATTTAGAAAAAGACGAGAAGTAAGTCTATCTGAGTTGAGCCATGAAGGTACGGCGAATACTAGCTTTTGTATCTAATTTGGCATAAAAGTCTTCTATTTCACTCAAACACCTTTGTTTACACTCTATTGACATTTCAGGCAAATCTAAAATCATATTCATGACTTCGGTTTTTGTTTCGGTAAAGAAATCAACCTGTTTTCTTAATTCATCGAATTTAACTCTATCACCTTTATAAACTTTAGCTGTTTCAACATTACCAGTAATCTCTTTTCGATAAGGAGGATTTACGAAATATGACATATCAAAATCATATGGCACAGCTATGTATGGTTTATGGTTATCTTCTTGTACCAATATTACATTGTGCAACATAGGTACCGACCAATCTTCATTGCCAATCATATACTGAAACATCGACATTTTAAGCATTTCCTGTTCATCAAGTTGATCTAAAGTAACATTCATCAACTTAAGGTTTTTAACACCTAAACGATCAGCCATATCATCTTTATCTTCGATAAAAAAACCGTAATTATGAAATGATGAACCATCCACTTCATCAACATAAGTTATATCAACCAAACGAACTTTTAAACTGTATTCCGAAATAGAATTGTAAATACGATAAGCGGTGTACTCACGAATAACACTATTCAGCATTTCTTCACTATCCTGACAATGAGTAACCAATTTTATCTTTCTATTATCTTTAAAAATAGTATTACCAATATCTTTTTTAGAGAATTTTAATTTTAAGGGAGCAAATTCACATGAAGTTTCTTTCAATCTAAAATTACCACGTACCCTAACTTTAACAGGCAACAATACCTCTTTTTTATCTGAGTACACTACCTGACCACTTATATAATCAGCTTCTTTATCGCGCTCGGTATATAATTTATTAAAGTTAGTAACTAAAGTAAGCTTTAATACGTCGTCTGAGTCAAAAACACCATTTTTACGTACTGTATTAGCATTTATAGTTGATACATAACTTAATACCAAAAACAAAAAAACAAAAGCAGTTTTAATTCTATTAATTGATTTCATAGTCATGCGAATTTTTATTCATTAACCTACTAAGGATAAACTTTTGCTTGATTGAGCCATTAACTTATTTACACTGCGTAAACGAGGCTTAAAGTTGTTATACTTAATTTTATGATTTAAAGTAATGGTACCTAAACAATACTTACTTATTGAAAGAGGTAAGAAACCTTCTTTTTTGATTGTGCGCGCAAATGATGAATAAACATCCTCTCTACTCCTTTTAATCTCAACAATTACACAATTATCAAAATCCTTTCTATTGTGCTTATCATTGAAACGAATATTTAAATCGATAGTAATTCGCTCGCACGTTTTTTTATTAACCAACGTAATACGTTCAAATTCTGTAGTTAACACAGGTTTTAAATCTTCAGCAAAATAAGGTGAATTACCATTAACAAACACCTCTTCTAATCCATTAATGCTTTCATCGAATCCTTTAACAGCTACTCGATCTTTATTTGTGCGACACTTATCTTTCAATTTTATTTCAAGAAATTTATCACCACTTTCAGCGTATTCTCTGTATCTTATTTTGTACCTGCGAGTCTTTCCATTATGATGTTCATGATACATATTTAAGTTATCTGTATCATAATAAGTAGTAAGATATGACAACAATCTTTTGCCCTTAATTTCAACTACACTATAATCTTCAACATGCTGCGACAAGCATTTAACCAATGCTTCAGGAGACATTAAGAATTTTGTATCTATCCTGTTCATTAATTTCACTCGTCCCATTTCGTTAAGACTAATCGAATCGTAGAAACTTATTACTTTATTTAAAACATCCATAATTTATTATTTTATATGGTCTGACAATTGGAGCTTTTTATTTGCTCTTTTCGCGAGTACAAAAAAGAAACAATTACAATTTATAAATCATGATCTATATCAACTCAGAAAAAACAAATAATCATTTTGACACCAATCACCTTACACAAATCCACTAAACAAATCCTTACTCATTGCTATTCTGATCATTACGAGATATTACAATTTGTAAGCTACTTTCATTTCAACATTATTAATTTTTAATAACATGTTGTTAAACATTTTTATTCATGATAAAATTGAAAGTACTCGAATCTTTATTCGTACAACAGGAATATATCAAGCATTAGACCAAAAACACTTTATCACTGAAAAACAACACACTAACATCACAACACTTCAAAAAACATGTTCGCTTTCGTACAATTAGATGCACAAAAGCGCACAACAAAAAAATCGGAGTGAAATTTTTATTCCTTTAGGTTAACTTTATTACATTTATACCGTATGAACTGATATTTAATGCCCAAAAAACTTATTAGATAATGGCCTCATTTTTAAATTCTCTTTTTGGAAGTAAATACCCGCAAACAGCAAAATACGAAGCTGAACAGGAAAGATTAAAAAGCGACTATCAGCGCTTTATCGATTTCCAAAATTCGCAGAACTTCAAAAGGTTTCAGGAGCTTGACACACTAGTTCATTCTGGTGACTTCATTAAGAAAGTAGAGCAATTAAAAACGGAGAAATTTAAAGACACTCCGGAATATAGAAAATTGAAGGATTTTGAATCCTTAAAGAAGTCGGCTGATTTAAAAAAATACTTTAAGTACAAAGCTTCTCATAATCCCGAAAGAATTGCAACCATTGAAAAATCTGATTTACTAAAACAGTTTAAATCGTTGCAAAAGTGGGTTGAAAGCGCTGAATACAGAGAGGCAAAAGCACAAAAAGATTATAAAAAATCAGAGGCATATATTAAATTCAACGAATTCAAAAGCCTGCAGAAAGATCCTGATATAAAATTCTATTATAAAGAAACCAACAGGGCCATTTATAAGAACTTTATCAACATTGATAAATCGGAACGATTAGAGTCATTTGAAAAACTAAAGCAATTAGTTGAATCTGCAGATTTTATTGCATTCAAAACTGATTTAGAAGATCCTAAACGTTTTGAAAAATCAAAAGAACATGCACTTATTTCGGAATACGAGGACATTAAAAAGACTCCTGAATATAAATGGTATCAAAAAACTCTGTCGAGTAGCAACCTTAGTGAATTTGATAAATGGCAATTAACGTTTGAAGACAACTTCGATAGTGCTAAAATTGACCAAGGGAAATGGATTAATGGCTATTATTGGGGAAAGGCTCTTTTAAACGATGTATATGTACTAAAGGAAGAAAGACAATTCTTCAGCGATTCTAACATTCAATTACGAGATAGTGTTGCTCACCTTGTCACAAAAGAAGGTAAGATCAAAGGAAAAATGTGGGATGATAAACTTGGTTTCGTTCCTAAAGAGTTCGATTATTCATCTGCACTAATCAGCACTGGCCAGAGTTTCAGACAACTTTATGGTAAGTTCGAAGCAAAAGTAAAAGTAGAAGATTCAGCGCCCTTAAATCATGCATTTTGGATGGTTGGCGAAAGCATTGCACCTCAAATTGACATTTTCCGTTTTTCTGATGGTGGAGCAAAGCACTTCAAAGCCGGAAGTCATTTCTTAGATACTAGTAACAAACCCTCACACGCACTGTCAACTGTTAACGGAATTAAATTTGATTCTGACTACTATATTTACGGATTAGAATGGACTAAAGATAAACTAACTTGGACCGTTAATGGAGTTAAAGTTCACGAACAAACTCAAAACATTCCACAACATCCAATGTATTTAGTATTCAGCTCACACTTAATGGAAGATGTTGAAAAAATAAAACTTCCTTCATCGTTAAGTATCGATTGGATAAGATGCTATCAATACAAAGCATAAATATTTAAAGCACATAAAAAAAGCGGGATTAAAAATTCAATCCCGCTTTTTTTATTCCTTAGGTAAGGTGAAACGCTTCCAAAAACCATCATCAGAACTGATGGCAGTATAGTAATCTCTTCCTTTTACTTCTACTTCAGCAGTTGTTTTAAAATCATAATTAATCCAGGTCATAACAATCGAATTTGATTTCGATGATCCTGAATATTCAATTTTACTTAGTGCATATTTTCCATCAATAGCTTTTCGGTAGTTACTGATTACTTTATACGTATAGTTTCCATCACCACTTACTAATCCAGATGATCGGCCAGCATGATGATAACCTTTACTGGTTACTTCTAATTCGTTCCGCAAAACAGCATAATCGACGGAAGAAATATAAATAACACCTTGATAAGAAAGAACCTGCTCATCACCTGTTGCTGCAAAGTCTGGTTTATCTAATTTGTACTTAATAATCCAAACCGAATCATTTTTTTCGTTGTTTTCTTGCAGCAATTCTAATTCAAACAGATCAACCACATCCACATCTAACACATTACCACGAGTCCTTACTACATCAAATTCCAATACATCATCAGCGTACAACATTCCATTTAGTAACGGTTTTTGATTAAAATTTCTTCGCACTTCACCAACCTCAAATTTTCTATTCTTATATCCATCATTATAGCTTCTATCGCCATAGCCACTCGCATCTAAATACTTTAGAGCAGTTTCTGTGGTATTCTTACCATTTATCGTTTGCATATAATAAACCGTAGATCCATATGCTTTTGAGTAATTATCCGGTATCATATTAGAAGCCGTTTTTATTATACCGTATAATCGCTTGGATTCAGCTTTAACTTCCACTTGATCGATACCATAGCTTTGCTGAACCAATTTCACATCAACACCCGTTTCACTAACCAAATCTTCCACCCGCAACTCTTTCGGTTGATATCCAACTGCAGATATCCGTACCGCATAATTTTTAAATTCTTCACTAATGGTCAACTCAAAGCCTCCATTAAAATCAGTTGCAGTCCCCATAAAAGAACCAACTACACCAATATTGGCAAACTCAACGGGTTGATTTGTTTCTGCATCTAGTACTTTTCCTTTTAAAGTTACATTCTGAGCAAAACTTGTTCCTCCAATAATTAAAAATAACAGCAGTATGGCTTTTGAAATTCGAATTTGCATTGTTGAAGTTTTTTATAATTTTGATAAAATTAAAAATCATTTTTAAAGTGTTGGCCATGATTAAGAACATTTTCATATTACTTGCTGTAGGAATTTTATTTAACTCTTGTGTTGTTTCTAAAAAGAAATACGACTCTTTACTATTTGAAAAGAACGATTTAGCTGATCAACTTACCGAACAGAAGAAAGAAAACAAAGAGTTGCAAGGAGATTTAAACCAAGCCATTAAAGACTTTAAAGAGGTTAAAACTGATTTTGGTAACAGCAATTCGCTTCGCTCTGACGAAATTGCTGACTTAATGATAAAAGTTACACAATTAGAAGACGAATCAGCTGAATTAAATCAAAAACTAAAAGAGACACTAGGAAAATTCAAGGCTAAAGAAAAAGCTGGATATCTGGCCGAAGAGGAATTAAAAGAAACTTTGCAGGCAATAACAGCACTGAAACGCGACACCGCAAGTTTGCAGTACACCATTAAAATGGCCAAACAACGAAGCGAAACACTTCAACAAGAATTAGCTACTACTAAAACAAAACTTTCGGATTCAAATTCAAAAAGATACGAACTATCAAAAACTGTAGAAGCACAAACTACAGAAGTCAAGAACATGGAAAAACGCTTAATTAAAAGTCAACAAAATCTATCAGAGATTTCAGATGCTTTTATTGCGTTAAGAAAAGAGTTATTAACTGCCAAATCGAATAACAAAGCTATCGATCCAAACCAGGATAAATACATTAATAAGATTGCAAAACTCTTAGGTCATTATTAAATATGGCCTAAAAATACATATAGCTTAAAATAGCTACAGTTACTACCATATAAATCAATGTCAAGGGAAAACCAATTTTAAAGAAATCTTTAAAATTATATCCACCAGGTCCGTATACCATTAAGTTGGTTTGATAACCAATAGGAGTTAAAAAGTTAGCAGCTGCTGCAAATGAAACCACCAAAATAAAAGGCATAGGATCAAATCCTGCATTTTTAGCAGCTGTTACTGATATAGGAAAAATGATTGCCACGGCTGCTTTATTCGTGATGTAAGCAGCCAAAATAGAAGTAATTAAATAAATACCTACTAAAAGGGACATGCGACCAAACGGCAGAAAAACAGAAATAACAAAGTTCGCAATCATATCAGCTACACCTGTTTTCATCATGGCAGTACCCAAGGCCAACGATAGTGCAATAATTACACCCAGATTATAATCAATACTTTTAGGTAAATCTTTTGCCGACACTACTCTTAACAGGTTAATGGCTGCCAATACAATAAGAAGTCCTAAGAACAATGGAACCAACTTTACTGCCGACAAGAAAATTGCCAGTAAAGTACCTCCAAATAAAACCCATATTTTATATCGTTCAGGCTTATGTAATTCTTTTACTCTCGAAATCACATAAAAATCAATCTGGTTTTGAATATGACTAGTAAAATTCTCTCCTGCCAATAACAACAATACGTCACCCGCCTTTAATTTAATTTCCTCAATAGCCCCGGTAATACGCTCTCCATTACGATGAATAGCCAACAAAGCAGAATCATACCTACCTCTGAAATAGATTTCTTTAATCTGTTTGGTAATTAATGAGCTATTGTGTGATATGACAATTTCAACAATCTGAGATCGTTTTAATTTCGACATCATACCCACCGAAGGAACTGTTAGATCACTATTATCCGAGAGCAAACTGGCAATATTATTATTATCACCTGCAAAACGAAGTAAATCGCCCTCACGCAATACAAATGAATCTTTTAATATCTGAAGAGTTTGCTTACCTCTTATTATTTCAACCAACAACAATCCATACCTCCCGTTCAGATCAGCATCTTTAAGGGTTTTATCAACCAGTTTGGAATTCTTTCGAACCTCAGCTTCAACTAAATATTTTCGTTCCGACTCCTGAAAATCATCTATAGCCGTAGTACGATCGGGCAATAATTTGTAACTAAAGAAATATAGATAAAGGAAACCAAGTATTAACATTGGGAAGCCTACCCAAAAGAAATCAAACATTTCCAACTGACGCATCCCCGGAATAATATCCTGATCAGCTACCATACCTCCCACAATCAGGTTGGTTGATGTACCAATTAAAGTAACACAACCACCTAAGATAGCAGCATATGACAATGGAATAAGTAATTTGGAAGACGACACTCCATTACGCTTACTCCACTGATGCACATACGGCATCATAACAGCAACTAAAGGTGTATTATTCAAAAAGGCCGAAAAACCACCCACCCAAATCATCATTCTGGCTAAAAAGCTTCGATAAGTAGAGGAGACTGGAAATATTTTTGCAAAGAAAATTTCAATAACCGATGTTTGGCGTATAGCATCACCCAACAATAACAACATGATAATAACAGCTATTTGCTCGTTGGCGAAACCAGCTAGAATCTCTGTTGGTGTAAGAATCTTAAAAATTCCTAAAACCATCACAGCAACGAAAAATGTGAACGCTGCACCCATTATTTCCTTGTAAAGTGATACAAGAATGAATGCAATAACCACAAAAACTATAATCACATCAAAATATTGCATGCGTTAGAGGTCAAATAAATATGCTAATTTTGCGCTGTTTCAGACTAAGCTGTCATTAACAAAAATAGAAATTATAAATTAATTACCGAATTTTTACAAATCCGGTTAGGTGTTAAAAACTATAGATGAATAAAGATACAAGATATATCGAACTTTTGTCACCAGCAAAAAATATAGAGTGTGGAATAGCTGCAATTAATAACGGAGCAGATGCTGTTTACATTGGTGGTCCGGGCTTTGGAGCCCGCAAACAGGCTGGCAACTCATTACAGGTTATTGAAACTCTTGTTAAACATGCCCATCTATACAATGCCAAAATTTATTTAACCTTGAATACTGTTTTAAAAGACAGCGAATTGAACGAAGCCAATCAACTGATTCATGCTGCTTATAAAATTGGTATTGATGCAGTTATTATTCAGGATATGGGATTATTAGAAACAGATCTTCCCCCTATACCCATACATGCCAGCACACAAACCGACAACAGAACAGTTGAAAAAGTTCAATTTCTGGAGAAAGCCGGATTCGATCAGGTTGTTTTGGCCAGAGAATTATCGACCAATCAGATTAAGAACATTAGCGATCAAACCAATGTTCCTCTGGAGTACTTTATACATGGTGCTCTGTGTGTTTGCTACAGTGGGCAATGTTATATGAGCGCATCGGTAAACGGACGCAGTGCCAATCGAGGTGAATGTGCTCAGCCTTGTCGTTTAAAATACTCGTTAAAAGACAAAGACGGTAACTTGTTATATAAAGACAAGCATCTATTATCGTTAAAAGATATGAACCAAACCATCAATCTCGAAGAGTTGGTTGATGGCGGAATTACCTCGTTTAAAATTGAAGGGCGCTTAAAGTCTAAAGACTATGTGGCCAACATTACGGCACATTACCGCAAAGAGTTAGATAAACTTATTGCCAATCGAACAGATCTTCAAAAAGCATCATCCGGAACAATAAGTACGAGCTTTGCTCCTGCTCCTGCAAAAAGCTTCAACCGTGGATTTACCGAGTATTTTATTCACGACAGAAAAGATACTGTTTGGTCTATTGACACACCCAAAGCTTTGGGCGAGAAGATTGGGAAAGTGGCTAAAATTGGAAAAGACTTTTTTACCATTGACCAATCAGTTAAAATAGCAAACGGTGATGGCCTGTGCTTTTTTGATCAGTATAAAAACCTGCAAGGACTCAGGGTTAATACAAGCAATGGTAACCAGATATTTCCAAATCAATTAAAAGGATTAAAGCCTGGTATTGAAATATACCGAAATAACGATATGGCTTTTCAGCAAGCTATTGGGCAAAAAGAAAGTCAACGAAAGATAAAAACAACCCTTACTCTAAATGAAACTGACAAAGGCTTTGAGCTTATCATTACTGATGAAGATGGTATTACCTCATCGTCATTTATGGCATTAGACAATAAGGAAGCTGCACAAAATAAAGAGAGGTTAATCAGTCAAACAGAAAATCAATTGGCAAAACTAGGTAATACTCCTTTTTTAGCTGATGCTATTCATCTGAATCATCAACATTATTGGTTTGCGCCAGCCTCGGTTTTAAATGAGTTACGACGGTTAGCAATCGATAATCACACCAACATCAGATTACAACGCTATCAGCCTAAAACAGTTGATTTCAAACCAACAACGCATCCTTTTCCGAAGCAGCAGCTCGATTATAAAGCTAACATCACTAATCAGAAAGCAAAAGATTTTTATCAACGACATGGTGTTGAACAAGCCGATTGGGGTTTTGAAAAACAAGAGATGAAACATAGCTTTGAGGTGATGACTACCAAACATTGCCTGTTGCATATGATGGGTAAATGCATGAAAAAGCACCCCGAAGTAAAAAAGCAACTACCGCTTACGTTATTTAATAAACAAGACAGTTATCAACTGGAATTTAACTGTAAGGCTTGCGAGATGAATATTATTAAGGGAGTGAAATAGTTATGGAGGCAGTAGGCAGAAGTTCATAGCATGTATTAAACCCGCAAATTACATCAATAGTACATTATGCTTTATTGGTGCAATTTGCGGGATTTATCATTACCAGTTTAGGCTCACTTGTACTCCTGCTTTTATCCAACGACCAGGCTGAGGTACATTACCTAAATCGTAATAGGTTTTATCAAACAGATTACTGGCATCGACATAAAGCTTGTACTTAGCTTCGGTCCACTGCAAACGAAGATCGGTAAGCAAAAAAGGAGCATAATCAACCGCCACTGATTCCGAAGCACTGATGTATTGCTGATAACCTCCTTCGCGATCCTGCCATTGCACATTAACGCCAGCCGATAGTTTTTTAATTAGTTGAAAGTTGGCTGCTACATTAAATTTATGCTTTAGATAATCTAACACATAAACCGACTCATAATCATTGGGTGCATTTTTATCCTGATCGATATAAGAGTAGCCAAAATCAACCGATGTAAGAGGAGATGACGCTGCCAAGGCCTTTACATTAATATGCCCCTGAAAACTTACTCCGTAACTATCCATATCAGACAAGTTTCGGGTTTGATATTCTGTTTCACCTTCTAAACGTCCCCAGTCAATCAAATTCTCCGACTGACGATAGAAACCACTTACCTGACCAGACAACCATTCATTTAAATACTTAGCACCCACTTCGTAGGTAACGGCTTCTTCGGGTTTTAAATCAGGATTACCAATATTAGTTGGGCCATCGTAAAACAAATCAGTAAATGTTGGTAAGCGCAACGACTTGTTCACACTACCAAATAGTTTTACATTGCCGGATGCCCAATAACTCACATCTACTCCCGGAAAGAAATCAACACCTATACCCAACGACGAATTCCAGTTCATCAACAACCCGGCCGACACCGAAAATTGATTATAGGTATAAACATGCTCTAAAAAGGTTGACATATTAGTACGTTCAAACGACTTGGTAAACTGTGCATCTTCGCCCGGAACATCAATTGGCTCATCCATATCGATACCAATATTGTTACTCCATATATTTTCGCTTCGAAGCTCACCTCCAAACGATGTTTTACCCATCTTCCATGGTATAACTGCATTTAGATTGGCTCCATACACATCGGTTAGATGATAATTGTGTTTGGTGTACCACGATGGTGTTTCGTTGCGAAACAATTCAAAACGATCCTGATGACGGCGCCAATATAGCGATGGTGTTACTTTTACCTTTTGGCCACTAGTCATTTTAACCGATGCAAAAGTGGTTTTGTTTTGCTCAAACTGTTCGGGGTAAGCTGCCGAATAAAAGGCATTGGCTCCATATTCTTTATCGTTGTGGCCTATCTGAAAGTCGAGCTTCTCAGCACCTAAATCAAGTAAGCCCTGATAGAATATACTATGATTCTTAAAATCGGTATTGGCAACATAACCATCACTATTGGCCATATTGGCTGCCGCATAACTCTTTAACTTACCTGTTTTGATGGTAGTATTAGCCGCCACATTGTACAATCCATGCTCACCAGCCATTGCATTAATAGTGGCATTGTTGGTAGTTTTCGATCCGGTTACAAAGTTAACTGCCCCACTAAAAGCACCTGGTCCATACACACGTGCTCCCGGTCCTTCCAATATTTCAACCCGCTCGATACTTTGCATATCAACCGGAAGGTTCAGGCTTAAGTGGCCGGTTTGCGGATCGGTTACATTTACCCCGTTAAACAATACCATTACCTGATCGAATGAACCTCCTCGGATACTAACATCGGCTTGAATACCCAATGGCCCGCGCTGACGTACATCAACATTCATGGCATAACGAAGTAAATCCTGAACACTGTAAACCGGCAGTTCTTCTATTTCTTTCCGGCTGATAACATGCAGTACCCGACCCACCTCGGAATACACGGCCGTTGAACGACGAGCTGTTACCTCTACCTCTTCTAAATCAATTTTTTTATTCATCGATGTAGTATCGGTTTGGGCCAATGTATCTTTTACACCCATCCAGCTTAAATAAACAGCCAGCAAGGTTCCGATGCGAACTACCTGATGCATACTATTAAATGAGGCATAACTGCTCCCTTTCCATTGTTTAAAACAGGTTATTGTTTTAGTAAAAAATAATTGCTTCTTCATAATTTTCAAGAATGTGTGTGTGTGTGTTTATATTTGTATTATAATAAAAGTATTATAGCTCAAAACCAGCTATTTGAAAAGCTTCTTTATCCTCTTCAATATTAGAACCTACTGTGGTTAGTAAATCGCCAACTAATGCAGCATTAACTCCTGCTTCCAATGCCTTTTGCTGTATGTGTTTTATTTGCAAACGTCCGCCGGCAAAACGAATTTTAGCACGCGGGTTGATAAACCTAAACATGGCAAAGCTGGTTAACACCTCATCGCTACTTAATGGACATGTACCTTCGAGAGGCGTACCCTTTACCGGGTTTAAAATGTTAACAGGTATGGATTGTATACCCAATTGATTTAGTTCGAAAGCCAGCTGAATACGATCTTCGATGGTTTCGCCCATACCAATAATACCACCCGAACATACTTCAAGTCCTGCTTCTTGTGCCCATATAATGGTTTGTATCTTTTCGTCGTAGGTATGTGTTGAACACAAAGTTGGAAAGAACGAACGCGATGTTTCGAGGTTACAGTGATAATGGCTCACTCCTGCTTCTTTCAGTTTTGCCAATGCCGGTTTATCGAGTAATCCCATTGAAGCACACAGTTCAATATCGGCCTTATGCCCTATCTGCTTATAAACATCAACCAACTGATTAAGATTAGCATTTGATAAACTACGGCCACTGGTAACCAACGAGTATTTATGCACCCCCTTAGCTGCATTTGAACAAGCCTGAGCAATAGCTTCGGCCTCGTTAACTATTTCATAAGTATCAATTTGAGTGTGATGAAAAGCCGACTGAGCACACCATTTGCAGTCTTCGCTGCATCGGCCCGACCGTGCATTAACAATAGAACACATATCAAACTGCTTACCACAAAAGAAGTCTCGGATTTGACCAGCGGCTTCGTACAACAACTCTTTATTGCTGGTACGGCTGAGTTCAACAGCCTCGCTAAGGCTTAACCGGCAGCCTTCTAACACCTTTTGTTTTAATGTATTTATATCAACCATAATAGATAAGTTATAGACATAAGAATCCCCGTCGGCCTTTTCATAAAGGCTGTTATACAAGCATACCAACCGGTATAAAACCGATTACTATTGAGGATATGTAAAAATGAATAATGCCCCCGGGGGGACGGAAGTTCGATGTTTACTATAGGTAATAGTAACAGCTGCAACAAGCTCTCTGGCTCTTCGGCCGTATCGTCACCTGTTGTTTCATTTGCTTCATTATGAATAAAATCGAGCTGAATGGCATGATTACCCTGAAGCGTTTTTTTCAAGGCTTGCCCTGCTACCGGAACATCTAAATGCCCAATGGAAACCTCGCGCCCCAAACTGTTAAATACAGCCCAGCTCTTACGAATCCATCGACTAAAGCGAACACTCGCTCTTTTAATATGTTGGTTATTTTGTTTCACAATTTTAAAGCTCGGGCAAAGGTAAAACTTTTTTTGATTCAAGAATAAGGAGGGAGACAGAATACGGAACACCAAGGTATGGATACCTATCCATATCACAAAAGCCAGCGCTAAAGGCACCACCCTTAAACATCGTCTTTAATATAAAACTAAACCTAATTCTTGGTAACGAGAATCAGAGCTTACGAATCACAGCCTGGTAAATAGTCGACAGAATACACATTTACTGGCTTTGCGCGAATAACTACTACGTTATAATAGAATCACACACAAGACACTGCAGCCTCATGCAGAATTATTTGTCAAGCCATGCAGAAAAGTCAGCAGCCGTTAACAGAAAAATCTGCATGGCTAAGCAGATTTTTCTGTCAAAAAAAAACAAAGACTTATTCCACTGTTAATACCGAATCGAGCACTTCTTCTCTTGGCTCTTTTAATAAGTTAGATCCATTGGTACCTTGGGTCACTACCTTTAGCTCGTAATCTCCCTGCGGTAAATTCGGAACCATCACAATTAGCTCTTTATTTTTATTACTAATGATTTGAGTGGCTTTGGTAGCCTCGTTGGTAGTTGTATTAATAAAGAACACACCCACCTTATCGGTATTTGCCTCATCACTTTCTATTTGTAAACGATCGCCGGTTATCACCAACACATTATTGGGGGTAATTGTGCTATTGGCAGCTCCGGTAAGGCTATCAACTGCCTTTAGAATAACAATACCCGTTTGCGCTTCGCCCAATACATTAACAGATGTATTTTTAATAAGATTACGGGTATGCGAAGCCGGCGTAAATAAGGCCCCCAGTTTTTGCTGCTCCGGATCAAATGCCGAGCTATAAAACACACCCGATATAGCCAGGCGCGCATTCATAAACGAGGTATTGATATTATACCCACTAGCCAAAGCCTCCGCTTTAATACGATCGGCACGATTTAATATTTCAACCAGCGTTTCGACCTGATACTCGCTACCTTCTTTCTTAATTCGATCTGCGATTGCCCGGTTATCCAGTTTTCCTTTTGCCCGTACTCTTCCAAAAAAATCGGTAGGATCGTCAGTCACAGCCAAATCGTAAAGATTTACATCTACTTGAACTTTTTCACTCATATTCGTTAGCTTTTAATTTAACAATTGAGATTTTCATAACACATCAAACTTATTAATTTATAAAAACATACACCATAGGTATTTATACCTATTTTATTTAAGACTGATATCAACCCACCAACTACCAGCGCCTATTTTGTATTTACCACAAACAAAACCTTATCATATTAATTCTTCACTATCTGTAACTAAGCACTCACTTATCAGTAAATTTTAAAAGCCGTGTTATTTTGCATAAATTAGCCCACCGAATACAGATAAATAAGATGAAAAATATACCTATACTTTTACTGAGTTATTTTGTTTTTACTTTAATGCTTAACACCTCAGTTAATGCACAGGATAAATATGCTAAAACGGGCAATGGATACGGCACGCGCGAAATACTCGATTTTGATGCAGCACAATACTCAATGCTAAAAATTACCAATCAACATGGCAACATTACCATCAATGGTTGGGATAGCGACTCTATACAAATACAAACGCTTATAAATGTGCAAGCTCCAGGTATTAACTCGGCCGAAGAGGTACTCGACTTTATTTCGATACAACGAGCCAGCAGAGCCGGAATGCTAATTTTTCGCACTGCGTTTGATGAAGAGTTCTTCTCTAACTATCCATTTAGCATCGATTATACCATTAACGTTCCTAAAAGCCTGATGCTTGATATCAACAATAATTTGGGCGATGTTTTGATTCAAAATGTGGATGGTAAAATTAAGTTACACCTCGATTATGGAAAACTCCATTTGGTTCAGTCGAACAATAAGCTTGATCATGATTTTACACTTAATTTCGCCGATGCCAAACTAGATGCCTGTAACGATATAAAAGGTAAGCTAAACAACACTACTTTTACTGCCCATAAGGTAGGCCGTATCGAATTCAAAAGTCAGTACTCGGCATATCAAATTGGCGAAGCCCGTAGTGTTTCTCTCAACTCTGCTACCGATAAAATAAACATTAATCAAAGCGACAGTTTGCAGGTTTCAGGCAATCAATTATTGATTAACGTTAAAAAACTTAATACTTTTGGTTTTGTTGAAGTCGACCGCGGCCAACTGATGCTTAAAGCTGATAGTACACTATCGAAATTATCTATTTCGAACAAAATGGCCAATACTATTATTACCCTGCCGGTTGATTACACCTACATTGTAAATGGTGAAATAACAAACGGAGAACTGATCCATCCAAATCCGGAACAGTTACAGCTTGTTAAAGAAGGCTCAAAGGAGTCGTTTTCTGGTAAAATAGGAACAACTAATACCTATCAAGGCCAGCTTGTTTTATTCAACAAAAACTCTGATTTAACAATTAAAACTTACTAATTATGCCAGCTGCCGACAATTTATTTAAGTTACGAAGTTATATGGCTACCAACGCGGTAGATGCTTATATTATTACCAGTGCCGATCCGCACCTAAGCGAATATCCAGCCGACCATTGGAAGTTTCGCGACTGGCTATCGGGTTTTACAGGCTCGGCAGGTACCTTAATTGTTACGCAGGAAGAGGCAGGTCTTTGGACCGATTCGAGATACTTTTTACAAGCCGAAAAACAGCTCGAAGATTCTGGCATTGATTTATACAAAATGGGCTTGCCCGAAACGCCCGACTTTAAAGAGTGGTTGACCGTGCAGATTCCATCGGGATGTGTAGTAGGCATCAATGGTAAAACCATTTCGGTAAATGCATATCGCGATTTAGCCACTGCCTTAAAAAAGGTGGATATTAGATTAGATGGCAAAGTTTACCTCGATGAAGATGTTTGGGAAGGCCGCCCTCCTATTCCGGATGATGGCATTTTTGAATTAGAAACCCAATATTGCGGATTAAGCCGTAAAGAAAAAATTGATCTGATACGTAAACTCATGCTCGAAAAAGGGGCTACCCATTATGTGGTTGCTTCACTCGACGAAATTGCATGGGCTCTTAATTTTCGTGGTAAAGATGTGATGTACAACCCAGTGTTTCACTCCTACTTAATTATCACCGAAAATCAGGTAAATCTCTTTATCGATCCACATAAATTAACTTCAGCCATTGGTAAGCAACTGGCCGAAGAAGGTATTAAAGTGTATTTGTACAGCGACTTTTACAGTTTTGTTAAAGATATGCTGGTTGATAGCATTGTTCTGGTTGATTCAGATCGAGTAAATAGCCGCGTGTTTGGTAGTTTACCTTCGCAATCGGCCAAAATAGAGCGTCCAAGCCTTATAACAGAATTAAAGGCACGTAAGAATACAACCGAAATAGCCAACACTCAAAAAGCAATGGTTAAAGATGGAGTTGCCATGGTTCGTTTCTTACATTGGTTAGATAAATCGGTTGGTAAAGAGCAACTAAACGAATATACCGTTTCGCAAAAATTAGGTTCGTTCCGAGCTGAGCAAGAAAACTACCAGGGCGATTCGTTCAATACCATTAGTGGTTATGCTGCCAACGGAGCCATTGTTCATTACTCTGTTGAAGAAGCTACTGCAGCCACCGTTGAACCTAAAGGTTTCTATCTGGTTGATTCAGGCGGTCAGTATCTCGAAGGAACAACAGACATTACACGAACGGTTGCCTTAGGCGAACTAAATGCCCAAGAAAAAAAAGACTTTACACTAGTATTAAAAGGACATATTGCCATGGATCAGGCAGTATTCCCCAAAGGAACCAGAGGTGTTCACTTAGATATTTTAGCTCGTCAGGCCTTATGGACCGGAGGCTTAAATTACGGCCATGGAACCGGCCACGGCGTAGGGCACTTCCTTAATGTACACGAAGGCCCGCAAAGTATACGTCCGCAAGATAACGGCATCGCCATCGAAGAAGGTATGATTACCTCCAACGAACCTGGCTTATACCGAACTGGCAAATACGGCATCCGTATCGAGAATCTTGTTTTATGCGTTGCTGATCAAACCACTGAATTTGGTGAGTTCCTAAAGTTCGAAACACTTACTTTATGTCCTATAGATATAAATGCCATCGATGCTAGTTTATTAACGCTAGCTGAAAAAGCATGGTTAAATAACTACCATAGCAAAGTAAGGGAAGCTTTAAGCGTTTACTTAAATGAGGATGACAAGCAATGGTTAATTGAAAAAACCAAGGAAATATAAGAATGCTATCAATCTGTATTCCGGTTTATAACTATATAATAACCGAGCTAGTTGAATCTTTGCATCAGCAAATAACAGCAAATAACCATACTGCTGAAATTATTATTATTGATGATGGTTCAAGCGAAAATTACAGAGTTATAAACCGGAAGGTATCAGATCATCACATGATCAATTATTACGAACAAAACAATCAGGGAAGGTCTAAAACTCGCAATAATCTGGCTGCAAAAGCAAATGGCAACAACCTTATTTTTATCGACTGCGATTGTGCCGTTCTGGATAATTATCTGAACAACTATGCGAGTAATATCCACCAAGCCATTGTTATTGGAGGCCTGGCATATGCAAAACAACCTAAGCAAAAGGAATTGAGGTTACGTTGGCGATACGGTATAAAAAGAGAATGTGCCATTGATTACACAAGAAATAAGATAGGTTTTCTTTCGTCAAACTTTATGATACAAAAGCAACTCTTCGCGTCCATCGGTTTTGACGAAAACATTACCCAATATGGACATGAAGATACGCTGTTAGGTTTAAGTATTCGCAGAAAAGGCTATCAACCAGTGCAAATCAATAACCCAGTTATTCACTTAGGCATCGATGATGCAAAAACATTCTTAAAAAAAACCGAACAAGCAATTATTAGCTTTCATTACATACTAATACAAAACCCCTTAGATAAAGATCTTCTTAAGAACAACCAAGCGAAACTTTTCAAATTAAAAACACCATTAATACTAAATAAAAGTATCTCTTTTATATATAAAATTCTTAAAGTCCCCATTGGCTATTTCTTATCCAAAATATATCCATCCTTAAACCTTTTTGATCTTTACAAGGTTTTATATATTTTTCATGTCAAATCTGCTACACAGAACAACCAATCTAATAATTAGTATTTTTGCAAATAAACACCCATGAGATATCTAGTAGTTTTATTATTTCTATCAACAATAAGTATAAGCAACTTATTTGCCCAAACATGTAAAATAGATGTAAACATTAGTGGTTTCGAAAAAGACACCATTATTCTGGGATATTACTTTAACAAGCAAATGTTTGTTGAAGATACCATACCGGCTTCATCATCTGGAAAATTCACAATACAAGAAACGGAGCCATTAAAGCAAGGTGTTTACATTGTTTATTTAAACAGCGAAAAGTATTTCGATATATTAATTGGTAAAGATCAAACCTTTTCCATTCAAACATCAGTAGATGATTTATTTAACAATCTACAAATTAAAGGTTCGCAAGAGAGTGTTGCCTTTTTAGAATATCAAAAATTACTGAGAAGTAAACAAGCTGAAGCAAAAGAAATACAAGAGCAATTACAAGCAACTGAAGATGAAAAAACGAAGGAAGAGCTTCGTTCTAAGTTACAAGGCTTTGGTAAAGAAGTAAAAGAAAAATCAACTACACTTATTAATAATAACCCGAATTCATGTTTAAGCGTGTTCTTAAAAGGATTAGAAGATGTAGATGTACCCCAAATGGAAGCTCCCGCAGGAAGTGAAAATCCAGAACAGGAAGTTCAACGAATGCGCTTTAACTACTATAAAGAACACTATTGGGACAACATCGACTTTTCGGATGAACGAATTTTACGTACTCCGTTCTTCACTGATAAAATAGAAAGATACTTATCACAAGTTTTGGTTATTCCTGATACAATCACAATTGGCTGTCATAAGATGATTGCAGCAGCTGAGGGTAATGCTGAAATGGAAAAATATCTGATACAATATCTTTTTAACTGGGCCAACGAAAGTAAAACAATGGGAATGGATGCTGTAATGGTTGATTTAGCCGATGCATATTATTTAAGTGGAAAAGCCGACTGGGTTGATGAGGAGTTTTTAACTAAACTTCGGGAGAGGGTCTATAAAATTAAGCCTACCCTATTAAATAAAACAGCAGCCGATTTTAAAATGCAATCGTACAACGGAGAGGTATACCGACTTAGCGAAATTAGAGCTCCCTATACCATTCTGGTTTTTTGGGAACCTGAGTGTGGGCATTGTAAAAAAGAGATTCCAAAACTACACGACGAAGTATGGACAAAATATGCGGATAAAGGCATAAAAATTGTAGCTGTTTACACTCAAAACGATAAAGAAGAATGGGAAGAGTTCATTACCGAGCATCAACTGGAAGAATGGATAAACTTATATGATCCATATAATCAAAGTGGTTTCCGTAATAACTATGATATATACAGTACACCAGTTATTTATATATTGGATAAAGACAAAAAAATACTTGCCAAGAGATTGGGTGTAGATCAAATCCCAGGATTCCTTGATCATCAATTTAAGAATTTGTAATGAAATTTAAATCAATAATAATATTAGCAGCTATCAGTCTGGCTATTGTTTCGTGCTTTAAAGACGATAAGCCTGTTCCGGCACCAACCATTTATCTTTCAATGCCTGTTGGAGGCTTTGATGTTGACATTGACAGTACTTTTATCATAGAGCCTAAAATTACTTACGATGTTTCATCTAGTTATGAGTGGACGCTGAATGATGAAATCATATCTACTGAAAGAGATTTTAAATTTACCGATTATGATTATGGTTCGTATCAATTCCATTTTAAGATAACTACACCTTCGGGATCTGATACCATGACTATACCCGTTCATGCCATGGATATATGCTCATTTGAAGAGTTTACTTTAAAAGACAGTAGTTTTCATTACTATCCAGAAGAAGGATTTTACAGTTGGAAATATGCACAATTAAGTAATAATTATAACGGCAATAACAGAGACTGGAGTGGATTCGCAATTAGCAAAGGAGTTAATAAAACTTCAGGAGCTTTATCTAATCAGTTTAGTGTTTATTATGCATCTGGTGCCGAATCATCAACCAATTTTGGTGTCTTCAAACAATCCGACGAAATCAATCATAAAATATCATTCACCGATGGTAAGGCTCATCAATTGGAATCGATGGAAGTAAACAACTCAACGCTAGCTTACCTAACAATGAACCAAGGATTTAACAGAAGAGATACGGTTGATTTTTTCTTATTGACTATTAATGGATATGATGATAGCAACACTCTTCAACAAAGCATTAAATACTACCTTGCTGATTATCGTTATGGACGAACCTCAGAAAAGTATATCGTGTCTAACTGGGAAACTGTTGATTTATCTGCGTTGGGTAAAGTTAATACAATTGACTTTCAATTAACGTCATCTTTTGATACAAGCTCTGTTTATACAATGCCCAAATATGTATGCTTCGACAATCTTAAAATAAAAGACTAACGTAATAACCTGAGTTCGACGTAAAATTTTGAACTCAGAACGCTTACAACTAGTGAGTTTCAAGTGTATATTGACGAAAGAATAGCGGGCTATTTTGAGTCGATTGCACGAAGAAAATTGCTGTTTGTAAGTGGGAATTAGCAAGCTTTGAATAAATAACTGATTAACTGCTTCAAATTTCATCGCAATAGTTCACTATTACTCTAAAATTATTCATTGTAAATCAGTTCTTTATTTCAATCTGAGTTTTAAAATTTAAATCGAACTCAGGTTAATATCAAAACTTTTTGAGAAATAGAAGAAACAGCATTTTTAAATACTGCAATATACACCCCCTGTTTAATGAAAGGAGGAATGGTTAGATTTCCTCTTTTTTCACCATTACATGCATACTCATTAACTTTTATCCCATTAATACTATACAATTCTACACTTGATAAATGCTCCATATTGGTTACAAAACTAATATTCCCATCACGCGATGGATTAGGCCTGATGATTACCTGAACAGTTTCAATTGGATCTTCTTCGGTTGATTCACTCAAGTCTGATCCCATAAAATCAATCCAAAAAGAAGTATTTCCAACTGAGGGATTTAATTCATCCAACCCTTTCCAAGCACCATTATCGCGAATAAAAGCTCTATTCTGAACGAATTCACCAATGTTCTTTTTTACATTATACAAGGCAAAAGTATCTGCACTAGCAGGTTCATTCAATTCAATACCGATAAAAAACTTACCATTAATAGTTAGAGGTTCAGATAATTCAAGATAATACTCTCGTAACTTAAATTCAGCCAAAGTAATTTGATTTTTTGCAAATACAACATCGGCAGGTATTCCTCCTATACTATTCCATATTTTAATATTAACACTGGTTGTGAATGAATAATTGCAAATAGCAGGAACAATATACAAACCATAAATAGTAGCCTTTTCGTAATTATAAAAGTGTTCTGCAAAAGCACTGTATCGTCTGGAGTTATTCCCTGACCAGGGTCCTTTAAATTCGTCGCTATATAAAACAACAGGAAATGTTTCGTCAGTTGCAGATGAAACACGCTTCATTACTCCCTTATAATAATCGAACCCATCAATTGAACTCACCACCTCACCTGAAGGATTTAACCATGTTGATAAATGCATTGATGTTTCTGAGTGAGTACCCCAGGCTTTGTTGAAACGTGCAAAATAATCTTCGTGAGGATAATCACAAGAAGCATAACCTCCAGATAACGTTCCTATCAATTTGTTATCTTGAGTAAAAAGGCCTGAACCAGAAGAACCTCCTTCGGTGGTGCCGCTAACCCAATTTCTAATCAACCAATGCCCATCGCTTATAAAATCGTAATCGTTATATGTGGCATTTTCCGGTGCCGTGCGTGACCATGAGACCTTTTTAACATCTCCTTCGGGATGATGAACACAATAAACAGGATCAGATATGGAGGTTGACAAATCCCATCCCGCCCAATACGGACGATATGTAGCTGGTGGAATTGATGAAAGTTCCACCAATGAAAAATCCATATTCTTAACTCCAGCTATAAAATTAGCCCCACTTAACTGCTGCTGATCGGTTCCTGCCACATTACCCTCACATATGGGCGCATCAAAATTAAAATACACCAACATATTTTCGGCTTCACTTTGATTAATAATACAATGCGCAGCTGTCAGCACGTATGGTTTTCCATCATTATTAGTATTATTAACAAGTATTCCACTACATAGATATCCCTGTGATATATATTTAACAACCGATCGCTTAATCTCATTCGGTATTCGGGCATCACAATTCACATCTACATTACAATCTTGAGAATCTCCGAAATCAATGTTATTTTTCAGGTAGTCTTTTACTCCTAAAAAATCGTGAAATACTTCTCCAATAGCCAATTCCTGTTTTTCAAAGTTCTCTTGCTTGGTTTGAAGCTCAATAATAATTTCTTCACCTGTTAAGGGAGCAGTAGCCAACTTTCCGGATGGTTTATTATTAGCTGAAGTAAAGCTGCCTAATACCTCTGACTTATCTACATTATAAATAAAAACCGAGGCCTCATCAACCAATCTAAAATGACTAAAATTGACACTCAATGTTTTTGCACCATCAGACTTCAAAACCAACTGCCACACAAGAGTTCCGTCTCCATAGTCGTATAATTTACCTGAATTCAGAAGGGTATAATCAACGTAAATTGGGTAAGCATACCGAAGAGGTCCATTCCCATAAGAAACATCTTTTTTTAAAGCAGCTAAACTTGGCTCACTAATCAGTTCAACAGCATTTTCAGGTAAAATTTCGGAAGGAAATCCACCATGAGAAATCTGACCCGAAATGGTTAAGCAACTTATTAAAAACAACAATATTAGTATTTGCTTTAACATACCTCTAATTTACTTATAAAACCAATAACTACATCGTTTGATTATGTTGATCTTCTTCTGTATGTTCCGAATTGGAATGACTCCCCACTTTTTTTACAGCTTTAAGTATTGGTAATACGCGTTTGATTCGTCCTGTTCGCCCTAATCGATCATGTACCAACGCCCAAGCCATTACAATACTTGTTACAATGATAGTTAATAAGAGTATTCCTAACTCAAAATCATTAATTCTGAATTCCATTGGAATAGCGAAAAATAACAGCACAGAAATAAGACCACGTGGCGCAATCATAAACTGAGGAAAATAGTTCTTTTTAAAAATTAATTTAAAAATGAGCCACCTAAATCCAAACATACCCACCATAAAAAATCCGGTAAGCAATAGAATCTTAGGTACAAAAACACCTGAAAGAGTAATTGATAATCCTAATACAAAGAAGAAAAAAGTACGTACTACAAACGAGCTTTCTTTAGTGAGTAATTTAAAATCGACCAAAACTTTAGCGACATTCTCTTCGTTAAGATATTTGCGTAATTTACCCGAAAAGAATAAAGTTCGATTTTCTAAAATCAGACCAAATACCAAAATCATTAATAAAGAAGAAAGATGAAAAAGCTTTCCTATATCATAAATGAGTATCAGAACCGCAAAAAACAAAAACAACTTCACATCTGACTTTATTCGCTGAAAAGCAAAAATCATTGCATAAGATAAAACCACACTCAGCAATAAGGTTACTCCAATATTCGAAATGATATTCACCCCTATCATAGTAGCTCCATTCTCACCAATATTTTCGAGCAATAGATAGAAAAACATGATGCCAAAAATATCAGAAAGTGTACTTTCGTATATAAGAAATTCACGTTTTTGCTTTGGTAGTTCACTAATACTTGGTATAACAATGGCACTGCTTGTTATAGACAATGGTATTGCATATATAACAGCCGTTAACCAATCAATATTCCCAATAAAATATCGAATACCCAAGGCTAACAAAAAGGTATTGAAGAAAAGCGATACAGCTGCAACAATCAAGGATATACCTATAACTTTGAGATTCTCTTTTTTCAATTCAAGATCGAGCGCCGCTTCTAATACAATAAGGACTAAACCAACAATACCTAATAACTCTAATGGAAGAAACCAATCGGCTTCATTAAAATTAAAACCCAACAATTCCTTAGCCAAATAGCCACTAATAATGAGCATTATTACACTTGGCACATTGGTTTTTCGGGCTATCAGGTTAAACAAATAGGACACTATAATAATAATCGCAGCAATAATTAAAATGTGATAGGCATTGATTCCTTCCATACAACAAGTTTAGATTATGAGCTTAATATATAAAAAAATTGCTGCAGAATATTCCTGCAGCAACCCTTACTTCGTAAATATCTTTGTATTTATAAGTAGTTTTTTGATTTAACCTCTCCTTCCAACACACTTAAGGCATTATCTGCTAATGCTTTCATCTCATCCTCACCTGGATATACTTTTATAGGTGCTATCCATCCAACCATATTTTTAATATACTCAATTACCACTTTATCGTGAGCAATCCCTCCTGTTATAACTATTCCATCAACTTCACCCTTTAAAACAGCGGCACATGCACCTATTGATTTTCCTATTTGATAAGCCATAGCATCAAGCACAAGTCGATAATGTTCATTGCCTGCGGATGCCTGCTCCTCAATTTCATATACATGATTAGAGCCTAAGTGAGCCACTAGTCCTCCTTTTCCATTAACTAGTTTACGCATTTCTTCATAAGTATACTTCCCACTGAAACAAGCATCAATTAGAGCTCCGGTTGGCAAAGTACCGGCTCTTTCAGGCGAAAATGGACCATATCCGTCCAATGCATTATTAACATCAACAACTTGACCTTTTCGATGAGCTCCAATAGAGATTCCACCACCTAAATGGGCAACTATTACATTCAACAACTCATAATCCTGGTCTATTGATTTAGCAAAATTCTTAGCTACAGCTTTTTGGTTGAGTGCATGAAACACAGAACGTCGGGGCATATCCGGATGACCAGTTATTCGGGCAACATCATCGAGTTCATCCACCACAACCGGATCGGCTATAAAAGCTCTTGAACCAGGTACCACCTTTGCAATATCATCGGCTATTAACCCACCCAAATTACTTGCATGCTGGCCTAGCACTCCTTTTCGCAAATCAGATTTTAAGGCTTCGTTAACCTCATACACTCCTGAAGAAATCGGTTTAACCAACCCTCCTCTACCAACAATTGCGTCAAAATCATCAATGTCGATTTCTGCCTCAATCAATTCGCTTAAAATACATTCTTTTCGAAATTCGAACTGATCTGATATGTTTTCATATTTGGCCAGTTGTTCAGTTGAATGACGTAAAGTTTTCAGAAAAACAGATTCACTACCTTCGTACACTGCTATTTTTGTAGAGGTAGATCCGGGGTTAATCACTAAAACTTTATTTCGTTTCATAAAAATTAATTATTGGGATTTTCATAAAAAAGCTAATCTGTATCAAGCCATTGCTGCAAGCAAGATACTGTGATATTTCGATTCTTCTGAATCGCTTCGGGAGCTTAAAACAATAGGTGCCGATGCTCCAACAATAACAGACGCTACTTTAGCTTTGGCAAAGAATACCAACGTCTTATACAACACATTACCTACCTCAATATCAGGCATCAATAATAAATCAGTATCACCAGCTACTTCACTCTTTATACCTTTATGCTTTGCACTCTCGAAACTAACAGCGTTATCAAAAGCAAGAGGTCCATCGATAATACAATTCTTGATCTGATCTCGCTGGTTCATTTTCGACAATAAAGCAGCATCAAGCGTTGCTTGCATACTTTCATTCACCATTTCAATAGCACCTAAAACAGCTACCTTAGGTTTAGCAATACCCATTTTATTTAAGTAACTAACTGAGTTATTAATGATATCAATCTTATCTTTTAGATTAGGTGCAATATTCATCGCCACATCAGTAACAGCAATCAGTTTATGATAGGTATCAACTTCAAAAAGAGCAAAATGAGACAACAATCTACCTGACCGCAACCCCCATTCCTTATTTAATACTGCTTTTAATAAAGTTGGAGTAGCAACTTTGCCTTTCATTAAAATATCAGCCTTATGGTCGTGAACCATTTTAACAGCCATTTCTACAGCACTTTCGACATTAGGTTCGTCAATAAATGAAACGCGGGAGAAATCGTAGCCTTTGGCTTCAATAATCGCTTCAGTTTCTTTTTTCGAACCAATTAAAATGGGCTCAATAATTCCTGCATGATACGCATTATGAACCGCGTCGAGGGAATGACCATCCTGCGACACGGCTAATGCTAACTTCTTCTTAACTTTTTTCTGAAGAATAAGTTTTTGAAGATCAGAAAGGGATTTAAACATGAAAATTAATTTTGTTGATTGAGTTATTTACGTCTTCTATCTGTTAGCTAATTCTTCAACTATATTTTTGGTATCCAATGCAATTACTAACTCCTCGTTAGTTGGAACAACCATAACTTTCGTTTTTGCATTTTCAGGACTAACAATCATCTCATCTCCAATAACACCAATATTTAACTCAGTGTTTAATTCGATACCTAAAAACTCAAGATCTTTACAGATTTCTTCTCTTCTGTAGCCAGAATTTTCGCCAATACCACCAGTAAAAATCAAAATGTCAATTCCGCCCATTGCAGCAGCATAAGCTCCAATGTACTTTTTAACTCTATAGTCATACACATCTAATCCTAGTTGAGCTACTTCATCTCCTTCTCTTGCAGCATCCTGAATTTCTCTCATATCAGATGAAATACCTGTCAAACCAAGTAAACCACTGTGTTTATTAAATAACACACTTGCCGAACGAGTACCAATCTTCTCTTTATCCATAATATAAGTAACTGCACCCAAATCCAAATCACCGGCACGAGTCCCCATCACCAAACCTTCAAGTGGAGTAAATCCCATTGAAGTATCAATTGACTCGCCATCTTTAATAGCTGCAATAGAAGCACCATTACCCAAGTGACATGAAATAATACGTTGCTCTTTATAATCTACACCCAACATATCACATGCTCTTTTCGAAACATATCTGTGACTGGTTCCATGAAATCCATAGCGACGAATACCATATTGATTATATAGCGTTTTTGGAATAGCATACATGTACGCATGCTTTGGCATAGTTTGATGAAAAGCTGTATCGAATACACCACATTGAGGAACATTAGGTAATAACTGAGATATAGCCTCAATACCTTTTAAGTTTGGTGGGTTATGCAAAGGGGCTAAATCAATACACTCTTCCATTTTTGTAATTACCTCATCGGTAATAAATACACTTGAGTTAAATTCCTCACCTCCATGAACTACACGGTGTCCCACTGCATCAATTTCATCAAGACTTGAAATACATCCATGTTTTTCGCTAATTAAAACACCCAATATATAATCAATACCTGCCTGATGATCAAGAATTTCACCTTCTAGCAAAACTTTTCCACCATCTTTTTGATGCTTTAAAAAAGATCCTTTAAGTCCAATTTTTTCAACAACACCGGCAACCATAACTTCCCAGTCGGCACCGTCCATGTTAAACAACTGATATTTTATTGATGAACTTCCACAGTTCAATACTAATATTTTCATGTTAATTTCTTTGTTTTGATGATGTAACTTACATCATATAACTTATTTGTCTTCTAGGTTGCTAATTAATACTTACGAGCCAAATCCTCGTTTGGCAAGATATTTCCATCTTTATCGTAACGATAAAATCCAACTCCTGTTGGTTTTCCTAAACGTTTAGCTCTAACTAGTCGACGAATTAATGGAGACGGAGCAAATTTCTGATGACCAAACTCTTCATGTAAGTTCACCATCCATCTCATTACTTTATCCAATCCTATAATATCTGCTGTTTTGAATGGACCTGAACGCATCCCCAAACCAACTTCCATTGTTTTATCAATATCTTCTAAAGATGCAACACCTTCCATTAAAGAGGCACAAGCTTCATTTAAGAGTGTTACATATAAACGAACGCTAACGATACCTGCCGATTCCTCAACAGGAATAACATCGCGATTAATTAATTTAACAAAGGTGCAAACACGTTGATAAACTTCTTCTGAAGTATACAACCCTTTAACCACCTCAATTATACGTGCTTCTGGAGAAGTAACGAAAAAGTGAAGACTTACACAACGTTCCCTTATTTTGAGTTCTGAAGCCAATTCGGTAATCACTATAGTTGTTGCATTTGTTGCAATAATAGCATCATTACTCACCACCGCTTCAACATTACGAAAAACTTCTTTACGGCTCTGAATATTACGAACACCCGTTTCGTCAGCACGAATTGCTTCAATAACAAAATCACAACCTGCAAGATCTTTATAATCCATCGATCCTTTAATGCGACTCATTATAGCACGCTTGTCACCAGGTGTTAATCCCCAGTTCTCGATGCGATTATCTAATTCGCGACCAATATTTTCAATTGCTTGATTGATTTTTTCTTCACTTAGCTCGATAAAAACCACTTCCATACCGTGCCAAGCAGCAATACGGGCAATACTTTGCCCTTCTTTTCCACATCCTACAACCCCTACTTTCGAGAAAAGAGTTTTCCCCTTTTTCTTTTGTCCTAAAGCATACGATTCAATAGGTTCTACAAGAATTTCAGCCATTTATAAATGTTTTAAAAATATTCTCAATTATTCTTTATTTAATATTTCAAAAGTTTCTCTGGCAATCACCAACTCTTCATTTGTATTAACCACAGCCACCGCAACCCCAGAATCGGAACTTGAGATAATTCCCGATTCGCCATTTTGTTCCTTATTCAGCAAATGATCAACTTTAACACCAAAGAAGCTCAATTTTTTACACACTTCTAACCTTATCCTAGGTGAGTTTTCACCAATTCCTCCAGTAAAAACCAACATATCTAATCCATCCATTACTCCAACAAAAGAAGCAATCTTCTTACGTATTCGATAAATATACATATCTAAAGCCAGTTGAGCTTTGGAGTTTCCTTCCAATGCAGCTTTTTCAATATCTCGCATATCCGACGATAATTCGGATATTCCCTGCAACCCACTCTCCTTATTAATCAAACTCGAGATACCTCTGATACTTAGTTGTTCCTTCTCTTCTAAAAACAATAAAATTCCAGGATCAACAGAACCACAACGCGTGCCCATCATCAAACCTGTTACCGGAGTAAAACCCATTGAAGTATCAACCGATTCACCATTTTCAATGGCTGCAATAGATGCCCCATTTCCCAAATGGCAAGTTATTATTTTAGATTGATAAAAATCTTTATGGCTCATTTCGGCTGCCAGTTGGGCAACATACTTATGACTAATACCATGGAAACCATAACGCCTTATCTTATATTTTTCGTAAAATTTATAAGGGATACCATAAAGGAAAGCGTGTTTAGGCATGGTTTGATGAAAAGAAGTATCGAAAACTGCTACCTGAGGTACTTCGGGCAATAAAACTTCAACAGAAAGAATTCCTTTTAGATTTGCAGGATTATGAAGTGGAGCCAATTCGGCACATAACGCAATCTGATGTTTTACATCATTATTTATTACAATACTATTCTTAAACAATTCGCCACCATGTACTACCCGGTGTCCAACCGCATCTATCTGCGAAAGATCATTTAAGACTCCATATCCTGTATGAATCAAATGATCAAAAATAAGCTTTAGTCCAACTGTATGATCAGGAATGCTTCTTTCCAAAACCAATTGAGGTACCCCTTTAGCACAATGCTTAAGAGCACCTCCTTCTATCCCAATTCTTTCAACCACACCTTTTGCAAGCAAATCTTCTTGCTGATCGATGTTGAATAATTGGTACTTTATTGATGAACTACCACTATTTAAAACCAGGATGATCATATAGTGTAAAAACATAAAGAGCCGGAAACCCGGCTCTATTAATTATACTGTTCCGGCAGCCTGATTAGCGGTAATTGCAACTAAGTTTACAATATCACTTACCGAGCAACCTCTTGATAAATCATTAATTGGAGCAGCCATACCTTGCAAAATAGGTCCGATAGCCTCAGCATGTCCCAAGCGTTGAACCAACTTATAGGCAATGTTACCTGTCTCAAGTGTTGGGAAAACCAATACATTAGCTTGTCCGGCGATTTCACTTCCTGGAGCTTTCTTTTGACCGATTGCAGGAATAATTGCAGCATCTGATTGCAACTCACCATCAATTTTCATATCAGGAGCCTGTTGTTTCGCTAATTCAGTTGCTTTCACAACCTTGTCGACCATTTCGTGTTTTGCACTTCCTTTTGACGAGAAACTTAACATAGCAATTTTAGGTTCAAAACCAGCTATCGCCCTTGTTGTGCGACCTGTCGAAACAGCTATTTCAGCTAATTCCTCAGCTGTTGGATTTGGATGTACAGCACAATCGGCAAATACCATCATACCATCTTCACCAAATTCTTTATCTTTTAAAATCATGATAAAAGCACCTGACACAACGCTGATTCCAGGAGCAGTTTTAACATACTGAAATGCTGGACGTAAAACGTCACCTGTTGCATTATCAGCACCTGCCACCTCTCCATCAGCATCACCTGCTTTAATCATCATAACTGCTAAAAACAACGGATTTTTAATCAACTTTAAAGCATCCTCTTTAGTAAGACCTTTGCTTTTCCTGATTTCCACCATCATGTCGGTATAAGTATCTAACTTATCATGATTTTCAGGATCTACTAAAGTTGCCTTGTCAATATTTTGCAAACCTAACTTAGCTGCTTCTGCCATTAATTGATCAGGGTTACCAATAAGAATAATTTCAGCAAAGTCTTCTCCTAATATTACATCTGCTGCTTTTAAAGTTCTTTCTTCCAATCCTTCGGGCAAAACGATTCTTTTTTTGTTTTGACCGGCCTTACGTTTGAGCTGTTCAATGAATTCCATTTCCGTTTCTAAAAAGTTAATTTTTAACAGTTTTCACAAATTTACTGCGAAAATTGCATATTTCATATGTATTTTATCATCATTTACGAATGTTTAATAACAGATAAATCGAGGTATTTCAAATCATTCAAACGAACTTACGATTTAAAACAACCTTAAGGATTTACGCTACAAAACACTCCTTCAGCCAATAAAACTGGTTGAAAAAACCAAACACTACTTACAATTTGACATTGATCATTAAGTTTTCTATTTTATATCAAAAAAAACAATGTCGAACAACGCAACTTTATTCAACCGTTTATTTGATGAATACCAAAAACTGAATCCTTCTGTAAAGCAAATTCATCACCTTCTGGATTCAAACAAAGAACCCATTGTCAACGATCACATAGCATTTCGAACGTTCAATTATCCGCATGTTAACATAAATGTCTTGGCTAAGCCATTTCTTGAAAGAGGTTACAAAGAAAAGGGTAATTATCGTTTTGAACAAAAAAAACTAACAGCAAAACACTTTGAAGACGAAAATAATCCACTAGCCCCAAAAATTTTCATAAGTCAACTGATGATTGAAGAGCTTTCTGACACTACCCAAACAATACTAAACACTCACATACGAGATACATCTGTTCATATACCAACTGGAGATGATATTTTATTTGCTGGTAACATATGGGGTACTCCCCAACATAAGATATACAAAGAACTACTTGAAGAATCGGAATATGCTGCATGGATGTATGCATTTGGATATAGAGCCAATCATTTCACTGTTCTTGTTAATATTTTAAAAAACACAAAAACGCTACAAGAGTTAAATGCCTTATTAAAGGATAAAGGATTCCCTCTTAACAATTTCGGGGGTGAGATAAAAGGTTCTCCAAGGGTATATCTTGAACAATCAAGCACTTTGGCTGATATTGTTGATTTACCTTTTGAAGAAGGAATATTTAAAGTTCCGGCTTGTTACTACGAATTTGCCAAAAGATATAAAATGCCAGACGGTCATTATTTTAATGGCTTTATTACCCAATCGGCCGATCGTATTTTTGAGAGCACCAATTATCGAAAATAACCAACAAAAAACCCATCGTAAAGATGGGTTATGTTTATCTTAATAGATTGGCGGCGTGCCCCTTTTTGATGTTATCACCACCACTCCATTCTGTGCCTTTTCGCCATATAATTCTGTTGCTTTACTTCCTTTTAATATTCGTATAGATTTTACATTATAATCTTCTATCTGCAAATAGCCTTCAACTGGTTTGTTATCAAACACAAATAGTGGAGGTGCATCCAATAAATCAAATTCCTTTAATTTATCAGCCAAAAAACGTTCGCCTTGAGTTAAAGTAAACTTTACAGGAACATTCATTCGAGTAGTAACATCGGCCCCATCTTTCTTTGCGGGTTTCCAGGGACCTGTTTGTTGAATAAAATCAACCACGGCTTGATCTAATTCTGGGTCAACTCCTTTATCAACAGTTACATCTTTAACTATCCCTGTAGATGAAACTACAAAAGACACCCAAACATCACCTTCAACTCCTCTTAATTTTGCATTAGCAGGATATCCGATATGCTTGGCTACGTATTTGTTAAAATTACCACCAGATTTGTTTAATTTAGGCAGTTTATCAACCACCGTTTCAATTCCTCCATCTTTGGTTTCGTCTTGCGCATAACCTTTTACTCCAAATACCAAAGCAAATACGCAAGCAAGCAATAATTTAATTTTCATCGGATTAAGTTTTAAAAATCATTTAACTTTTTCCAACAATAATCATACCATTCAAACAAGAGTAAAAAATATTTAACTCTTGCGATTACGCATTTCCTCAATACGTTTCAACACCTCTTTTACAGTACTATCCGCCATTGGATTACTTCTTTGAGCTATGCCAGAAGAGGATGAACCAGTCAATCGCTCAGATTCATCTCTTAACCTTCTGGCCTCTTCCTGGACCTTCTGCTCATCTTCATAACGAATTCCAAGACGATCCATAAGTTCCGTAAAGAATTCAATTTTATCATTTGACAAAACAACCTTAACAATTTTCATAAAACTTTAATTACATTAGACTTAGTCACTCTGTTAAATAAAGTTAACAAAACTATATTTGATAGTCAATTGCCAAATACAATAAATTTCAAAATCTTTATTTAATGTTGAAGAATAAAATCATCTCTATCGTTCAATACAGGAAACTTCTTTCGAAAAACCTCTAAATCATCTTTATTAATTACAATTGTTTTAATTTCCTCTTCTTCCGGAACACATTCAACCAAAGTATTACCCTTGGCATCCAACACTACAGAATCGCCACTATAATAAGCGCTAACATCTTTACCAACCCTATTTACACCAATAACATACGACTGATTTTCGATAGCTCGTGCCTGCAATAAAATTTGCCATACCTTTCGACGAGGTGTTGGCCAGTTGGCGACATAAATTAAAAGATCATATTCATTTTGGTTACTACTCCAAACTGGAAAACGTAAATCATAACAGACTAATGGACAAATCTTCCACCCTTTATATTCAAAAATTAAACGCTTATTTCCTTGTTGATAATGTTGACCTTCACCTCCCATACTAAACAAATGTCGCTTATCGTAATAAAGATAATTTCCATCCGGATAATAGATAAATAATCGATTATAATATTTTGAATCCTCACCAAATACAACACTTCCAATTAAACAAATTTGTTTTTCCATCGCCTTAGCTTTCATCCATTTCAGAACAGGTCCATCCATTTCTTCTGCAACTGTTTCGGGATGCATCGTAAACCCTGAATGAAACATTTCTGGTAACACAACTAAATCCACATCTTTCTCAACTTCATTAAATAGTTTATCTAATTTAAGGAGGTTAGTATCTGTATTCTCCCACGCTATATCATGTTGAATAAGGGTAACTTTCAAATTATTCATATTTATCAGTGCTAATTAATTCAGCCGCAAATTAAATAATTATCACACAAAATCACATTGTTGTATTTTTAACACTATTCTTGCTTTTTGTTATATATTATTGCTTATTTGAAAAAAGAGTATATTTTTGCGCTCTCAAAAATGGGGTAATATGAAAATCTCTAAGCAAATTTATGGCGAAAATAGTAAGCGACATGCAATAGACTATTTACTTATTATCATTGGTTCTTTCATTTTAGCTGCTGGTTTTGTATTGTTTATCAACCCGTACAAAATTGTTCCGGGTGGTGTTTACGGACTTGGAATTGTAGTACATCATCTTATACCTGCTATTCCTGTAGGTACATTCGGTCTTGTTTTAAACATTCCTTTAACACTAATAGGAATCAAAATTCTAGGATCTAAATTCGGAATCAAAACCGTTGTAGGCATGGTTCTCACAACAATATTTATGGACTCACTAACCTACTTTATTGGTGAGACAGATCCTTTAGGTCTTCAAAACGACTTATTACTATCATCAGTATTTGGTGGTATTGTAATCGGTTTTGGATTAGGACTTATTTTTAAAGCAAAAGCTACATCGGGCGGTTCCGATATAATTGCCATGATCGGTAATAAATTTTCTAAAATTTCGGTAGGACAATTCCTGATTATAGTTGATTCTATCATTGTATTAACCGGATTGCTAGTTTTTAAAGATTGGAAAATTCCATTATACTCCTGGATTGTAATTTTTATTACAGGTAAAGTTATTGATATAACTTTAGATGGAATTTCGTACGAAAAAGCATTAATAATCGTATCGGACAAACACGAACTAATTAAAGACCGAATTCTGAATAGTTTAGAAAGAGGTGGAACTTATTTTACAGGTGAAGGTATGTACAGCGGCCAAGAAAAGAAAGTTATTTTCACGGTTGTAACCCGTCGCGAATTAACAACACTTCAGGCCATGATCTATCAAATTGATCCAGTTGCATTCTTAACTGTAATGGATACATCCGAGATATTAGGCGAAGGATTTAAATCGCTTAAGGACAAAGAAGAATAATTCTTTTCAACAATGACAACGCGGCCCACTAAAACGTTAGTGGGCCTTTTTTGTGCAATAACGTTCAGATTTCATTATTTTGCTTGCATGAAAAAGTATCTACACCTAGTAAAATATTACGTAGTCGTTTGGGCCTTCTTGTGTTTTACAACCAATTTTTCATCAGCCCAAACTGATTCCACTTATATTAAAAAAGGTTTTACTTTAGGCGTGTTGCCAGCTGTTTCGTTTGATGCCGACTTAGGCTTTCAATATGGCGGTTTAACCAACCTATATTGGTATGGTGACGGAAGTAATTATCCTGAATACGAACATTCTTTATATGTAGAAGTTTCGAAATATACTGCCGGATCAACACTTTTAAGAGCTTATTACGACTCTCCTATAAGCATTAATAAAGTACGAACAACGGTTGATCTCACCTATTTCCATGATTTAGCCATGGATTTTTATGGATTTAATGGTTATCAATCTGTATATAATCAAGCCTGGGAAGATGACTCTTCAAACGATTATGTATCCAGAGTATTTTATCGACACCATCGAAGTATGTTCAGAGTTTTGACAAACTTTAAAGGTCATATTGAATCTGATTACTCACCATGGGAATGGATTGGCGGCTTTACATTTTTCGACTTCAATATAAACTCTGTTGATATTGATAAGCTCAATAAAAATAAAGATAACGATAAAATATTGCCAGATGTGCCAACTCTTTACGATCGCTATATCGATTGGGGCATAATCAAACAAAAAGAAGCCAACGGAGGTCGTCATTTATATGTAAAAGGAGGTTTATCATTCGATACGCGGGATGTATTAACAAATCCATCAAAAGGAATATGGACAGAACTATTCGTCATTTACATGCCATCTATGTTCTCCAGTTATGACAATTCGTATGTAAGACTTAACCTTTTTCATCGACAATATTTTTCATTAACCCCAAAACATAATCTGATTTTTGCATACCGATTAGGAATACAACAAAAACTAAGTGGCGATATACCCTTTTATCTCTTACCTCATATGGCCTCAAGTATACTAACATCGGCAACTTCGCAAGGATTAGGTGGAGCTAAGACACTAAGAGGAATCAGTCGTAACCGGGTGGTGGGAGACGGAAATTTACTTGCTAACGCAGAATTACGGTGGAAAATGTGGCGTACAAAACTTTTTAAACAAGATTTTTACTTAGGATCAAACTATTTTATGGATATGGGAATGATCACCCAGGAATACTCAACAGATTTATCCGAAGCGCAAAATCAACTAGGTGACGCTTACTCTCTATTCTTTAAAAATTCGAAAGATGAGCCACACATGAGTTATGGCCTTGGTTTAAAAGGAGCCTTAAACGAAAATTTTGTATTATCGGCCGAATATGGAATTGCTGTTGATAAGCAAGATGGGACTTCGGGCCTTTACATTACACTCAACTATTTATTTTAAACCCAGCTTAAAAACATAGCCATTGCGTAGCCCAAATAATTACCCAATGCATAACCTATTAAACCAATGGTTAATCCAGGAACAATAATTTCGCGGTTATTTAACGAGCCGGCAACCACAGGAACGAATGGCGGACTACAAATTAAAGCAGCTGAAGTAACAATAACCATATCTGCATCTATCTTTTTAAACCGGGCAAAAACAACATGCAGAATAAGCGCAGTAAAAACCACAAATGTTATATAACCAAATATCATTGGATTGATATTCGTAAAATTATCCACACTTACTTTTGACGCCACCACAATACTAAATATCAGAATTAAATACATTCCTACATCAAAAGTACCTTCAGTGGATTGTATTTTTTTAAAGGATGAGCCAGCAATACCCAAAGCAGTAATTAAAAATATAAATACTACCATCTGAATTGATTCCGGAACCAGCATCATAACACAGCCCGATACCGCTATCAATCCTACGGCAATTAGTACAATATAAAGAAGTCGATTCCTTTTGCTATTATTTTTTAGTATCTCACCCAATGATACCTCCTGTATTTGTTCTGTAGTCTTTGCATTTTGATACTCGTACGAAGGCAAAAACAAACCAAATAATTTACGGCCTAACCCCATCAATACAAATAAGTATACTGCACCTATCGCCATATCGTAAGAATGAATAGCCAAATAAGTTTCTTCTTTAACATTCAAAAGCAATTTTAATGAAGCTAAATTTGGAGTTCCGCCACTATAAATACCAACCAGCATCCCTCCAACTTTATCAAACTCAGGCAAATCATCACCGTGAAACAAGAAAAAACCAGAAACTACAGCAATGAAAACTGCCGCCAAGGCAAATAGTAATGAATAAAATGGTTTTACAGCTAATTTTTTCCATCCTTTAACATTGGATGTAAATAATAACAAAGGAATTGCTAAAGGAACAGTTACTTGCATAATAATATCCTGAAGTTGGTAAAAAGTATCATTAGCAGCTCCCAAAGGCCCCAAAATCAAACCCATTACATAACACAGTACAACAGTTCCAACCCGATTAAGAAAATCGTATTTATTACACAAAAAAATTGCCAATGCCGGCAAAAGAATATATAAAACCAACAAAAATGTAACCCCCATATCGATGCAGTATGAATACAAAACAAAGATGATTATTCGTTTTGCATAACATGATTTAAAAACTCAGAAACATGCTGACGAACCTCGCTGAACGACTCATTAAAACCATTCACCATGATACATACAGCATATTTTTTTCCGGAACTTGAAGTTAGGTAACCACAATAATTTAACACTCCATTCATCGATCCACTTTTACCAATAAAAGCACCTTCAATCCCCTCTTCTGAATTAAATAAGCTTTTTAAAGTTCCATCTCGGCCAGCAACCGATAAGGTATTTTTGAAATTTTCGGAATACTCACTCTTTTCGACATAACACAGAGCCTCTGTCATATCTTTGGCCGAAAAACGATTAAATGGCGACAATCCACTTCCATCGTAGAATGTGCCTGAAAAATCTGGTATCCTTTTATTCCAAAACGATTGCAGAACAATTGAAGCATTATCCCAATTAGCCTCTTTTCCTGATGAAATAGCTATTTGAAAAAATAGATGATCGGCATATAAATTAAAACTCTTCTTATTAACAACTGAAATAATTTGATTTAATGAAGGTGATTGATGCTCAACTAAGAGTACCTTACCTTTGTAATGGTCTACCACACCTTTCTTTACCTCACCTTGCATTGATATTCCATGACCGGAAAGATACTTACGTAATCTGTCAGCCAATGTTTTTGGAGGATCAGGCAATGCTCCTTTTATGGTAAATGAGCTTCGACCTGCTGGAATTGATCCACTCACATACCAATTATCCATTTGAGGATGACCATAAATATAGGCGCTGTCTTTATTTACTGTAGAACTCTTTACAAAACATTTAAAATGCTTATCAATAGGCGGATCAGTACTTACAACCTTACACGTTTTACCTATTTTTTGGGGTGACGATAACGTGAGACGAAATGTATTTTCCTTAAAAGTTAAAGCATTGGGAGCAGCCCCATAATAATTAGCTATATCTTCCCAATTTCTTTTTGATGGATAAGTGATGCCTGAAAATAGATGATCATCCAGAATTATGTCTTCAATCACACGTACCTTTTTCTTTTTTAAATAATTAACTATTTCACTAAACAGATATTCTTCTTTTGTTTCATCCCATCTATCAGAGCCCAAAGTGGGATCTCCTACTCCTTGAATAATTAATGATTGTTTATGGGCTGATTTTTCTGTGTGAAGAAAGAATTTTGTTGAAAACCGATAATCATTACCTATCAATTCAAAAGCAGCAGCACTCGTAAATATTTTTGTAAGTGAGGCTGGTACCAATCGCTTTTGTTCATTAAATGTAACTATTTCCTCACCCGTTGTCATGTCAATCACCGAGGCACTGACAAAACCATTTTTACTTATTTCATTTAATCGATTGCTATAACCTTCTTCTTTGGGTATTAAATTAGAACAAGCTATCAAGCCAAAAATTAATAAACTTGCCCATTTTTTGTATTTATGCACCACCAACTTGTTTATCCAGTTTTTCGATTTCTTTTTTACGATGAGTAAGATACACATAATAATTGGTAGCGTCCTGAACTTCTAATTTTCTATTTTCCTTAGTCATCAATTTATAAAGCTCATAACTCTTATAAGCCCAAACCAATGCATTATCAATATCACCTTCTCGTTCTAATGTAACTGCAATATTATGAGCTGCTCTACATTTATCTATATCTTTTCCATTCTCGTATACATAGCCCCAAAGCTTACGAGCTTCTTCAGGATTATTCTTTCCCAACCAATCATTGGCAGCCACAAAATAGCCATTGCCTTCAACATATAATTGACGCTCGATCACTTCCCATTCCGGCACAATCTTCCGCGAAAATTCATCTCCCATATAAAATGCAAATTCAGCATTAGCATCAACCACTGTTGGAAATCCGAGTAAGGATAAATCTAACGATGGTCCATCGCCATACCAATAAATAGTATCAGCCTGCAAATCTTCTAAAAGCACATTTGAAGTTTGACAATCATACATTCGCCAATAATTATAACCATGGACACCCATAGTTGAGTAATACATATCTGGAGATTTCTTAACGTCTACTTTTGTACCATAAACATACGCTTCTAACGACAAAACAGCATCTGCATCATACTTTTTACTAACAGAATCGATCACCTGCTGAGATAATTTACCAATAGGATTACCTTTTAACTCTGTTTTATAATGTGTAGTATCTAAATAAACAGTATCAAAAAAACTCTTTTGCATTAATGAATATTCGAGGCTTAACAATAATGAATCGGGATACCCAGCATAAATCATCGTATCAATCACCTGAGTTTCTCCATCAATTTCGGCAACATGTACATCTTTTCGATCATACACAAGACTATTATTAATTAAAACAACTGACTTTATTTCGGGTGCTATAGTATATTTAGCCGGACGAAGTACTTCATAACTAACTAGCGAACCCGACGAAGTACAAGCTGCCAAAACTGCCACTAAAGTTAATACAATCAAATATTTCATTATCGAACTTTTCTAAACAAGAGAGTTAATAACAGACACGCAAACCCCATTTATCTCTTGATTATTGGTTTGGTTTGTATCAGTTTTCTTTACAAAAATTAAACCAAATGCCCCATAAAAATAAAAAAGGGCGGTTAAAAAACCACCCTTTATCTATAATTTTATAAAATCTTACATATTCATACCACCACAAACATGAATAGTTTGTCCACTAACGTAAGATGATAAGTCTGATCCTAAGAATACACAAATATTTGCTACATCCTCTGGAGTACCTCCTCGTTTTAAAGGAATTTTAGCTTCCCATTCTTTTTTCACATCTTCTGGTAATTTACCTGTCATTTCTGTGATGATAAAACCTGGAGCAATTGCATTACTTCTGATTCCGCGAGAACCTAACTCTTTGGCAACTGATTTAGTAAAACCAATCATACCTGCTTTTGAAGCAGAATAGTTAGCCTGACCAGCATTTCCGCTAACACCAACTACCGAACTCATGTTGATAATTGAACCAGAACGCTGACGCAACATAGTTGGTTGAACAGCCTTAGTAAAGTTAAAAACCGACTTTAAGTTAACGTTGATAACTGCATCCCACTGATCTTCAGTCATGCGCATCAACAAAGTATCTTTAGTAATACCTGCATTGTTTATCAAAACATCAACAGTACCAAAATCTTTTACGATTTCAGCCACTACTTTTTGAGTGTCTTCAAAGTTACTTGCATCAGAAGCGTATCCTTTAGCCTTAACTCCAAGTGCTTCAAGCTCTTTTTCAGTTTCCTGAACAGCTTCGTTATAAGCTAAATCGGTAAATGCAATATTACAACCTTCTTGAGCATAACGTAAGGCTATTGCTTTACCAATTCCGCGACCAGCACCTGTTACTATGGCTGTTTTTCCTTCTAATAACTTCATAATCTTGTCTTATTTAAGTTATAAATATGCTGAATAATATAAATGCATTCAGCTATTTCGCGCATTAAAAACTCGTTTGAATATTTAACTTTAATAGTCGAATATCACTGAGTATCAAATGCAGCCACAAAAATATAACAATTCTCAGCTTTTTACCATATTTTTTAAAAAATGCACTCATATCTGTAATTACCTATTATTCTCATTTTAATTATCAAGTACTTATAGAACACATTTTATCTCTTACAAAAAAAGTCGGAACAACTTTGCTCCGACTCTTTACTAAAACCAATTTTATTATTTATCCAGTGCTTTTTTCATTGTTGAACCAAGATCGGCAGGCGATTCAACAACATACAAGCCACATTCTCGCATTATTTTCATTTTCGCAGCTGCAGTATCATCCTTCCCTCCAATAATTGCTCCTGCATGTCCCATTCGTCTTCCTTTAGGAGCTGTTTGACCAGCAATAAATCCCACCACCGGTTTCGTTCCATTCTCTTTTATCCAACGAGCTGCATCGGTTTCCATACTTCCACCAATCTCTCCAATCATAATGATTCCTTCTGTGTCTGGATCATTCATTAATAACTCAACAGCCTCTTTGGTTGTTGTTCCTATAATAGGATCGCCACCTATACCAATACAAGTACTTTGTCCCAATCCTTGCTTGGTCAATTGATCAACAGCTTCATATGTTAAGGTGCCAGATCGACTTACAACTCCAATGGTCCCTTTTTGATGTATAAAACCAGGCATAATTCCCACTTTGGCTTCACCCGGAGTGATAACTCCCGGACAATTCGGACCGATTAGCCTTACTTTTTTATTGGATAAAAATTGCTTTACCTTCACCATATCAGATGTAGGAATACCTTCAGTAATGGCAACAATTACAGAAATTCCGGCATCTGCAGCTTCCATAATTGCATCTGCAGCGAAGGCTGGTGGCACAAAAATAGCAGACACATCAGCCTTTGTCTTTTTTACGGCCTCTGAAACAGAATTAAAAACAGGCAACTGCAAATGTCGTGTTCCTCCTTTGCCCGGTGTTACTCCTCCCACTACATGAGTTCCATATTCAATCATTTGTGTTGCATGAAAAGTACCTTCACTACCGGTTAATCCTTGTATAATAACTTTTGAATCTTTTTTAACTAATACACTCATAGGGTAAATAGATTTATTAGCATTTCTAATTTAAGAGTTTTCATATTTGTTATTGTAAATAACCGTTTAACAAGCACTTTGTTTCATTTATTATTAAAAGAAAACAACTGTAAACTTCTACTTCCAATATTATTGGATTAAACTTTAGTCTAACACTTTTATATGAATGCTAACTTTTCATATCTTTACTTTCAAATCATTCATTACTTAAAAGCTTTTGTTAACAAGCAATGATATTCAAAACACTAACTATTCATCTTCTATTATTTTTATTCGGATGTTCGTTAATGGCAGAATCGTTATCTGACGAATTCAAAAAACATCTACTAATAACTCATCCCACAAAAGGAACCATTGAAGTATTATATGCGCTTCAGAAAGACAGCCTCATTGATTTTAACTCAATGCAACTAACTGGTGTTTTCCATCAAAACGAGAAATATAATTATACTCAATCTCAATCAATGCTGGATACAATAACGTGTTTCAGAATGAATCTTGTTAAACTAACCGACAGCTTGTTTATTGATAGCCTTTATTGTAGAAACAGATGTACAGACACTTTTACCCATTTATTTGAAAGCAGTGATGGAGTTATTTTCTTTGGAGGACCGGACATTCCACCAGCCATGTACAATAAAAAACATCATGCTACAACAACAGTAACAGATACTTATCGTCATTATTTTGAGGCCTCTTTTCTATTTCATTTGTTGGGAGGATATCAGGATGCAGGTTTCATTCCTTTATTAGAGGAAAAACCTGACTATTTTATTTTAGGCATTTGTTTGGGAATGCAAACCATGAATGTTGCAACAGGGGGGACTTTAATTCAGGATATTCCTTCTAAAATATATAATAGTGATGAAGCAAAGGGGCTTGCTAAATTAAATACAGAAGAGGTCCATCGTAATTTTTATCCACACTCAACAGGTTATAAAAATCTGGCAGGATCGCATTTTCATCACATCAGATTTAAGGATTATTTTTTCATTGATTTATTGAATATCGATCCCGACCAAACACCAATTGTAAATAGTTATCACCATCAGGCGGTAGATGAATTAGGAAAAGGATTTAAAGTAGGTGCTACTTCAATGGATGAAAAGGTTATTGAAGCCATGTTTCATGTTCATTACCCTAATGTGATGGCAGTTCAATTTCACCCAGAGCGCGCTCAGCTTTATCTACCTACAGCCAATTTCCAATTTGAGCCTCATGGAGAAAAGAAAACCCTAAATAAATGGATTGATGAAGAAAGTATGAACTTTCATATTCTATTTTGGAATGCAATCAATACGATTTTAAACGAAAGTTATCTATAGGAATTAATTATGTCGGATATTCAACTGATAGAACAATTAAATACTCAATTAAAAAGCCCGCTGAAGCAACACCAACAACTAACCTGGTTTTTAAAAGGGTATCAATTGAATGAAGATGATAATGTAACTCATCTTAATCTTTTCAAATGCGGCTTGGATAACATTATCCCTCTGGAAGTTTTTCAGTTTAAACACCTTCAACAACTTGATTTACGAAATAATAACCTCACTCAATTACCGCAGGAAATCAAGCTACTTGAAGAATTAAAAATACTTGATATCAGACATAACAAACTAAAATATCTATCCCAAACTCTTTCTGAATTATTAAATCTCGAAAAGCTTTATTTGGCCAATAACCTCTTCGAAAGCATCCCTGCTGTTATTGCCGATCTAGAATCGCTTTGGTTGATCGATTTTAGTGAAAATCTAGTTAATTCAGGGATTGAATACCTGTTAAGAGCCGAAATGTTAACTAACATCTATCTTAAGGATAATAAAATTGAGTATTTCCCATTCGAAAAAATAGAAGGTTATATTGACGAGCTTATTTTAAGCGAGAATCCGCTGTACGACAAATCAGTTTCAGCTCATGATAGAATTAATAAACTCATCTACTAACATACACTTACCTTCTATGTATTCGTCTGCCATTCCATTTTCGATCAAACAATCCATCATAATTATAGCTCAGGACTATTTCATGACTCCCTTTGTTAAATGAGTTTATTGCCGACACACTAAAATCGTATGAATATCCGATAAAAAACTGCTCACCAACTTTCATATTAGCCAAAACGGCAACAGCATCACCAAAACGGTATGAAGCGCCCAACCAATACGTATCTTGATATATTACTTGTGCAGCCAAATCTGTTGACGGAGGGGCTCCGGTAACCATTTTATTAATAAACGAAGGTTTGATTTTCCAATCTCTGTCTAATTCAAAAGTATAACCTGCCATTAAATAATAGTGTTGCGAAACCTGAGCAAATACATTCGAGGCACTCTCATATTCGCCATTATCAAGCTTCGAGGCAATCATACGAGGTACCGAAAAACCTGCATAAAATTTATCATCATACAAATAAACACCAGCTCCTATATTAGGTTGAAATTTACGATCAATCTGTCCTTGAAATGCAGGATCTGAATCTGTTCCATCCAACAACAAACCATCCAAACCTACATAGTAATTATAAATACCTCCTTTAAGTCCAAATGACAAACGAAGTTGTCTATTAAGTTGTAATTGATAGGAATAGTTAAAATTTAGATAATAATTTTTTACAGGCCCTAAATTATCCGCTACCATTGATACACCCATCCCCATATCTTGATTTTCGAATGGCATTTGTGCCGAAAAAGAATACGTTTTTGGGGCTCCCTCTAAACCTGCCCATTGCATACGAGAAAGAAATGTAACGTTCAACGTTTCTTCAACGCCAGTTGTTGCCGGATTAACCGACATGGCATTAAACATATATTGCGTATATAAAGGTTCTTGTTGTGCCAATGCCTTTATTGATAACAAAAGCATTAGCACAATTAGAGATTTTCTCATCTTATATTTTTGATTGGTCATTATATTAGGTTCTAGATTAATAGTTAGGTTAACGATTTAGATAAATATATCCAGTTAGTTTCTTTCCTGTTTCTTTAATTGTAATGATATAATAGTAGGTTCCTACAGGTAAATCATCACCAATAGTCATTCCTACATTTGCTTTACCACCCCAACTGTTATCATAAATATCATTGGAATATACTTCATTACCCCACCTATTAAAAATCAATAAGCTAACTTCATCATACTGATTTAACCATGGAATAACATAGGTATCATTAATCCCATCTTCATTCGGAGAAAACCCCTTTGATAGTAATAGCTCATCATAACACTGATCGGCATCTAAGAAATCATAAATACCATCTTCGTCACAATCTCCTAAACCTTCTTCCTTATCAGTTTTGCCATCATCATCACTATCTAAGTCTAGATAATTTGGCTGACCGTCACCATCAACATCATCAGTACCTTCAATATCATCAGCAATGGTATCGGCATCGGTATCTTTCACTATAACAGTAATTGTTACAGTTGCAAAAGCACATTTTGAATCTTCGGCATCATCACAAACCTGATATGAAAATGTATCTTCTCCAGTAAAATCGACATCTGGTGTATAATTGAAGGTACCATCAGTATTAATTTGCAATTGTCCATTAATCACATTTATTATAGGTTGAATAGCTATTATCAGATTATCTCCATCATCATCAGAATCATTTTCTAATACATTTAAGTCAGTCAACACTTCGTTTCGTCCCACAATATATTCATCATCAACAGCAACCGGAGCATTATTCGGAATAGTCTCTTTCGCTGTTATATTGATATTAACCCCTTTGTTTACACATGCTTGTGGTGTGCCATTATCACAGATTGTAAATTCAAAGTAATCAGTACCTGCATAATCTTCATCTGCAGTAAACGACCAAGAACCATCAGAATTTATAATTAAAGAACCATGACTTGGTTCAATTGAAGGCTGAGTAGATAATGTTAGTTCATCGCCATCTACATCAGAAGCTGTACTCAACAAATTAACACCGGATGCCGTTGATCCTTGTTTGACATCTAATGAAAAGACTCCGTTAACTTCTGGAGCATCATTAACCGGCGTAATTGTGACTTTTACAGATGCAGTAGTACAATCATTACCGGAATCACAAACCTGATAATCAAATAAAACTTCGCCATAGTAATTGGCTTGTGGAACAAAACTCAACGTATTATTTGAATTAACGGTTACATCGGCATAATCAGGTTGTGCAACAATAGTAAGAGTCAATGGAGTATCATCTAATCCTGTATCATTAGCTAATACATCAATTTCGATAGCTTCATCCTCCAACAAACTCACTTGATCATCAGATAAAACAGGTACTGGATTAAACACATCGTTATCTTCATTATTAACTATTACAACTGCATTTAACCCTTTAAAATCAGGATCAGATAATTCACTATTAACTGTCAATGTTAAAGTATAAGAAATTATTCCATCTAATTCATCATCATCAATACCTGTAACTGATACCGTTTGAGCTTCATTCCAGTTATCCGGAGTAAATATTAAGTGACTTGTAGAAAGTGATCCTTCTGTATTATCAAGCCCAGTAATATCAACAATAACATTAGAGCTTGGCTGAGCCTCTAACACTAAAGTGAAACTATCAACTGAACCATTTTCTGAAGTAAGAGTACTTTGATCAGACTCAGTTAATAACCAACCTGCCACATCATTATCATTAATACTTAATGTTGCTTTTGCTGAAGCATCTACGGCATTGTTAGATGCAACTAAATTAATTTGTAATGTTTCTGTTTCTTCAACCCTACTATCATCCAATGTTTCAACAGTTAAGCTATAACTTTCGCCTGCCGTTCCGTTAAAAGTAAGAGTGCCTGTTTTATCTGTATAATCTACACCAGGTGTTGCATCTATTGATAAAAGAGAGTAATCAACAGTGAAACCTCCTACCACTTCTCTGCTGAGTGTAACTGTAAAAGTAGCACTCGCACCTTCAGTAACACTTACATCGGATATTAATAAGTTAGAGCTATCTTCGTCTGTGATATTTACAGTAGATACTCCATCTGTTACAAGTTGCGTTGAATTACTTGAATACTCTACAGTAAAACTCTCCGCGCCTTCTACAAGATCATCAGTATTTGCCTGAATTGTTATTGAATGACTTTCTAATCCTGTAAGAATTATCGATTCATTAATAACATTAAAATCAGTTTCATCAGCTGTACCTACTACCGAAACATAGTTTATTGTTACACCACCTTGCACCTCTTTATCGAGTTTAATGGCTATATCAGTAGATTCACCTTCGGTTAAGGTAGCATCTTCAACTATTAATGTAGCAACACCATCATTATCATTAATATTAACAACAGACGGAGTGACTGTTTCTACCAATGTATTATTCGTTGTTACCTCAACAGTCAAACTTTCCTGCTGTTCAACTACAGAATCATCATAAGTCGTAATTAATACCGTATGTGATTCATTAGCTTCTCCAACAAAATTTATTGTTTCAACAATAGGAATATAATCAGTTCCTGCATTGGCTGATATATCAGAAGTATGTATGTTAACATTAAAACCTCCCTGCACAGCCTTATCTGATATCAACGTTAATTCTGCAATATCTCCTTCTATAACCGATATATTTGAAATCGATACCGTAGCTAATCCATCATTATCAACAATGGTTGCTTGCGTTTCTTCAACAGGTATTATCGCATTATTATCAGAACTCAATATAAGGCTAAACATTTCGTTCGACTCAACAATTTCATCATCTAAAACTGTAATTTCTATAGTTTGTTGCTCCAAAGCATCACCTTCAAAATGTACAGTTCCTAATTGATTTACATAATCTTGATCGGAAATTGCTGTACCTGCAAGCAAACTATAGTTTATATCACAACCACCTACAACTTCATCAGAAAGAGTTAATGTAAATACGGCATTATTTTCCTCATTTACCAACACCTCATCTACTGTTACTGCTGTAATATCATCATCCTCAATTGTTACCAAAGAAACTTTTGATGCATCTACTAAACTATTAGTACTTGAGTATTTTATTTGGAAAGTTTCATCACCTTCTAGAATTGTATCATCAATTCCTCGTATTGTAAATGTTTTTTCTTCAGCTGGTAAACCTGAGAAATTAAGGACACCTGGAGTGTCTTCGAAATCGACACCAGTCAGAGCAGTTCCATCCTCAAATAAATAGTTAATATCAAAGCCTCCTTGTATAGCTTTATCAGAAATTACTGTAACAGTCGTAATTCCATCTTCCTGTAAACTCACATCATCTACCGAAATGCTAACAATTCCATCATTGTCTGTAATGTTTGCCTGAGCCTTTGTATCAACATCTACTAAAGAATGCGCACTTGATAAGTTTATATTAAAGGCTTCTTCTGCCTCAACCACCTCATCATTATTAATATCAATTGTGATAGTTTGTTTTTCACCAGCTAGCAAAGCATTAAAGTTTATGACCCCAATCTGAGATATATAATCAGATCCAGCATTGGCTGATAAATCAGATGTATTAAAATTAATCTCAGCACCTCCTTCAACTGCTTTATCAATAATTAATTCAAAAACTGCATTCTCTTCTTCATTAACTGAGATATCGGTAACAGAAACTGTAGCTCTACCATTTGAATCAAGTATTGTACCGATTGCGGTATCATCATCTCCAACACTTGGTTTTGACGAGCTTAATTCAACCCTAAATGTTTCATTACCTTCTACTAACTCATCGCTTAATAATGATACTTTAAAGGTTTGCATTTCACCAGCTGTACCAACAAAATTCAAAACTCCTCCTGATAAATCAGAATAGTCTAGTGTTGATAAAGCGCCAATTGATATCAGAGAATACGAAACGTCAACTCCACCAGCAACATCCTGAGTCAACGTCACAGTAAATGTCACCTCTTCTCCTTCATTTGCAGTAGCATCTGCTACTAGTAAGTTTGCCGTATCATCATCAATAATTGTAATTGTTGATTCAGCTGATGCATCAACAAGAGAAGAGGAAGTACTATAGGAAACGCTAAATACTTCACTGCCTTCAACCATAGAATCGTTATATGCATCAATTACAATAGTTTGAGAATTGGTACCCGATAAGGTAACTACACCACCTGCAGCATCATAATCGTCACCACCAGTAGCACTTACATCATTCATATTATAAGTAACGTCTACATCTCCTTGAACTTCTTTATCCAAATGGATTGAAAGATTTGATGAACCGCCTTCATTTACAGTAATATTCTCAACAATTAATGTTGCTTGGCCATCGTTGTCAAGCATAGTGACTTGTCCTGTTCCTGAAGTGGTAATTAATGCATTAGATGAAGAAATTAATACATTGAAAGTCTCAGTTTCTTCCACAACAGAATCATCGGTAGTTATAACTGTTACCACATGAGATTCTCCACTATTGCCTACAAAGGAAACTGTATTAATATTACTATTATAATCGGTACCACTCTTTGCTGTTCCATTAATTGTTGAATAAGTAATATTACACCCACCTTGAACAGGTTTATCCAATGTTAATGTTAACAAGGCATCCTCCCCTTCTGTTATACTTATATTACTAATTGAAACGTTGGCAGTTCCATCATTATCTGTAATGGTAGCTAAGGCTGAATTTTGAGCATTAACAAGAGAATGAGATGATGTAAGATTTATTCTTAATTTCTCACTTACTTCAACAATATTATCATCAACAGTTTGTACAGCAATAAGTTGCTGTTCTCCTTCTATACCAGAAAACACAACGGTACCTGAATTATTAGAATAGTCTTCATTTTCGGTTGCTGTTAATCCATTTAAGGAGTAAGTAATTTCACAGCCTCCAACTATTTCTTTATCCAATTGCAGAGTAAATACAATATTCTCACCTTCATCAACAGTAACATCACTTACTGATACAGAAGCCTTATCGTTATCAAGTATTGTTCCTGTTGCTGTTACTGATGCATCAACCAAAGTACTAGCTGAAGACAATACAACTGTAAATGATTCATCTCCTTCAACAATATTATCATCGACAGCATTAATATTAAATGTTTTTGTTTGTCCAGCCGTTCCATCAAAACTAACACTTGTCCCGACTCCATTATAGTCAACCGATTCTATTGCAGTACCATTAGTAAAAGAATAGTTAACAATAAACCCACCCTGTACTGCTTTATCAGTACTTACTGTATAAGTACCAACTCCGTCTTCATTAAAACTAATATTCTCAATACTTAGCTTTGCAACTCCATCATTATCTTTTATAGTTACCTTAGCACTAGGATCCGTGTCAACCAAATTATGAGCTGTTGAAAGATGAACAGAAAAGTTTTCATCAGATTCAACAACCATATCATCATTAATAGTAATTGTAACTACCTGCGTTTCTCCAGCATTACCTAAAAACACAACATTACCAGTACTTGTTGCAAAATCACTTGGTACAATAGCCGAACCAGCACCAGTACTATAATTGACAATTACTCCACCTTGCACAGATTTGTCGAGAGTTAAAGTAATTGAAGCATCTTGATTTTCATTTATAACGATATCGTCAGCACTCACAAGAGCCCTTCCATCATTATCCGTAATAGTTGCAATTGCCTCATTATCTAATGTCACCAACGAGTTAGTAGTTGTAAGTACTAAACGAAATGACTCATTTGCCTCTACAATGACATCATCAACAATAGGAATAATTATAGTACCGACTTCGTTTGCTGTGCCAACAAAATTAATTTGGCCAGATAAGTTATTATAATCGTTTACAGCAGTAGCACTGATGGGCTCTAAGGTATAATTTACAACAACGCCACCTTGTACAGCTGCCGAAAGATTGAGATTGAACTCCGCATTACTACCTTCAATAATAGTTACATCACTAACTGAAATAGAAGCTGCATCATTATCATTAATAGTTCCGGTTGCTGTTGCAGAAGCATCTACTAAATCACTTGTTGTACTTAAACTTACACCAAAACTTTCTGAAGATTCAACTAGATTATCATCAATAGCTGCAACACTAAAAGATATTGTTTGGTTAGCTGTACCATCAAAATTTAATGTTGATGTAGTTTCCTGAAAATCGATGCTACCAGTAGCAGTTATATCAGTAAATGAATAATCAACATCGAAACCACCTTGCACTGCCTTATCAACATTTACATTAAATGATCCTGAACCATTCTCATCAAATTCAATATTACCAATTGTTAAAACTGCGACTCCGTCATTATCAGTAATGGTAGCTTTGGCCTGAGCTACTGTATTAACCAATGTATTAGAACTACTAAAATTTACTAATAAATCTTCTGTTGCCTCAACTAAATTATCATCATTTACAACAATGGTTATTGTATGTGATTCGCCTTGTGTACCTGAAAACACAACATTTGAAGAAGCTGAAACATAATCAGTACCAGCATTAGCTGATCCATTTTCTGTTGCATAATCAATAGAAAAACCATCTTGAACATTTTTATCCAAAGTTAGGTTAAATGATGCATTCTGATTTTCATCAATATTAATATTAGTAACTGTTACTTTTGCCGTTCCATCATTATCAGTAATAGTAACGGTTGCCTTATCATCAGCTCCAACCAATGGATTGCTGCTAGCAAGACTAACTTCAAAACTTTCATCCAATTCAACAATATTATCGTCATTTAAAGCCACTGAAAAAGTTTGTATCTCACCTGCTGTACCAGAAAATACAACACTACCACCTACATTATGATAATCTAACCCTCCTACTGCAGTTATATCATTAAAACTATAAGTTATGGTTGTTCCCCCAACAACTGCATTATTAAGCTTTAAAACAAACTCAGCATTATCACCTTCAGTTGCGACAACATCATCAATGGTTACATTCACAGCATCATCGTCGATTATACTTGCCAAAGCAGTAGCCGAAGCATCAACCAAAGAATGCGATGTATTTAATTTTATCGTAAATTGCTCTGTTCCTTCTACAATTGCATCATCAATACCAGCTACAGTAAACTCTTTATATTCACCGGCAAATCCTGAAAAGGATAATAAAGAACTAGCGTTCGAAAAATCAGTTCCGGCAACAGCCGATCCATTCACAAAAGAATAATTAACAGAAAATCCATCCTGAACGGCTTTATCAACTGTAACTCTAAATGTACCTGATTCATTTTCACCAAACGAAACATTAGCAATACTCAAAGTGGCTGTTCCATCATTATCTATTATTGTTCCAGTAGCTTCATCCGACGCATCAATTGAAGTATTTACTGTTGAAAGTTGTATATTGAAATTTTCTGAATTTTCAACAATGGCATCATCTGTTATAGGAACACCTATTATTTGCTTTTGTCCATTAACTCCCGAAAAAGTTATTGTTCCTGTCGAAGTATTAAAATCAGCCCCACCTATTGCAGTACCATTTGATAATGAGTAAGAAACATCAAAAGAAGATGCAACAGTTCCAACTAAAGTAATTTCAAAATCAATATTTCCATCGTTCTCATTAGCAACAGCATTTTCTATCGATAATGTTGCATTATCGTTATCATTAATAGAACCTATTCCAAAACCTGAAACAGAACCTGAACTAGGAGAACTTAAATCGACTCTGAATGTTTCAGTTCCTTCAACAATATTATCGCCAACTACCGGAATTGAAATCGTTGTTGATTTTTCTCCCGAATTAATTGTAGCACTACCAGTATTAACGGTATAGTCCAGAGGATATGTTGCGGAAATATCACTAACACTAAAACTTACCGACAAATCAGAAGCTACTATCTCTGAAGACGAAATAGTGAATATCATATTAGAAGTACCTGCATCTCCTTCTGTTATTGACTGGTTTGATATTGTAAGTACAACATCCGAATCACTATTACTTACATTGATGGTTATTACAACATCAGTAAATGAGCCATTTATATCTGTTGCTCGTACTACCAAAGTGTACTGCTGAGTAGTTTCATAATCAATACTAGAAGCATTATTAACAGTTAATAATCCTGTTGTGGTATTAATTGTGAATACAGCACCTGTATTACCCGAAAAAATACTGTAACTAATAGCCTCACCATCTACATCAACGTCACTTCCAGTCAGTTTATCATTCAGATTAATTATAGATGAACCATTGATTGCATCCTCACTAACACTTACTGTAGCATCGCTTATTGAAGGAGAATCATCAACAGCTGATACTGTTAAACTCATTTGACTTGATGATGACCATAAAGCTCCATCACTAGCTGACCAACTGAAAGATGTTACTCCATTCCAATTAGTTGAAGGTACAAAAGTTACTGATCCAATACTTCCAGATGGAATTACTTGTCCTGCAGAAATAGCAACACCCCCTAATTGTAATTCGCCAGAGCTTGCATTTGGTATAGCATCAATTCGTATTTGACTTAATACATCTCCATCAACGTCAGTAAATAAGTCTGTAAAATCAGAAAGACCAAAAACAAAAGAATTATCTTCCTGTAACGATTTTGAATCTGTACTTATAATTGGAGCATCATTTTGTGCCGTTACATTAACTGTTACATCAGCTGATACACATGCATTTGGTGATTGATTATCGCAAACCTCAAAAGTAAAACTATCCGTTCCATTGTAGTTTTCATTTGGTGTATAAGTAAACGAACCATTAGAATTGATTGTAACCACACCATATTGAGGATCTCCACCAGTTTTTAATGAAGCTGCCATCACACCTCCATCATCATCAGTAGCTCCATCGAGTACATTCCCATGATATGGAGTATCTTCGTTTGTGGTTATTGAAAAAGAGGATACTATTGGAACTTGGTTTACATTAATATTTGCATCATTAACTAATTCAACAGTACAATTACCATTATCACCTTCTATTCTAAAATTATTTAAACCGCTAACTAAATCACTACTTCCAATAGTTAATATCAAGTTGTCGCCCGTTGTTGAATTTGATCCTGAGGCAACAGCATTATTATCACTATCGTAAACGGTATAAATAACATCTTGCTCAGCACTTATAATAGTAATATTTGCATCGCTACCCGAAATAACATCCTCCGTACTTACTCCCACATTAATATCAAGCATTTGAATCACTGAAACAGAAAATGGTGCAGAAGTATTTGCACACCCTTCTTTTTCAACGAACAAAGTGTAATCATTACCGGCATCAGCAAGAGTCAGATTATCTTTTGTAAATACTTTTTGATTTCCAATTTCGGTACCAGCTCTTCTCCACGAATAAGTAGTTGCCACAGTTTCGTCGGCACTTAACTTAATTGTTTCGCCTACACAAAGATCTACATCACCTGTAAATGAAACAGCCGGGGCTATTGAAACCATAAAATCCTTAGTGGTTACACAACTTCCTTTAGCCACTGTTAATGAATACAATCCAGCATCAGAAAGATTAACGGAATTTATACTTAACTGCTGCGTTGTACTTAGAGTTGTTCCATCTTTCTGCCAAATATAGGAAGCTCCAACCTCTTCTGCTGTTAATAATAAATCGCCTCCAACACAAACCGACATATCGCCATTAATAACAACAGAAGGCCCAACATGAAGTGCAAATTCTTCAATGGTTTGCGTATAACCGTCATCCACTAAAACATATATAATGGCAAAACCAGATTCATCATCCACAGGAGTTACATTCACGTAACGAGTTGAACCGGATCCTGTAACTTCAATTTTATTGTTTTCAACAAAATTAGGATCGTGCGAATAGGCAATTACTGTTAATTCGTCTGCTGGCGTTTCGGCATCACCAACATAAACAGGGTAATCGATTAATCCATCGTTAGTACATATTGTCTGATCAGAAATAGGCGTTATAGTTGGGGCTGTATTACTAACCAAATACACATAATTAGATTGTAACGAATAATTATCCTGATTAGAAGCTTTATATTCACAAGGAACAGTCCCACCGAATCCAGCTACTGGTGTATAAGTCATATTATTAATATCACTCGCATTTATTTCCTGGTTAACCGACACCAAAACACCATTCAAACGCAGTTCTCCTTGATCGGGCAAGGCAACAATCTGAATTTTTATCAAAGGCAAATCATTAGGATCGTAGTACTTTTCGGTAAAATCATCTAACGAAAAAGACAAAACCTCATCAATATCACCTACCTTATGAACATCACCAATTACAGGAGCTTCTCCATTAACACATTTGGTTTCACTGGTAATAACATCAAAATTAATTGATGACATACCTAAATCAATAGCATTAAACCACGAATTTAAGGTAGTTCCATCACCATTGTACGCATTATTATTATAAGTCCAAACACGAGGAACATGATTATTAATAACCAACTGGCTCTGGGTAGTCTCTGCCATTGTTCCTGATCCTTGATCGCCCCAATACTGCACCTGACTATCATCCCAATATAAAGTAGGACCTAATTTATTAAATGGTCGGACCGAGTATGTCGATATTCCACTCAAACTTTCCACATCATATAACGGGAAGTGCGCAGGCCCTCTGCCTAAAAAAGTTCCCGAGGCAGTATAACTACCGTCAGAAACTATATTTCCATTATCATCTTTAAAATCCCAAAGAACATAATTCTCTCCGGCTATTATTGGCAGTTCTAACACTCTGTCATTTCCATTGGTTGAATATCCTCCACCATCTAAATCAAGCATAATCGTAGCAAAACCATCAATATTTGCCACTATTTTAAACATAGTAACACTTTTATAAGGACAGCTTACATTGTTTTTCTCAAGTATAATTGTTGACGAAGGAATAGCTAATGTTTGTGGTTCTCGGTCATAATCATAATCATAAAGTAAATCATCATCAAACCAAACCTGAACAGCTGGTGGTGGAAGTGCTGTATTTTGCCAAACCCCTCTATCCGGATCATTCAAAAATATTTTATACTCAGAAATATTTGAAGTGTTTGTTAAATCGCCATCCTGACTTTGAGCTTTTTCAATTACATTATCGTTTACATCTAATGAAACACCATACGAATTTGCAACAAAGTTAAATGAGTAAGGCTTCATTTCATATTGAACTTTATTAACAAACTCATCAGCCGTAAAAACATAAAAATCAGTTTTTACTGGATAATCATAATAACTTGTAGTGGTAAAAGCCCAACCTTTTGACCACAAACGACCTGCTGAAACATTAGGATTTCCGGGATTTGTTATAACATTATTAGATGCATCGGTAACCGTAACATCAAAAAATTCAATACCAAACCTACGAGTATATCGCCAATTATTATTTCGTCCATAATCATACCGCCATGTTTCAAATTCAATATAGTGGTTACCACTAGTCGTTGCAGTATAAGTAAGAGCATCATACCCCCCCGAAATAGGAGTATTGTTCAACAACACTCCATTTGGCCCTTTTACAGCCGCATTGTATGAAGATATATACCCATTGCCAGATTGAGGAAAAACTCTTTCAGGAAAAACTACATTTCCATTTTCATCTTTTATCCTTAAACTGGTTCTTGAAGGATAACCAGATGAATAATTTGCCATTTTCATACCAAAATGCATGGTCTCACCTGCATTTAAGTATATATAGAGTCTTTCTTTATCAGAAGCTGAATAAGTAGCAAAATATTTATTGTAATCCCTATATATCTCAAGCCACAAACGGTCACTTGAGTTAGGCATAAATTGCTTGGTTCCTTCTTGCGCTCTTACTTGTAAAGCACAAATAAATAATACAAAGGCAAGAATTCGTTGTAGAATCAGTCGATTTATTTTCATAAGATCAAATAGGTCTATTTTGTATCTCTAGCATTAAAAGCCTTTACGCCCATAACGTTAATTTGTTACTTTCACACTTTTTTATTGGATAAAACCTGATTTTAAGTAGTTTAATTAATGGAAAACAATGATGAATAAATTAAGTAGAAGTAAACACCTTTATCTAATAAGCAGGATGACTAAAAAAAGAACTCACTCTTATAATACATATACATACCGATCAACATATATATTACAATAACTAATTATATATTACAGGCATAATATTTAAATAACTAATCAAATTCTTACTATTTTTGCAAAAATTTCTTTTATGCAATTCAACGATACAATATGTGCAATTTCAACAGCCCAGGGAATGGGAGCAATTGCCGTCATTCGTCTTTCAGGGCCTAATAGTTTTTCAATTTGCCAAAGCATCTTTACTCCTGCCAAGGAAGGAAAGGTTTTAGCAAATCAAAAGGCAAATACAGTCCATTTTGGAACCATTGAAGATGGCGAAACAAGTATCGATGAAGTATTAATCAGCCTTTTTAAAAACCCACATTCGTTTACTGGTGAAGATATTGCTGAAATTGCTTGTCATGGATCTCAATTTATCCAACAACAAATTTTACAGCTATTAATCAGAAAAGGTGCACGACTTGCGCGTCCTGGTGAATTCACTCAACGAGCATTTTTAAACGGAAAAATGGATTTGAGTCAGGCTGAAGCTGTAGCCGACCTTATTGCTTCAAGAAGTGAGGCAGCTCGACGTGTTGCCTTGCAACAAATGCGCGGAGGCTTTTCTAATGAACTGATCAATTTAAGAGCTCAGTTATTAAATTTTATTTCATTAGTTGAACTTGAACTTGACTTTAGCGAGGAAGATGTTGAGTTTGCGAATCGTGATGAATTAACAAAATTGATTGATAATATATCAGGATTACTATCTAAACTAATAAAATCCTTCTCGTTAGGTAATGTAATTAAAAACGGTATTCCCGTTGCCATTGTTGGGCATACCAATGCCGGAAAATCAACATTATTAAACACTCTTCTTCAAGAAGAAAAAGCTATTGTATCAGACATACATGGAACAACACGTGATGTAATTGAAGATACTATCAATATTGAAGGTATTACTTTTCGTTTTATTGATACGGCTGGAATACGTGATACAGCAGATAAAATTGAGTCTCTTGGAATTGAACGCACCTACAACAAAATAAGCAAAGCACAAATTGTACTATTAATGTTGGATGTCAATGATCCGGATGATAAAATTCATGAAGCCATTGACAATGTTAAAAATAGGATGCATGAGGGGCAGCAATTAATTGTGGTTGTCAATAAAACTGACCTCATGGAAATTAGTATTGTAGAAAATCGTTTTCATGAAGCCTCTTTCCATGAATTAACAGGCACAGATGCCATTGTTCCCATCTCGGCTAAGCAACACATCAATATTGAAGGACTTACGGCAGAACTACTAAAAACGGTCAACCTTACTGCTTTAGATAACGATGAAGTAATTGTAACTAATGCACGACATTACGAAGCTTTACAAAACTCATATGAAGCAATCATGAGAGTCTCGCAAGGCTTAACTTCAGGAATTAGTGGCGATTTCTTGGCTCAAGACATCAGAGAAGTACTTCATTTCTTAGGTGAGATAACAGGACAGATAAACACTGACGAAGTATTAGGTAATATCTTTAAGAACTTTTGTATCGGGAAATAATGTTATGCATTTGATTTTCATCATGCTACACATAAACCTTACTTCAAAAACCCTATCTACTTAATACATACCATTTATATTATCATACGTAATTTTCAGGAATATTCCTTTTTTCAACACTTTATTAAAAAACATATGTTCTTTGATACTACACATTATAAACATTTATCAAGCACACTTAATAATTATCTAATACATAAATAAAGAGACTATCTCTACATCAATGATAATTGGACAGTCTCTCTTCTTAAACCTAAACTACTGTGGAATTAAATCTTATTTTGTTTTTGAAATAAAAAGCATATCTGGTTTTATTGGTCCTTTTTTAATACTTCTGCTTTCGAGGCCTAATTGAAGCTCCTGTCCCATATAATCTTCGAAATACAATACTTTAATATGATGCATTCCTTCTGCTAATCCAATGCTGCCTTTCTTAGTACGGGCACTATGGCCGCCATCATTATCAACTACTTTTTTACCATCAATATATAAACAACTGCCATCATCCGATCTCAGATAAAAAGTATAAATATCCTGTGCCGGCATCTGAATATAAGCCTCAAATTCATAGGCAAAATGATCTTCAACCGGAGCTGATTTAATGGTAAAACTATCAAACACGCCGCGCCTTTTAACAGGTAACGATGCAATTTCATTTACCGATTCTACCTCTCCTTCGTAATAACGATAGGCCACTCCGTTTTGCAACTTATCATTTACTTCAACGGCTGGTAGATATTCAGTTAACACGGGCATATTTACCGGATAATGATAAAAATATTCTCTGCGCGAAGGAATACTTATCCAGGTATCAAAACTAAACTGATGCGGATATAGAGTGATGACTCGAGCTCCGTTTCGTAATTCACCATAGGCATTTGAACCGGTGCAACGACCATATGCCAAAGCAATGTTATTAACTTCACCTATAAAATCATTGTTATGATCGTGCCCGCAAAAAACACCCATTACATCTCCATTCAAAGCCATTGCTGCAAACAATCCTGTATTAATTTCAGGTGAAGAAACACCTTCAAAAGCATGCCCGACAATTTTATCTTGCTGACTGATTACCTGCTTATATTCAGGCAGTGGAATATGAAAAAAGGCTAAAGAAGGCACCGGAGTATTCTGATGTTGTTTTGCCAATTCATCTGATGTCTGCTGGTATCTTTCAATTTGATCTCTACCTATCCAACCATACTTACCCGGTTGATACATGCTGGCATAATCGTTAGAATCGAACAAATAAACAGCCGCACCAATTTCACCTTTACCTGTTTTTACTGGTAATGTAAAATCGTGCAATAATCCATTGGGCTTTGGGTTGATATTATAATCCAATGAGCTAAGAACTTTATACACATCATCTCTGGAAACCTTGCCTTCTGAATCGTGATTACCCAGCATAGCAATCCATTTCACCTTATGATTACGCACAGATTGAGTCACTTCTGTCCAGGCTTTTTGTAATTGCTTCAACGATTCCATTTCCGAAAGAACCACGTCGCCAGTATAAACCACCAAATCGGGTTTTTCACGATCCAAAATATCATTTATCAAAGCTACATTTGAGGCATTGCATACCTGATCAGATACCCAATGAACATCGGTAAACTGAATTATTTTAAAAATTGAATCATTTCTGAAAAATAACTCCTTAGGTTTACTATTCTGAGCGATACTGTTTATACAAAACAGTAGAATCAACGGCATTAAAAAGCTTGTTAAGCGCATATTGAATGGGTTTTGTTATTCTTTTTTATATTTCTGATATCCGTTTCGGGCATAGAATAGCAAAGCAGCTTCTTCGGACGTTAGATGCACCTTGGCATGTTTTTCCAGCTGTTGTTTTAACTCTTCGGCACTACCCGATGATGCAAAAATGGAAGATAAAGTTCGATCTTGCCCCTCCAACATCTGAATATAATCATGATAATGCAATGGATTGGTATTGTTTTCCCAAACCACGTTATCAGATAAAGTACGTTTTTCGTAGGTATGTTCTTTTTTGTAAGCTATTTCCAAACCACCTGTTTCATGATCGGCAGTAAAAACCAATAAAGTCTTTGCTGGATTACTTCTGTATTGATTGTAGGCGATTTTAAGTACATTATTCATTTCCTCAACCGCCTTATATACCGAAACCACATCGTTATCATGTGCTTCCCAATCAATGCGTGCACATTCAATCATAGTGCATGTTGGTTGTAATGATTCTTTAGATAGAGCGAGTCCTTTTTGTGCCATTTGCGTAACTGTAGGAATACTTGCCGACTTACTATTATAATCAATTGCCGGTGGCAAACCTCCTCCTTCAAAAAGACCAATGACTTTACCTGATGCTACACTATTCAACTCATTCAATGTAAAACATAGCTGAAAATCTCTACTCTTCAATTGAGCAAATAAGTTCAACGAATCTTTTCTTGATGAATGATAATCCGGATACTCTGATCCACTGTAATAATCACACAATACCTTTCCCTGAGGTAAAAATTGCGAACCACCACCACCTAATACCACATCCACGCATTTGCTTTTTGCCAGTTGAAATGCGATATCCGATTCCCAATCGCGATTGGCAGCATGTGCATAAAAGGCTGCCGGTGTGGCATCTGTAATTCCAGCATCACTGATGATGGTATTAAAATAACCTTTGGACTTAGATAGCTCCATCAGACTTTGAAGTGCATTGCCCAAGGTATCCAGTCCAACCATATTCATCAATGTTTTTGATCCGGTGGCAATGGCTGTTCCTGATGCAGCCGAACCGGTAACCAGGCCTCTGGCCGTACTGGTATATAAATACCCACAGGTACCTTCGGCCATTATTCGTTCGAAATAAGTTTTTTCATCCGACTTCTCAGCATATCGTTTATACACAGGCAATGCCATATGCATATTTCCCATTCCATCGCCAATCACCAAAATAACATTGGTCCCTTCATTCACAGCTTGTTTTAGTACTCTTCCCAAAGAGTCATTGTGAACAATCCCTTGTAATTTCTTCAGATATTTTTGTGGTCCCACTGCACCTAAAGGCACTGGTGCAGCCGTGTGAAAATTGGTGCTCCATAATACCTGGCTATCCTCTGAAATTAAACGATTATACAAAGCATGAGCCAGCGATCGCTTAAACCAGTAACCAGATTCTTTATCAACAATTACCTCATGTACTTTTTCGTCGGTAATACCGTCTGTATTTGCACTTTGCTGACAACTAACCAATACGAGAAGTATCAGTGTAAAACCCCATGAAGCCATGCGGTTAAATATTTTGTTTATCATTATTTTGTTTTAAACTCAATTCTGTCCTAATTATTTTTCAAATTGGCGCTTCGCCCAAACCCGACTTCATTTAGTTCACGTTTACTTATTTTTAATGGTGTTCATGATTTCCGCTTTGCTACAATTCTTGCCTTGATGCAAGAAACGGAAGCAAAGAAAATCAAGGCTGCATCTGTCTCACTAAAAAAAACTACGGTCAATTGACTGAAATCGTTTAAAATCGTTGGCTTCGCTCAACTCAAACAAAAAACGATTATTAATCGTCAATTCAACCTTGTTTTTTTGCTCGCCAGCTGAGGCCATTTATACACAGTAGCTTTCTTTCCTAATCAAATATTATTTAGGATGCTATTGTTTTAAACTCATTAAATAACATCGGAGCATCCGTTCCAATTAAATCAACTCCAGCCGACGTTAAAACTTTCCAGAAAACCTCTGCCTGTTCTCCTTTACCAGGGTATCCCCAAAAGCGGATCATCTTATTATGTTTTTTGCAAACACTCACCATCTCTTCAAGCTTCTGAAATTCCTTCTTAGAAATTTCCCCTTGCCCACTCCAAGTAAAATAATTGTACCAATCATCACTAATTAATGGAATAAGAGCACTCTCTTCCTGCAGCTGTTCTTTGTTGTATCTTCCATCAATAAAAACCATGCGTTGTTTTTCGTTTCTTACTGTTTCTATGGGGCGATCGCCAGACAGAATGATGGTAACCAAACCTTTTTCAACTTTACCGTTGCGATAAGCACTTAGAATTTGTTGATAAGGTTCCAATTCCTTCTTTAATATTTTATAGGCCTGCTCCGCTTTTTCTTTAATATCAATCATCAAAATCACTGATTGATTACCTGTATTTCCATCTTTAAAATGGTCAAACAATGGTTGCAAATACAAATTAACCAGATTACTTTTGTTGCTTAGCTCCTCTTTATCGTGCCCTACTAACAAAGTTCCATCAACAGGATACACATCAGCCTCTATACTTACCAAACCGGCTTCTAAAGCATCAGTTAATGGATGAGGGCGATGATAGTCGTTATGCGAGTGTCCACCTGAAAAAGTCAATTGGGCATTAGCGAAAGTAAAACAGAAAAGAATCGATATAAAAGTCAAACAGTATTTCATACAACAATTTTTAAAACCAGGTCGTTACCATAGAGTAACGACCTAATCTAGAACACACTATTAATTAATTCCAACCTTTGTTTTGAGGAATACCGGAACTTCTTATTACTTCGTTTGGAATAATCCAAACATTATGAACTTCAGGATTATAATTACGAGCCGGCCATATTTCTTCAATGGTATATTCTGAGTCCGGATCTGTTTTATCAGCATGAATACGTCCGTGCAAAGGCTGACTATACACATCTTTGGCATCACCCCAGCGCACTAAATCGCGATGACGATTGGCAAACTCACCTGCTAATTCAACTCTTCTTTCTTGTTTTAAATCAGCTAAAGTACAGTCAGATTTATCAGCTAAACCGGCTCGATTACGAATCATATTAATCTCTGCATCCGCATTCTGACCTTGCATCAATTTTGCTTCTGCTTTCATCAGAATTACTTCGGCATAGCGTAACAAAGGCATATCATAAATGGTGTATAATGCATCACCATTGGCATTGATCAATCCATTACCGATAGGATCGTCGTATGAGTAAATATCCATGTATTTATTGAACTGAAAACCAGATAATGAGTTAGTTGAATAATAACGACGTGACTCTCCCCAGAACTGAAATTCATCACCAAAATTTAAAATGGTAGCCGAACGACGGTAATCACCTTCTTCAAAAGCATCGTATAATTCTTCGGTTGGCATAAAATAACCCCAACCGTTGTATACTCCCCAACCTTTGTTTTCGAGCATTACTCCTTGCAATTTACTTCCGCGGTCGATACCACCAACAACCGACCAAATATATTCTGATCCGAAATCATTAGTATATTTAAATACGCTTCTGTAATCTACCGAAGGAGTATCGGTATCAATTAATGCTCTACCCGATCCTGAATTGGTAACCAAATCGCAACATTCTACAACATTTTTCCATTTTGTAGCATCGTACTGCGCCCAATACAAATAGGTTTTAGCCATATAAGCATAACACGCATCTTTATGTGCTCGCCCCATATCATCGGAGCTATAAGTAGTGTACAATGGCAGCAACTCAGCAGCTTTGGTCAAATCCTCGATTATTTGCGCATAATTATCGGTTACACTTGCCGGACGAACAAACGAAGTATCTTTGTAATTGTCTTCGGTAACGATAGGTACACCACCACTTACATCATTACCGTATGTTGAAGCCACCCAAAAGTAATGGAAAGCTCTCATGAAATAAGCTTCACCTAAGTAACGATTCTTTAAATCCTGATCGATATTCATTGGAGTAACATTCACAATTACATCGTTGGCACGACGAATAATTTTATAACTCTGAGGATACATCCAGCTGGCATAACCTTCATCACCTGTCATGTTGAAGTTCTTGATGTTTTCAGGCACCGACTTTGGACGACCGGTTACCATATCATCACTGGCATTGATATACCACATAAATCCGCGCGAAAACATATCTTCATCGCCCATGTAGTAATACATTGCGTTAACTGCATTTTCGGCATCCTGAGCCGTTTGATAATAGTTTGCTTCACCGGCAGCTCCCAATGGAGTTCGCTCCAGGAAATCATCTGAACAAGAGGTGCTACCTAACACCATTAATGCTGCACAAGCACTTAAGTATATATTCTTTAATTTCATTGTTGTCATTATTAGTAATTAAAACTTCATTGATACACCGGCAGATAATGTTTGAGCTACAGGATATTTACCCATATCTAAACCAATACCTCCCACTTCAGGATCCATGCCTGTGTAATCAGTGATGGTAAATAAATTCTCGGCCGATACATAAACACGGAATGATGATCCTTTTACCAAGCGATCCATAATATTACCCGGGATAGTATAACCTACAATCAGGTTTTTCATTCTGAAATAAGAACCATCTTCCAAATACCAGTCAGAAGTAGTCTCGAAGTTTTGATTAGGGTCATTCAAACGCAACATTGGAATATCAGAGCCACTGTTTTGAGAACTCCATGCACCCATTACCCTGTTATCAAGGTTATATCCTTGCTGAGCTGCGTTATAAGTCGTAAACTTCATGGCATTAAAGATCTTAGATCCGCTTACACCCTGGAACGACATTGAGATATCAAAACCTTTGTAATCAGCTGATATATTAAATCCATAAGTAAAATCAGGGAAAGCATTACCCATAAACACACGGTCGTCAGTATTAATAATTCCGTCATTGTTTTCATCCACAAATTTTAAATCACCAGGTTGTGCATTGGGTTGAATTAACTCACCATTATGTGTGTAGTTGTTAATTTCTTCCTGCGATTTAAAAGTTCCTTCGCTTTGAATCAGGTAATAAGAGAATAAAGGTTTACCAACCTCTGAACGATATGGATACAATACCGAACGGGCATTATCGCCATGATCAATATAATCTGTATTGAAATTATCAAGGTTCTTAAGGGTATTTTTAAGTGTTGCCAGGTTACCATTAACTGAATAATTCACGCCTCCTAATTTACCTTTATAAGTAGCTGCAAATTCAAAACCTTTGTTCTCAACCAAACCACCATTTACATCGGCTCCACTTGAAATACCGCTATGCGAATCCACGGTAGTTTCCATAATCATATCACGGGTATTTTTTACGAAGTAATCGGCTGTCAATTCAACTTTTCCTCTTAAGAAAGATGCATCGATACCCACATCGGTTGATTCGGATGTTTCCCAGGTAAGATCAGGATTTGAATTTTTGTTGACATAGTAACCAGCCACTCTGCTTGCATCACCGGCTCCCATGGTAGCAATCTGGGTCGACATGGGTACATTATAAGCATAGTAATAAGCTGAATTGATGTTACCAATTTTACCCCACGATGCACGAAGTTTTAACATGCTAATCCAATCCACATCACTCATAAATGATTCGCTGGAAATTTTCCATGCTCCTGAGAAAGACGGGAATACATCGCTGTTATTATCTTTATACAAACGTGATGAAGCATCGCGACGCACACTGGCTGTTAAGAAATACTTGTTTTTAAAATCGTAACGTAAACGGCCAATCATCGAAATTAATGCATCTTCGTAGGCATCGCTTGTCCAGGTATCCATTTGTCCGGCATTTTCGAGGTATTGATACCATTCTTCTTCGCGGGCAAAATCAGATGAACCAATGTAATTGTATTCGTATTTGGTTAACTGACTTGAATAAATACCGGTCAAGTCCAGGTGATGACTTCCAAAATCCTTGTTGTAAGTAACCTGGTTATCCCAAATCCACTTGTTGCGATTAGCCCAGCTTTGGTATAAATAATTCATTTCAGAAGGACGTCCGTTCTCTGGTCGTTTTGGCTGAAACTCTTTATAATCGTTTTTATTTTGCGAAAGACTTAAAGCTGAACGGTATTTCAATCCGTCAATAACTTCCCACTCGCCATAGATATTAGCATTAATATTGGTGGTTGGGCTTTTAATAGTCGGACGCAACAATAAGGCTACCGGGTTATAAACATCACCGTAAGCACCGGCAAAATCAGAACCTTCGGGAGCTACTCCGTGGAAGTTTCCCTCTTCGTTGTAAACAGGTGCAGCAGAAGGCATGTACATCGCATTAATAATCACGCCTGAATAACCTGAATTAGTATTGGCTCCTACAGCTTCTTCGCGCGTTACATAAATATTTTCACCTACTTTAATACGGTCTGATATTTTATAATCAGATTTCACTCTAATACCTAAACGTTCTGATGATGTTCCTTGCAACACACCTTCTTTATCCATGTAATTAACCGAAGTGCTATAAGTAACTTTATCAGATCCACCATAAACACGTGCATTGATATTATTAACACTTGCCGTTCTGAAAATCTCATCCATCCAGTTTGTGCGAGTAATCGTTCCCCATGGATTTAGATCAGCATTATGGGCATCGTAACGATCCATTCCACTGTTATCGGCAGCTGTGTTGTATGCCCAGCTTTGTTGTTCGGCAGTTAACGGAGTTGGCAGGTTGGTAGCTTTTTGAATACCGGTATAAGCATCGATATCAACCCCCATTTTACCGGTCTTCCCGCTTTTAGTAGTAACCACAATTACACCGGCACCCGCCTGAGCACCATAAATTGCTGCTGCTGAAGCATCTTTTAATACATCAATGCTTTCAATATCATTTGGGTTAATGGATCCGCCATCATAAGGCATTCCGTCTACCACCCAAAGTACATTTTCGCTACCTGAGTTTAAAGTTCCCATACCACGAATGGTAATTTTTGGAGCACTGCTTGGATCTCCTCCCTGATTAACCACCGTTACGCCGGCAATATTACCTTGTAGAAAACTCTCGGCATCCGTTATCGGACGACTATTAATTTGATCAACGTTGCTGGCTGAAGCAACCACATTGGTTAAATCTCCCTTTTTTGATGTACCATAACCAATAACCACCACATCATTTAATGCAGTATATTCGTCTTTCATTACCACATCGATGCTTGCATCACCACTAAACTCTTTTTCATTGGTTTCCATTCCAATAAATGAAAAAAGTAAAATACCCTCTTTTTCATTGGTTACAAAAGAGTAATTTCCATCCGCATCGGTAATGGTTCCTTCAGTTAGTCCTTTTATCGAAACACTTACTCCTACAACCGGGTTTTGTGTTTGATCTGTTACCCTTCCCTTCAACTTCGTTTGGGCAAAGCTCCACGATGAAAGCAACACGGTTAAACAAATAACAAATAATTTTTTCATGTTTTGAGTATAATTATTTACACATTTTCAATTTTGAATCATCCTGTTTTTGTAGATTAAATCTGGTACCTTAATTCAATCTGTTTTCAATACTTAATTTGAAACTTATGCAGATGATTCGTTTTTCAATCCAATGCGAAACTACTATGAGACAAGACTTTTTGAGGTAGACATATTTTGCAAACAGTTGGATTATTCTTGCATTTACGGTAAAAAACCATCAATCTTTCGCACATATTTTGCAATAATATTGAGGTAACATTAGCGTAAATGAGGGGTAATAATAGAAGAACTAAAATTCAGAATTACACCTGCATTTCGGTAGCCTGTTTTCTGAAAGAATTTGGACTTATTCCATACTCTTTGGTAAAGCAACGACTGAAGTACTTCGGATCGTTAAAGCCAACCATAAAGCTTACTTCGTTTACGGAAAACTTACCTTCAGAAAGCAAAGCCTTTGCCATTTTTACGCGATACGATCGGATTAGCTCATTGGGAGTATTTTGCATATGTTCTTTCACTTTACGGTACAACTGCATTTGACTCACTCCTAATTCTTCCGCCAGAATCTGCTGATTAAAATCTGCGTTTGAGGTTTGTACAGATAGAATTTCATTGATCTTTCGCACCAGCTTTTCGTCGTACGACGATTCTTTACTTTTAGCTGGTTGAACAATGGCTTCTACTTTTAACGAATGCTCAATCTGATTACTTCGTTTAATGAGGTTATTAATTTTCAGATGCAACAATTCCGGATCGAATGGCTTTGAAACAAATTCATCAACCCCGGCAGTAAATCCCTCTTTCTCGTTTTCAACATCGCCCAATGCTGTTAACAATATAAATGGGATTTTACTTAGCTGAGACTTCCGCTTAACATACTTACACAAGGATATGCCGTCCATTACGGGCATCATCCAATCCGATAGAATCAAATCAACCGACTTGTTTTTAGCCAACAAGTGTTTAGCATCCAAACCATTATTGGTTAATACAACCTTGTATTTTACACCTAATAATTCAACCAAATACTGCTGTAGTTCCACATTGTCTTCTACAATTAAAATGGTGTTTTTGTCGGGATGGTTAACTGCCGAATTTTCAACTTCAACATGTAAATTGTTGTAAGATGGATTTTCTTCCATATGATCAACTAATGGAAAACATAATTTAAATGAACTTCCCTTTTCCATTTCACTTTCTACCTCAACTTCACCCTTCAACAACGAAACAAATTCTTTTACCATCGATAATCCAATTCCATTTCCCGGAGCACTATCGCTTGATTTATTGATTTGATAGTATCGATCAAAAATATGCTCAATCCTGTTTTTGGGCATTCCTATCCCATTGTCAATTATCTCTAAAAGAAAATGACTTGGCTCAATAATGAGGTTGCATTGAATAATACCACCTGGGGGAGTAAATTTAATGGCATTAGCCAACAGGTTATAAATGATTTGCTGTAGCTTATCAAAGTCGAAATTGGTAAACAATGAGGTTTGATTGGTATGAAATTGCAATTGCTGATCGTTGATTTCCACCTGATCACGAAAGGAGTTGAGAACACATCGACAGATATCCACTAGATCGCCTCGTGTATTAATACGCTTTAATCCTCCCAACTCAAGGCTTTTCTTATCCAATACCTGATCGAGCAGTTGTATAATGTAATTAACATTGCGTTCCATTCGATGCAGCTTTTCCTTTGTGGGTTGGTGGATGGTTTTATCCTTTAATATCTCCGACAGAGGCCCGGATATAAGTGTGAGAGGTGTGCGAATATCATGCGATACATTAGTAAAAAACTTCTCCTTAAGCAGATTTGCTTCTTCGTATTTGGTATTCATCTCCAGCAAATGGGCATGCTGAGCCAATATCTGATCGCGCTGGGCTTGTACCTTGTCCGACTTTCGTTCCAAATCGGAAAAAGCTTTTTGCAAATCACCCTTTTGTTTGGCTATCTTATCGGTACGTTGCCCTACCAACTTTTCCAGCTCTTCTTTTTGCTTACGCATATTTACATAGCGAATGCGAACAATTGCTAATATCAGAATCAGTACAAACACAACTGCTCCCAGATAGAAATAAAAGCTAAACCAAAAAGGTTTGGCAATGGTAAACGAAAGAACCGTATCCGTCTTCGACCAATAATTATCGGCATTTGCACCTTTAACCTTTAAATGATACTGCCCCGCCGGTAAATCGGAATACTTAACATGGGCTAAATGTCCTTTCTGAATATGAAAAGTATCATCTAAAGGTTGAAGCTTCCAGGCAATTTGAGCATTATCTAAACCGTTCATCAACACCGCATGCAAATCCAATTCAATGGCTTGAGTTGCATACGAAAAGGCATATACCGAATCGGCTTGCCACGTATTTTTCGTTTGGTTATCCACTACCAGATGATCAGAAAACAAATTGGGGATAACCTCATCGGGTTTAATATTATCGGGATTAAAACTAATGAGTCCACCTACACCGCCAAAGTACATTCTGCTTTCATTATCGAAAAATCCGGCTCCTTCGGTATAATTAGCCAAGGTGAATCCATCGTTTTCGCCAAAAATCCTCGTGGTTCGATTGATAATATCATACTTTGCAATACATTTTGAAGTACTTAACCAAAGCTGTTGTGCATCATCAACATACAATTTATAAACTAAAGTAGTTGGTAATTCTCTATTCAACAATGGCAACAACTTTACGTCGCCTTTTTTATTGATGCAATTAACACCGCCAAAAGTACCTAACCAGATATTTCCCTTGGTATCTTCAATAATATCGAATACACTATTGCTGGAAATTTGCCTACTTGAAGACGTTTCCGTATAGTGAGCTTCAATAGTACTATGTTTGTAATTGATCCTATAAACACCTTGGGTTTCGGTAGCCACCCATAAATATCCCTTACTATCGAAAAAGAGTTTTCGCACATTGATATCAGGCAGGTTTACTTTTTCAAGATAGTTGGTAAAACTATCTTCTTTGGGGTTTAGCAGCTGAATTCCTTTCCAGCCACCCATAAGCAGTTTTCCATTCTTATCGCTTGCAAAACTATAGATTCGGGATATTTCATCAGAACGACCATCGAAATAAGTGATTTGATTGGATCCATCTCTAAAACAACATAAACCATCGTACGTTCCCACCCACACTGTCCCCCTAACATCCTGGTAAATAGAACGAACCCAATCCCATTTATCTCCCTTGATTTTACTAAGCGTTATCTTTTTAAATCTCTCGCCCGATCCTACAAGCAAACCATTGTTATACGTACCCAACCATAAACGCCCTTTATTATCCTGAAGCATCGCACGAATGGTATTCATCGAAATAGTGGAATCGTTACTATGATAATGAATGGTTACCGTAACCCTACTGTTATTTGGGCGCCCAATATTAATTCCCTCGTCTTTGGTACCAATCCACAGGTTATTTTCACGATCCATAAACGCAGCATAGACCTCGTTAGTGGCTATTTTTTCATCATCATCGCTTTGCATCGAATAATGAATAAACTGAGTTGACGATAAAGAAGGTAAATACCACACTCCTGAATTAATGGTTGTAATCAAAACACAATCCTTATCCCAATCAACCTGCATATTATGAATATCGATGTCTGGATGCTGCTGTTGGAGTTGCTGTTGTAGCTTTACTTTTAATAACTCGTTGTTTTTCCATTCGTTTATTAAATAATGATTCTTTTGGAGCTTCTTGAAAGCATCCTCAGTGGCATTATAACTATAAAAAACAGAATCGGCTTTTACCAGCAGCTTTGCTTCGCGTGAAACATATAACTCAACCGAACTATTTTGAGTACTATTTGGCAATGTATAATAGCAGCAATTTCCATCCTGATTAAGAATACGCACCAACTGATTGTTATCGTACCTGACCCAAACAAAATTATTTTCGTCAATCTGTAAATCCAACGCAATACCTTTGGGCAGGTTTTGATGATACCCTTTAGGTTCGTAACGAATTATATGCATGCGCATACCATCATACACACATAATCCGTCGTAGGTCGCCATCCAGATTCTACCTAATTGATCCTGATTTATGCTTAAAACGGTATTGTTTGATAATCCATCATTGGTGGTTAAATGCGAAAAAGTATAAATGGGCTGTGCCGCAAGCCTGAAGCCAATAAAGAACAATAATAAACAGATTCCCCTCATATCGTCAAATTGAATCTGTAAAAGTATGGTAACCACCAAGAGGTATTATTAGCTCAAGGTTATGAAATCTCCAAGGAATTATTATGAGTCTTTTACAGCCCATTATTTTGGGAAAAAGATTTTACAATTTTGATTACTCTATTGATCTTTTATATACATGTTATTTTTGAAAAATATGATTGTTTTATAAAGTCCACCTGCAATAACAGCACCTATAAGTGAATTAGCAACTTAGTATTTATATTTTTTAAAATCTTGAGATAATTTAAAACCTTCTTTTTAGAATTTTAAAGCCAGTATGGGATATAGAAAAGGTGATTTGTCCGGCAAAGAGTGGTTTATAGATGAAAAAAGGTTTCAATAATTATTACCTTATATTGTCATTTATGCTTTATAACAAGCCAAATCAACACCGATGTAAAAACATTCAGAAATTCTGGAAAGACCTAAATTTCATTATCGCGTTTTTACAACTCAAATTACATATCTACCTGATTTACTATTTTTAGCAAAATCTACATCGACAAATAGGTAGAAAAAACAAATGACAAATCATGACGAGTTAATTTAAATACATTAGTCTATATAGTCCTTACAGCCACTTTATACAGTTCCACTTTAGCACAAGTCCAAAATGTACGTAACTTGAATCCATAATGGAGATCATAAAATAAAAAGGTTGCCTCAAATAAATCAAGACAACCTTAAACACAACATTATTATTAAATCTACTTTTGTTTAATTCTTATTACTGTCAATGAATAAGGATCTAAATCTAGTTTCAATTTATTCGAAGATAGTTTTACTTCTTTATTTACAGGAATAATAACATTAGGATTTTCAAGGGTATTATATGCTTTTAGATCAGAAGTTCCGATTACAGTTAAAGAACCTTTGGAAGCAAATTTCTTGGCCGAATTAAGAACAAAAGAAGTGGCTTTAGCTTCCTTATTGTTATTTACAATTTTAATCACTACTTCATTTGTGTTTGCATCCCATACCGAAGAAGCATATAAGTTATTTTGCCCGGCTAGATCTTTACCATTCATTTTAATCGAAAGAAGATCAGTTCCTTTATTTACACCATATAATTGCTGCACATAATAATTTGGCGTAGATACAGATTTCAAATTATCAAACCATATCAGATCCGGGCGCCACTGCCATGCTTCTACATGTGCAAAAAGAGGCGCATATGAACACATATAAACCACATCTGCGTTACGCTCTAAACCTGTCATAAAAGCAGCTTCAGACAAGGCACTTAACCAGTCATTGTTATTATCCGGTCTATCGTGCGACGCATATTCACCCGCAAAAATCTTATACGAATCTCTATCGTAATCATCGTATCGAGTGGCATTGTTAAAGAACCAATCCGGGGTATTGTAATAATGCTCATCTACTAAAGCAGCATTATAATTCTTTAGTTCCTCCTTAGCATAATCAAAAAACGGATCTTCAGGAAATGGCCCCGTCGTGGAAACAATACTCATTTCAGGATATTTTTCCATGATGGCCTTCTCAAAAATAGCATAACGCTCGAAATACTGAGGCCCCCACTGTTCATTACCTACACCTATATATTTCAGATTAAAAGGTTCGGGGTGTCCCATATCTGCTCTAAGTTTACCCCATTGGGTTTGTGTTGAACCATTAGCAAATTCAATTAAATCGAGAGCATCTTGCACATAAGGCTCTAATTGATCTAAAGGCACGAGCTCTGCTGTATTAAACTGACAGGCCATACCGCAGTTTAAAATAGGAAGAGGCTCAGCACCTATATCTTCCGACAATAAAAAATACTCATAAAAACCAAGACCAAACGATTGAAAATAATCAGGAGTAGAACGGTGACTAAATTCGGTATTCCAACGATTCACCATTACAGTTCGATCTTCTATATCTCCCACTGTTTTTTTCCATTGATAACGTCGCGAAAGATCACGCCCCTCAACAATACAACCTCCGGGAAATCGAAAAAATCCGGGTTTAAGGTCTGCCAGTTTCTGAACTAAATCAGCTCTTAACCCACCCTTGCGGTGTTTCCATGTATCATCAGGAAACAATGAAACCATATCAAAATTCACTGTTCCTTTCCCTTCAAAATAAAGCTTTAACTTTGCTTTAGGATCTGTTTTAGAACAAACAAAACTTACTTCATACTTTTTCCAGTCTTTCCCTGACAATTCAATATTTGTTTTTCCAATCACTTGCCCCAACGAATCCAATAACGACACACGTAAATCTACTTTTGATTGACTTACCAAAGAAGCTAACATTGAAAAATGATAGGTATTATTATTCTTAACTCCATGCCTCTGAATCCTTCATTAACCATTGAAAAATTTGATTGTTTTTCATCCAAGAGAACAGTTGCAAATCGTGGATTGTGAGGATTTTCGCCCCCTCTATTGGTTATTAAAAAATGAAACGAATCGGGATTGGTTCTTTCTATATCCCATCCCATTTTAGGATCAAAAAATTCAAAAGAACGGTTTTTAACCAATTCGGCATATAAACCGCCATCTGCAGCAAAGTTGATATCCTCAAAAAAGATTCCCCACATAGTAGGTTGTATTTTTGCTATTGGCTTATCTATATCTATTTGAATAGATTGAGCACTGAGTTTAAATGTAACTGTCGAAAAAAGTAACAGAACACTTAGTAAGAGTCTGGACTTGTTATTCATACTGATTTATTTTATAATTTATGATTATCAAATTAAAAAAGAGGTTATATAAAAATTTTACGTAACCTCTTTTATCTAATCTACCTATGTAACCCAACTATATTAAAGTAATTGTGAACAAACATTTAAGTTATTTACTTATTTTCAATAATCAAAACACCCCAGGGTTCTAATGTTAAGTTTTCATTTTTTGTAACTCTATTTCCCGATAACAGCTCTCTTCCATCATTATATGGAAATGTAATTTCTTTTTCATCGGACGAATAGTTATAGTAATAATGTATCGTCTTTCCATCATCATTGGTTCCTGATTTGGTGATTAATGGCCAATGTAATTGCTGATCAGGTGTTGTTAAATCCAATTCTTCTAATGCGTTTAATATGATCTTTTCCTGAATAGCATTGGAAACCATACAGCCCTCGTAAATTAATTTTCCTTTACCAAAGGTATTGGATGTTATGGCCGGATATTTACCAAAGTATTTATGATCGTAATAAGCTAAAGGAGTAGCTGTTTCCAGAATAAGATATTCGCCCCAGGTATTTACCTTGTTATCAGCCTCACTAACATGAAACGGATTATCTTTTAATGCCAATTCATCAAAATTGGTAAACTCCTGATAATAAAATCCGCATGCCTCGCGTAATGGTCCGGGTGCAACAACCGGACGAACCATGGAATTTTCATCACTAAATCCACTTTTAAACTGCATAATTACATGTCCGCCATTTTTTACATAGGTACTTATTTGCTGAAGCACTTCATCACTGGCAACATATAAGGCAGGAATAATCACAAGATCGTAATCATTTAAATCGGACTTGCCCGGAAAAATAAAGTCAACTCCCACATTATTCTCATACAAAACATTATGAAACTGATCAACCAGATTATTACGATAAAAGCTACTATAATCTGGCCCCCATCCATGACCATTTTTATCAAAAGGCATAAAGTTTAGAGCCGCATTCGAATCATGACTGAACAAGATAGCTACTTTATTCTCTTTCTTTAGATTAACCAGTTTTTTACCAATGGTTTTTAGCTCATGCGCCGTTTTACTCATTTCGGCATAGGCTCTGTTGGGCTTTAAGTCATGCGAAAGAATACCTTTCCAATAGATCTCCTGACCGTAGTGAATAGAGTGCCAATGCCAATACTCAACCATATTAGCCCCCGATCCTAGATGTGCATATACATTCTGACGCAACTGTCCCGGATAAGGAGGAGCCTGAATTCTGGAATTCCAGCCCATGGTTTGTGCATTTGTTTCGGTAATTAAGTAATTTCGATTTTTCACAGATCGAAAATAATCGCCAGCAAAAGCAATTTCTTTACCAGTTAATTTATCCTGCTGATCGTGATAAACATTCACCCCCATAACATCCATTAACTCCGAACTGGCATGCTGATCAACCAATTCAACAGAAGTCATATAACACTGCATGATAAATTGATCATCTCGCTTATATTCTTTTACAATAGATGATTGCCATGTTAAAAATTCGGCCAATGATTTACGGTTAAAGCGTTCCCATTCCAATCGATATCCAGTATTGGTAATTCCATCGCGTGGAGCCAGTTCCTCCCATCCATCAATGGTCATTCCCCAATAATTCAACCCCCATATTTTATTCAGGTTTTGAGGTGTTTTAAACTTCTTTTTCAGATAGTTTACAAAGCTCACCTGATAGTTCTCGTTATTAACCCCACGTGTTAATGTTTCATTATCCACCTGGTAGCCAACAATACCCGGATGCTGAGCATAATGCTCCATCATTTTTCGAATAATGCGTTCGCAATAAAACAGATAAGTTGGATTGGTGATATCCATATTTTGACGAGTACCATAATATGCTTTCCCACCATTTTGATATTCAAGCAACACTTCCGGATGTTTATGCCACAACCAGGCAGGGATAGAATAAGTTGGAGTTCCCAATATTACTTTAATACCTGCCTTATGCATTTTATCAATTACACGATCCATCCATGCAAACTCAAATTCACCATCGCGCGGTTCAAATAAACTCCAGGTAGATTCTCCTACCCTCACAACATTTATTCCAGCTTCTGTCATGAGTTTTATATCTTCGTCGAGTCTTTCGGACGGCATGTATTCATGATAATAAGCTACTCCATAAAGGATATTATCAAACTTTTGGGGTTGGGCCTTCAATTGTGAAGCAACCAGCAAAAAGGTGCATAAAATCAGTAATAGATTCTTTTTCATAGGATTTTTTCATTATAAACTCATGATAAAAACAACTTTTCCAAATAACAACGTTCGTTATTCAGAAAAGTCATTATTGATATATTACTCTACAATCGGTCTAACAGAACTAACATCTTGAGGTAACCATACCATCATATCACCACTTCCTCGATGCAACCACGAATAATATGGAATAAGTGTAAGCTCCACATTTTTCGTTTCTAATAAACCATCCTTATTGATTGATAAAGATTGGCCTTGAGTTTTCAATTGTTTGATTCCATTTAGCAATTTTGGGTTATCAATAACCTCAACCTTTGGATTAGCTGGAACAAGTACACTAGATAATTTAAAATCATTATCAGGCCATTCTGCACAATATACAATAGGTCCTCTTTCAAACGAAATACGTCCCTTATCAGCCTCAACATTTTCATTGGCAGTAATAACTCTTGGTTCAAGATTAAAATTAACCTCAACCTTATCTCCTTTTTTCCAGGTTCTGTTAATAACAAAGTATCCTTTTTCAAGCTGGCTTTCTATCCTTTTACCATTTATTTTTACGCTATAATTGCCCGACACGTTATCACTGAATGAATAAAGATCGCTTGGTAGCACCTTATTTTGTGCCCATCCCGGAATTCTTATCCTTAGAGCCATATCTTTTTTACTTTTAGGATTCACTTCTATTTGCACATCACCATTCCAAGGATATCCTGTAGTTTGTTTGATATTAACCTTTTTACCTTCCACCTCAACTTCCGAAGTGTTGCCCATAAACAAATTAACAAAAACACTATTCTCTTTTACTGCATAAACATATCCAGGTAAAGAAGGAATAAAACGACTTAGGTTAGATGGACAACAAGCACATCCGAACCAAGGCTTACGCTCACATGCTCCTTGATTAAAATTATATTCACCATCTGATTCCAATGGATTTGGATAAAAAAATGTACCTCCATCTAATGCAACTCCAGATATTAAACCATTGTATAAAGTACGCTCAACCACATCGTAATACTTGGCATCGCCATGCAATAAAAACATACGATGATTCCAATATACATTTCCAATGGCTGCACAGGTTTCGTTATATGCAGTAAGGTTGGGTAATTCATAATTTTCACCAAAAGCCTCGCCTTCGTGACGAGCTCCAATTCCTCCTGTTATATAAAGCTTTTTCGATACTACATTTTCCCAAATTTTGTCAATGGCCTTGATATACGCAGAATCACCTGTTAACGCAGCAACATCAGCCATGCCTGAATACATATAAACAGCTCGAACAGCATGCCCCACAGCTTCATCCTGCTCCACCACAGGCTTATGAGCCTGACTATACTCGTCTGTTCTAGTGGTATATCCTCTCTTATCCAGAAAAAACTTAGCCAAATCAAGATACTTTTGCTCTCCGGTTAGTACATACAATTTAGCTAAAGCCATTTCTGCAATTTGATGGCCTGGAACTCTAATCAACTTTCCTGGTGCATCCCCAATTTCTCGATCTACACAATCAGCATATTTAATAGCAATATCCAGAAAGTTTCTTTTCCCTGTGGCCTGATAGTGCGCTATTGCACCCTCTAACATATGCCCCAGATTATAAAACTCATGACTTAACTCCTCAACTTTTTCCCATCTTTCGCTACCCGACCATTCATGCGGATGCTCCGGGTTCATGGTGCGAGAAGTATATAAATAACCATCTTCCTCTTGAGCTGCAGCAACAATTACAAGTACACTATCAATATATTTATCCAGTTTTTTATCGGGATACGTTTGCATAGAATAACTGGCTCCTTCAATGGTTTTATACACATCGGTATCATCAAACGATAATCCACCCACCTTATACTCGCTACTGGGATGTGCAGCCTTTACAAAGTTTTCATAACGTCCGGTTTCTTCACATTTGCTAAAAGCCAAAGGGATAGTTGTTTCTCTGCTAGCTTTTAATCGTTGTCCCCAAAAGTTATCTGTAATTTTTACCGAAGTAAAAGGAACAGGCGTTATTGGATATCCCGAATCTTTTTTCTGCGCTTTTAAAGGCAGTATCGCTAATAATAAAAATGGAATAATAGATATTTTCATAACAATTGGTTTTAATTTAATACACTTTCTCCTCAATGCTTTTTAAAATTCTTTATCAGTACTCAAAACAGAATATTTACTTCCTGACTCATTTCTTTTGAAGGAATATCTACTTCCCAACCCGTTTTTGATTTCTGAATTGGAAGTTTCATTCCATCGGCTATTACTTGTTTGGGTATATTTTTTTCTGAACGAATTTCAAGTAAAGTGGTATGATTTAGGTTTAACTCTCTATTTTCAAGAATAAAAGTTAGTTTTTTACCTTTTGATGAAATAACAACAGGAGCTTCTTTTGCAAACCCATCTTGTTTAAGAGCCAAATGATATCGATACTTTCCTAATATATAACTAAACTGCTGACGCACCCCATCCTTTGGAATCACTTTTAGTGTTGAACCAACTTTTGCTAGTTCTCCTCCATAAGCATGAAGCCCAAACACTGAATCTTGAACGACAATAGTACGTGCTGTTTTAAATGCAGCACCATAACCCAGATCAATTTCTCCATCGTAATGCCATACTCCTCTTTGTTCTTTCTTCTGGAGCCATGTTTGTCCGCTTTTGGCACTCATAAAAGCCCAACCAGTTGCGCCATCATTTTCTTTCCCCGGAAACCAGTATCCATAATCAGAACTCTGATTACCTGTATTCATCAAAGCCCAAGAGCTTAAATACGAATTATATCCCAATTCAATCCAATCGGAATTATTGCTGTAATACAACCCATATTCTAATACAGACCAACCTCCCATCATAGACATGTATGACATTTCGTGCGTATGTTCAGCCGACGCACAATCAGCTCCCGCCAGATAGTATTTAGGCATTAACCATCCACGCACCGATAAACCAGCATAATGCTGCTTATCCATAAAGTATTTCGCATCATTCACGGATACTTTAGGATGAGAATACCATATTTTTTTGTTTTTATCGAACCATAGTTTATTATCGGGTTTCATCGGATTTTCTACAGCATACTTTGCCAAGGCAAAAGATGATTCGAAAGCGGTACGATCAAAACTATGCTCCGATCGAAATGGATATTCATCATCGTAAATAAAATATTTAGCTTTCTTTTCCCATTCTCCTCGTAAATGATCCGCTTCCTTTTGTCGCTGATTCCTTTCCAGTTCGGCAATCACATCAAGAATAACTTTTTCGTTGTAAATACCCCATTTATAGGTATCGAACCACGACCAAACATTGTATGGATAGGAATGATATGCAAGTGCTGTTTGATAAGCTCTTTCCAAATAACCTTCAGCATCCAAATAATGAGTGAATTCGGGAGATGTTTTGGCTATCTCATACATGTGATAATACAGTTTGATAATATGCGGATAATCGTATGCTCTCCAAATTTGCATTTCTCTGAAGTCATTTGGAAAAATCATGGAATGCAATGCCGAATCGCGAGACACATGCCAGTTGGGAACACCATAAACAGCATATGGATAAGGTTTTTCATCGGAAGATCGTTGCAATTTTCCCCACACAAAATTCTTTATATGATATTCCAATGAGGCAATCTCTGCAGAATCGGGATACACTGCATTTTTAGCTGCTACAAAAGGAGCTTTCCCCAAAATAGGATCATCGCAAGCAATTACATAGGCCCACCAGCCATCAAACCCATCGGTATCTTCAGGCCCTCTTAGCTTTTTCTGCTTCATATCGTAAACAGAATATAAACCATCCCACCATTTTCCAGGTTGTTTGTGTTGTTGATGATTTACAATAAATGAACTTCGTTTTTTAATCAGTGTTTCTATCGGTTCGGTAGAAAAGAATTCCAGAATAGAATGCTCTCCTCCATTGTAATAGACATGAACCATGTTTTCGCCCAAACGATTGAATTTCATTTCAAAAAGATGCGCTCCATTAGGTCCTTGTCCTATGCTTTTTATTGAAGTTTGCTGCGGATATTCGGCCTGCAACGAATCAATGGTGCCTTTTAATCGAATGGCCACTTTAACTGATAAATCCTGAGGCACAGTATATCCAGGCACAGCTCTTACATCAAGCAGTCCACCTTTGCACAAAGTATTTCGCAAATCCTCGTACTTAGAGGCGGATGTAAGTACAAATTCATAACTAATTGAATTTCCTTTTGTGCCAACTGGGGCTAAAATTTGGGTTGTATGTGGCAATCGCCAATTGCCTTCTATTTGCGGAGCTGTAGCTCCTGAGTGAATATAAATATTAGAAGTATGATTTGAATAGTCGAAAAACTCTAAAGGAGTTTGCTTCCCAGTTGTCATCAGATAAAACTCTCCTTTTCCAGAAGGCTTTGAAAAAGTTAAAAATGATGAGTTTAACGAAATACTCTGTTTTTGAATAAATGTTCTTTCAAAGATATGCTTTGGCGTGGCTTTATCCTGATTTCTTTCTGGCGAATTCCACTTAACAGGAAGTACAATATCGCCTAATTCTATTTCACGTATACTTGTATTGGTTAATTCTATACGCAAATGCAATCCATCTTCTTTCAGTGTATAAAATCGCTTCATACATAAAGCCATATCAAACAATGAATCAGAATAAACTACCGTTTGCTCATCTATTTTGGAGAAACGTGTAGAATTGGTAAACAGATGAAACCAATCTTCATTATTGACCCTATATTTAATTTGAATGCTTCCCCATGCATCACCTGCTGAAAAAAGGTCAGCCGAATCTGTTAATGCCCTAAATGAAGAAACTCCACGGTAAGAAAAACCAACGTGATACTTGTTGTTTTTTAATGTTGATAACTGACCTTTTGACTGTATCTGATAAATAAATAATAATCCTAAAACCAGAATAAGTCTATTAATTATTTTATGCGGGTAAATCATATGCATGTTGATTGTCTTTGATAAAATCAATCGGTCGTTCCATGCTAACAAAGAAAGAGCCGATTGATTTCAATAATATATCCTAATTGATAGATGAATTATATAACCAAATACCATATGAAAAAGCATTGGCATGTTCATCAGGTTTTGGTTCCCCTTTACGGTACCACTGACCAATATTGGCAAAAGGGGTTAAAATCACATTCACTTCTTTATTATTATAATAGGCCTTTGTTTCATAAACGGGTCCTAATATCGATGCATCCGGTTTTGGAATCTTAATAGGGTTTATTGATAAATCTACTCTAATATCCTTTTTAAGATCGATTGTATCATTATTCAATTGCTCATTCCAAACCATATCCAAAGAATATACAATAGGCCCACGCACAAAGGCTGACGGGATTTTATCCGTTGGATTTTCTTTATACATATGTTCACCTCCTGCCAAGTAATACATTGAATATTCGCTATGATTTTTTCTCATTACCCAATGCTCTTCCATAGGAAAGGTAAGTTCAATGGTATCTCCTTTTTTCCAGTTATTAGCAAGTTTCAAATAGGATCCTGATTTCACTTTCTCAACCGTCTTACCATTAAGCATAACCTGAGGATTGTTACACCATGTCGGAATTCGCAAAAACAATTGCTTTTGTACTGGTTCTTCTGATTCAACCACAATTTTGATACTTTCAGACTCGGGATAAATAGTTTTAACAGCCAATTCAAAATCTTCGCCATCATAATCTGATGCCAAATATTGGTTGATATAAAAGTTCGAGCCCTTTTCGGCAAAAGCAAATGTTGGAATCAATGAAATAATTCGGTGACCACTAGCTGTACAACAATCGGGTCCATGAAAATATCCTTCTGGTTTACTGCCATTAGGTGCGGTATGGTATCGGCACGAACCATGCTCTGCATCCTGAGCTGCAAATACATGATTAATCATTAATCGTTCAATAGCATCAGCGTATTTAACTTCGCCAGTAATTTCAAGTAACATTTGAGTTAGTTGCATCCACGACATGGTAGCACAAGTTTCGACTATATTTCCAGAGAGAGGTTTTACATAGCCATGCTCATAATGTTCAGCCACACTCACACCTCCAGTAATATACATTTGTCGTTTACTAATATCGTTCCAGGCTCCAATTACTTTTCGTAATAATGAGGAGTCTCCTGTAACACGATACAATCTTAAGAAACCCATAAAGTTCATATGGAAGGTATGCGAATGCACATAAGGTTGTAGTTTATCCACCCCTATTTGTCCTGAAGCTACAGAATCTAATCTTGAAAAAGAATCCCATCCACTCCATTTATCGATATTATTTACAACCCATTTGCTCCATTTTAAATACTTTTCTTTTCCGGTTATTTCATATAATCGGGTTACTGGATCAGCAAGCAATGTGCCTTCCCAAGAATAATGCACACTATGTCCAGCAAACTGCGAAGTTCCGGCTAATTTTTTATTAATATTTTCAGGTGGTCGTAGATTTGATGGCCAGAATTCATGTTTACCTGGACCAAAATTTTGTAAGAAATAATCTGCTAATTTCTCAACAGCTACCAAAGCCTTTTCATTACCAGTTTCTTCATAAACAGTCATAAAAGCATGGAACACAAAATACAATTCGTATGGATCCATTCCTCTTATTGGTCTTACTTTTGAGCGATAATCTTTTGCTGTTGCCCCTACATATCCACTCTCCTCTTGCGAATCAATAATTCTATCTAAAACAGCTTGTGCCTTTTGTAATAATTCTTTATCATCGCTTTGTATGGCTGATAAATAAGCCGATTCTACCCATTTCCCATGTTGTTCTGCTTGTGTCCAGTCCCAATCGGTATGTTCTCTTTTAACTATAAAATCAACATATTTATCAATGGGAAAATTCTTGATATAATTATTTCGGTTAACATCTATCCTGTGACCAAAAAATCCAGTAATGTGTTTTACTGATGAAATGGGTACAGGCTTCTCTGTCAATTCAATCTGATCAACACCTTTCTTTTCACCAGGAGAACAGGCTACCAGATATACCAACATCATTATTATACTTATATTTCTCAACTTCATATCAATAGCTTTAACCAATTTGTTATTAGGTGGGACAAAATTGATTGCCCTCTATTATTGGCAGGCCTGTAGAAAAAACAGACCTACCTTTAATATTCTCAATTCATCTTATTAATAATTAGGATTTTGCTCTAATAAAGGGTTTGAAGTAACTACACTTTCCGGAATTGGAAATACTTTACGATAATCTCCATTAGGCTCATGAGATAACCAACTTTTGGACGTAAATACTCCAAAACGAATCATATTTCGTCGAGTATAACCTTCCCAAGCAAATTCCCAGTTCCATTCGTCAAACATACGTCCAAATGCAACAGGAGCCTGATCTCCAGGAGTTGTAATCTGATAATTTTCAACTTCACCCCATTGGAATGCAGAGTTTTCTTTTAATTGCTCATCTGTAACGGTTGCCAACGCAGGGTTTTCTGTAAAAGCTCTGTTTCTCACTTCAGTTACTATTGCTCCTGCTCCTGCCTGTCCTGTTCGTAACAAACATTCGGCTTTCATTAATAAAACTTCGGAATATCTAAAGAGCGGAATATCACTATCGGCACTCCATTGCGAACCCACTGCAATTTCATATTTACCCATTCTGTAGCCTTCCATTTCATTGGTATATTTACCATCGGGTAAGTCTTTGCTAAAAACAAGAGGTTCTCCGGCTTTATCGTATATTCCATACAACATATTACCATCTGCATCATACTGCTGCCCCATTAACCATGAATCTTGCAAACGAGTATCTCCATCCTGGTAAGTATCAATAAACTGAGTAATACCTTTGGGACCTCCAGCCGCATTAGGAGGATAAACTGTTTCATATTTCTTTTGAAGTTCTGAGTGCCATGAGTTCATAAAAAGGAAATTACCAACAATACCTCTGTCATAATCGTAAGGAATAGTAAACAACACCTCTTTAGAAGTCTCTGATCCTTCTATTTTAAATGGATCTTTGTAATTGGGTGATAATTCGCATTTACCACTATTAATAATATCATTACACTGTTGAATACACTCATTCCACTTAGCAACACCAGTATAAACTTCGGCGTTTAAATAAATATTAGCCAACAATGTTTTAGCAGCCCACTTATTAAATCGGCCATATAATTCAGCCCCCTGAACTTCACTTAAATCTGGTATTACTTCAGTTAATTCATCAACAATAAAATCATATATTTCCTGACGTGTATTCTTTTCTGGTAGTTCTTGCGAAGTTGTTATAACCAAAGGTGCATCACCAAAATTATCACAAATCATCCAGAAATAATATGCTCTAAGTGCTCTTAATTCAGCAATAGCAGCAAGTCTTTCATCTTCTGATGGAGCTGGAATAATATTGTTTTCCAGACGACTGATAGCACTGTTACACAAAATTACTCCTCGGTAGCTTTTATCCCATAACTGACTAATTTGTGTTGCTTCCGAATTCCATGTGTGGAACATTAGCTTTTTATAAACACCTCCATCATCCCATCCGGTTACATTGGCTGGTAAAGCTATACAGCAACCGGTTAACTCTTGTGTTTGCCATCGTCCAAAGACATCGTTTTCGTACATAGCAGCGTAAGCGCCTACAATATTGGGTGCAAAATCATTAAGTGTATAATTATAGGTTTTTTCTGTTATATCTGAATAAACGATTTCATCCAAACTATTATCACATCCGGCAAACAAAATCACCGATAGTAATAAGATATATATGCTATTGAATTTATTATTTTTCATCTCATTATAATTTTAGTTTTCAAAGGTTTTTGATGGAATTTGCCAATAATTTTATCACTATTGAGATAAAGTTTCTCTTGGCTCATTTCATTTGATAACCTTTGAATGATTATAAGTTCAAATTAATACCAAGTGTGAATGTTCTGGCTGAAGGATAGCGATATCTATCATCGGTACCAGGTGTTAAACCTTGAACATTTACCTCTGGATCGATACCAGAATACTTCGTAAACACAGCTAAATTTGAAACACTGCCATAAATTCTCAAACCTTTAACCCAACCTTCTTTTTTGAGGTTTGGAGAAAAACCGATGGTAACATTATCTATTTTCCAATAATCACCATCTTGCACATAGTAACTTACATACTGAAGTTCCTGATCATCCGCCAATGGTCTTTTGCCATATACATTATCATAGGCTTTTTCCATAATATTACCCTGACCTAAGTTTACTGGTACAGCATAATTCATTTCAGGCATATTAAGAATCTGGAATCCAAAAGCACCTCGCATTGTTACGCCTAAATCAAATTGCTTATAAGTAACCGAATTATTAAAGTTTAAATATGCCTTTGGCAATCCATTACCTATAACTTTTTTATCGGTTGGTTGCTGATCAACAATTGGTTTTGGGTTTCCATCTTCACCTTCAATTATCCAATGACCATCGGCATCAATATCAATTGATTTATATCCGTAAAAATTACCAATAGGTTGACCTTCCTGAATACGATGCGTAGGCTGCTGAATTGGAGCTAAAGTATTACCGGCATCGGCATAACCTGAAGAGATGTATTTACCGCTTGATAGAGCAGTTAATTCACTTCGGTTTGAAGAAAAATTGATGTTTGAGTTCCATCTTAGATGCTCGTTGGTAACCGGTACAAAATTTAACGCCACTTCAATACCTTTATTTCGGATAGAACCTGCATTAGCTGTTATATTGGAATATAAATAAGGAGGTACCGGAACTGTATAACCCCAAATTAAATCTTTTGTATCTCGTTGATATACATCTACACTACCAGTAATTCTATCTTTAAGAAATCCAAAATCAAGTCCAATATTTGTTTCTTCCTTCTTTTCCCATCTTAAATCAGGATTTGGATTTGAACCCGGACGAAGTAAATTCACCCATTCGCCATTATAATATCCATAACCTCCAAGGTTTAATTTATTCAATGATAAGTAAGGACTACCAGGCTCAGTTCCTGTTACACCAAATCCGGCACGCAATTTCAATAGGGTAAATACATTTACACCTTTAAGAAAAGACTCCTCTTTAATATTCCACCCTACAGTAACTGCCGGGAATGTACCCCACTTATGATCATCACCAAACTTAGATGATCCCTCGTATCTTACACTTGCCGAAACATAATACTTGCTTCTAAAATTATAATTAACTCTTCCGAAATACCCAACCAACTTGTTTTCGGATTGGGTTGAATTTTGAGCAGCAGAACCATCTTTTAATGCCGCTCCTAATCCCATATTGTTATAGGTATAATCATCACTAGGAAAATCATAATTATCCATATAAGCATACTGATAGTTGTTGTTTGTCCAGCTATAACCAGCCAGCATCGAAAAGCTATGCACCTCTTTAAACAACTTATTGTATTGAGCAGTAAGTTCCATCAAGTCATTCTGACTGCGGTTTGTAGATCGGGAAGCAAATCCATTTTTACCCATAATTACATTCGACCTATGCTGCTTTGTTTCGTAGTATCCGCCAAAATGATAATAGGTTTCTCTTGAGGCCAAATATTTAATATCCAAACCATCAATTGGACTATAAGTAACGGCAGAATACATTCTTAGATTGGTAGTCTTGTTTTCTCCTTTTGTTTCGTTTAAAAGAGCCATTGGGTTTTCATACATTTCGCGCGCACTCTCAGTCCAATTACCATTTTCATCTTTAATTGGTGTAGTTGGATTATATATTAGTGCATTTTGATAAACTCCATTATTATAAGGGATACCATAATTACGGTGATAACCACTTACGCTGGCATCAATTTTTAATTTATCATCAAACATACGATGTATCACATTCAAACGAGGGAAAATCATATCCACTTTTGAACGCTTTACAATACCTTCATTCGAAGTATAATCAAAACTGGCAATGTAGCTTGTTTTGCTTGATCCACCTTTTAGATTAACACTATATGTTTGACTAAATGGACTCTGTAAAATTTCGTCTACCCAATCAATATCAGCTCCCTGATCTATAGCACCCGGCTTTCCTAATGCTACTTTTTCGCGATATTGAGCTGTAGTCATCATCGGAAGCTTTTTGATAATCTTTTGAGTTGATATATATGAATTTACTTCAATAGATGGCTCAATTTCTCCGCGATTCTTTTTGGTGGTAATTAATATTACACCATTAGTACCTCTGGTTCCGTAAATAGCTGCTGCCGAACCATCTTTAAGCACATCAATCTGTTCAATATCATTAGGAGATACGGTATTAATTGCACCTGGAATTCCATCAATAAGAATTAACGGCCCACTACCTGAACTTAATGTGGTAACACCTCTTAATGATATTTGAGAGGTTGATAAGGGGTTTGCATCAGGTGTAATTACCGATACTCCGGCAATTTGCCCTCTAACAAGTTGGGCAGCATCTGGAGTAGGAACTTTAACAAAGTCTTTGGATTTTACACTTGCAATAGAACTGGTTACATCTTCCCTACGTTGAATTCCATATCCAACAGCAACAATTTCATCTAAACCAATAAACTCATCTTCTAAAACAACATTTATTTGTGTATTATTTTCGACGTTCACTTCTTGAGTTTTCATTCCTACAAACGAAAACACTAAAACAGAACCTGAAGGTACATTGCTTAATATATAATTACCATCAATATCGGTAATTGTACCAACATTTTTATCTTTAACCGCAACTGTAACTCCCGGAATTGATGATCCTGTTTGATCAGTTACTTTACCCGTAACAGTAATCTCATCTACCTGAATATTTGATGAAATATTGTCTGAGGCATATACCGAAACTGCTGTATATGATAAGAAGCATATTACAAATAGTAATTTAAATGTCAGTTTTTGCAAACTACAATAATGTAATTTGTGACAGAAAGGATTTGTTTTCATAACTCTTTGATTTTAGGTACACCATTACTAATGATTTATTCACTGTTTGCTTTAGCTGATTTTCCGGAAAAACAATGAACATTTCGGTTTTAATAATGCTTTTAAAGTCAACTATCGACTTTCTCTAATATCAAAGGTAATGCACGATATCTATTTTTTATTTTGGTTACAAATCAATAGATTGGGGTATCTTAATCAAGGCATATTTGCCTAAAAACCCCCATTATTTTGAACAAAAACACACCTAATTTATCGAATTTATAAGTTATGGATTCGAATAATAAAATTATTCATTTTGGTTCTGTGCTTTTTGATATTCACTTGGTGAAATACCATATATACTTTTGAATGATTCGGTGAAGTTTTTATAATCATTATAACCTAACGAGATCATTACATCAGAAACTTTTGCTGTTTTATTTGTCAACATAAAACAAGCATGATGCATTTTTATCTTTTTTATAAACTGAAAGGAAGTATCGCCAGTTATCAATTTTATTTTTCGTGATAAGGTAGATCGGGACATATTCATCTCTGATGCCAGGGCCTCTACATTAAATTTTGAATCTCCTAAATGATCTACAACTATTTTAGACGCTTTATCAATCAAAACCTTGTCAAACTCTTCAAATTCAGGAGAGATATCATTTTTACTATTCTCTATATAGCTATGCATTTTAACCATTTCGGCACTATCGGCCCATTTTTCACTAGTCCGGAGTTCTATACGTCTACGACTAACGAACATAATATAAGCTAACAAACAAGCTATCAACACAAAGTATAATAAAAAAGCCCACCATGATTCGTACCAAGCCGGTAAGCGTACTACATGTAACTCCGTTACTTTTTTACTCCATAAACCATTTTTATCTGTTGCTTTAACTTTAAAGATATAATCACCCTTAGCTAATTGGTTATAAAAAGCTGCATTTTTACCTTCTCCGGTATAAACCCAATTGTCATCAACCCCCTCTAATTGATAAGTATATCGTACTTGGTCGAGGTTATGAAAATCGAGAGAGGTAAACTCAATTTCTAAATTCCGATCATTAGGATTAAGGTATAATATCTTATCAGATACTTTTTGTACTTCGGGATGATCCCAAATACTTGTACCCATTATTTTAATATCGCTAATATGTGTTTCAATATTTTCCGGAATTCCTTCCAGACGCTGTGTTGGAGGTATTGATATTATTCCGGATATTCCACCAAAATAAATATTTTCGGTGCCATCAAAATATGTTGAACCTGGTAATAATCGTGTTAATAAGAAATCAGGGTTATTAGTGCTATATCTTCTGAATGCACCATTTTGAGGGTTATATTCTTTCACCGACTGATTGGTTGTAATCCAAACATGATTTAGCTGATCAACAATAATACTATTGATAATATCGCCGTTTAATCCACATCGTTTACTGTAATCCTCCAATTGTTGCGTAAGCGGATTAAATAATAGTACTTCACCTTTTCCTGTCCCAACCCATAACTGCCCATCACTCGTTGCATCGGCACAAATAAAATCTTTTTTAAAATCAAACAATGTAGACTTATAATCAGAATCAATAGCGTAAATACCTTTATTATTTAATAAAACCCAGATACGCCCATCCCCCGTTTTAATAATATCTCTAACGTCACCTATGTCTTGTGTAATCAATTGAAGCTCATCATCCTTTATATGATAAACAAATATACTGGTTGTCGTTCCAATCCATAAATTATCTTTATCATCCTCATAAAAAGCTGATATATAACCCGCATTTTTAGATAGTGTATTTAAGTAAAGATGCTTATTAACTTCCATCTCCATTTTACTTCTCTTCAAACCAATCACCTCGGTATTGTACAATGTTGTCCAAATTTGATTAGCAGCACGAGATCCTTTGATGAGAGCTACATCCATCAATGGTAGATCTTTCACCTCTTTACATTCACTAAAATGCTTTAGTAATCCATGTTTTATATCGTATAAACAAAGTCCATAACGGTCTTGTGATAACCAAAAAACACCTTCATCTTCGTACAATGATACTATTGCCGGATTTGCATTAATCCTTTCCTGCAATCCAGTCAATGGGTATCTTTTTATAAAATTATCATGTATATCAATAATAAAACTCTCCTCATCAAAGGATGACACCCACATTTTGCCAAATTTATCTTTAAAGATCTCATACAGCATTCTATTTGAAGTACCTAAAAAAGGTGAAGTATCAACCTGCTCCAGCTTAGCATTCTCGGTAATTCGGAAGGCAAAAATATTTTTAGTTGTAGTAACCCAAAGGTATTGTAAAACGTCATCGCGCACCATATGAAATAGCTGAGCTACAGGTTCACCTTTTATATCAATCGGAAGAGGTTGTGCCACATATTGTTCATCTTTCGATTTTGCATCCGGGTTAAAACGAACAATTCCTTTACCCCAGGTTCCTAACCAATAACACTGATGAGTTTCATCCCAAATAATACGTTCTATATCTGTATACTCGCTATTTGTAAAATATGGCTCAAACGAATTTAATGTGTTATTAAGTTTATACATACCACCTCCGGTAAGAGAGATTAGTATATTATTATTGTTATCCTCATAAACAAAAAACACACTTCGTGCTATTCCATTAATAGTAAGATCGTATTTTTTTAAAAGCTCTCCATTAGAATTTAATCTGAATAACGTACCGGCTACACTAGCCCAAATATTTCCATCATTGGTTACATTTATAGAGTAAATCCATTTGTCGGATTGGTTGCCCAAATCAATGGATTTTAATTCATATGTTTCCTTATCTAAAGTATAAGCGCCTTTAAATGTTCCAAACCAAATTTTATTTTCATGATCTTCATTGATATAGGTTATATAATTATCTTTTAACAGGTTAGGGTTATAAAAATCGGAACGAAGAGTTTTTATACTATAGCCATCATAACGGCATAATCCGTTAAAAGTACCATACCACATATATCCCTCACTATCCTGAAAGATACGATGTATTGCATTAACCGGTAATTTATCTTGAGATGGTATATCTCTGATAGAAATATTTTGTGCGCTTGAACTAAAATGAACAAGAGAAAAAACAATTATGATATTTAAGCAAAATTGTACCGAACTAGTTGTTTGTATTTTCAGCGTCATTACCTCTAGAGAAAATATCAGATTATTTAAGAGTATTATAAGTTATACTAAAATATAAAATAACACATCCTTTTATAAATGTCAAAACTAACAAATATAAGATAAATCAATACCCATATAAAAACAATAGACTTGTAAATAATAAACAAAGTTATCTTGAGAGAATTATTACCAACGACATCATAAAAAAAGTGCGATTAGCCTAAATTGGTAATCGCACTTTGCATTTATAATTTTACTCTAAATAAGCATTTACATGCGCTTCATTATGCTTTCCACTTCTTTTATTTGAGCTGTCAACATTTTTTGTTTATCTAATTTTTTAGCTTCCATCAGATGGATTTTAGCAACTTTTTTATTGCGTTTTGATAAGTAGAAACCTGCAAGACTCAACCTTGCCATTGCTTGATCACTTGTCATTCTTAGTCCGGTTGATAAAGCTTTTTTCAAGCTTTTTTCAGCCATTGATAATTTTTGTGTTTGTGCCTGACTCAATCCTAAAAGGTAATAATAGTAAGCCTCTTGAGTTTTCATCATATACTCGGGATGCTTCACTTTTGAAAGTACACTTTCGGCTTTGGCAAATTTATTTTTTCGGATGAACCAAAAAGCTAACAAATTCATTTCATTTTTAAACTGAAACAACACCAACAGTAAACCAACAAAGACAGCTAGTGTACCCCAGCCTCCCTGACCATAGATATATAAAAATACTGAGGATATTATAATAAGTACAGCCAGTACTAAACGTATAAATTTTCTTAACATATGTCTTTCGTATATTATTTTGGCCACAAAACAATACATTTTAGGCAATAAAACAAGTTTTTTAGACTAATCATTTCAACAGAAACTTTTATTTTACTGGAATCCAAACAAGTAGAAATTAACATACCCAATTACTTTATCATCAAAAAAAACGATTAAACTAGTTAACTAAGCGAGGCTTACATTTTTCAATATTAAACTCTCGATCCTTAATTGAAATGCCATACTTAGTTATATCAATATTAACAGCCATGCCTTTGCTATTAATAGACTTCGATTGATCAAATATGAAATTTCCAATACTGTAATAAATGGGCTTTCCTTTGTAATTTTCAATTGTTTGAATTGTGTGGGAATGATGCCCGATAATTACATCCGCCCCTGCATCAATTAGTTTATGTGCCTGCTGCTTCTGCAATGTCATAGGAGTTAAGGTATGTTCTGCTCCCCAATGCACTTGAATGACAATTACACATTGTGAAAACATTTTTCGGAGATCCACAATTGATTGGGAAAGTTCATCAACAGTGGCTTCACAAACACTAGGTTCATTGGGTAAAAACGTCCAATTCTCTGAAGGTACCAGAACGGACGATAATAAAAATACTTTGCGTGGATAATTACTTATTAATTGAGGATAGCACGCCTCTATGTAGCTATCCCCATATCCTGTTGGTGTAATGTCTGCTGAAATTATATTTTTATGCGTATCTACAAGCCCCCGTCTCCCTTGATCCATTGAATGATTATTGGCCATATTTAAATGTGTAATACCATGCTTTTTTAGTGATGTTAATAAAGCCGGATCAGCCTGAAAAATATACTTCTTATTAATCGGCTGCCAAATTCTTGTTGCCGGACACTCTAAATTGGCCATTACGAGATCACTTGCTGAGAAGAGAGAATCAATTGTTGAATCGAATAAAGCATCTACCCCAAAGCGGTTGATACGTTCTTTAACACCTCTGTCTAACAATAGATCTCCCACAAAAGTGAGAGTAATGGATGATTTACTTTCGGCTAAATAACAACCATCCATTACAAACAGGATGGTTATCATCGTCATTATTCTATTTATGAATTTCATACATAAATTTTAACAACCTGAACTGTAGAATATTTTTTGATTGGTTTTAGGTGGAGCAATAGGAACCATAATTTCTTTCATCCAATGGGGCATCTCAGGTTCCATATTCCGTTCTAACCTTGATTGCCATTCTTCATCAGTTAATCGATTACCCGGCAGCTCACTAAACTCATAATAGCTAAACACAGCTCCTTTGGTCAAATACAAATACCCTTCAATTTCAACTACTACATAAATATCATTTACATTTCCTGTGGCAACATGTAAAACTCCCGGATCGGGATTATTTTCCGCATTTGAAGTATATATATCAGCTACTACAGCGACCGATTTATCAGGCCCTTCAACATTATGCCATCCTTCCAGATATTGATTTTCCTCTTTTACCAGATCAAGTGTTATCCATTCAAATGTACTCCCTATGTATTCAATCCTTCCATATTCCTGATTAGTAAGATTCTCTCCTTTTAATTCTTTTTGGCTAACCGATAATAAAAACTTAGCATTCTCTTTCATCTGTGTTGTAACACGTGAAATCGATTCGTTATAAATTCCATTTCTTTGAAATACATCACTTGTTAAATCCAGTAACTCAATAACTGCATTCCAATAGGCCGTATTGGGTTCGACATAGCCAACGGTAATAGGTTCAGGAGGACCACCACCACCACACTCAGCAGCCATTGGTTGCTCGGCATACAATATTGCATCATGTTTTAACTCAGCCCATGAAGCCAGCGAGGAGTTTAGATTTTTCTTTTCCCATTGGTACGATTGCATAAAATAAGGATAATCCGACTTTTTCTTCTGAAGCTCTAAAAGACTGTATATCCATTTATTATAAACCGTTTTATCCCAATTAACAGTTGACATTTGTTTCTGCAAAGCAGACAGTTTCTCCGGATATAACTCCCAACTCTCATTCTCCTCTTTTTGAATTAGTTTTTTGGCCGATTCACTTCCAAATGCTGCCATTACATCCAAACCTTTAGGAAAAGGTCGTTTACAAATACTGCTTTGTACATCAACCAACTCCTGCAATATTTCGTTATCAGAAAGATATCGTTGTGGCATAAAATTGATTTTATCAACACAACTTATAGCTTGCTTAGGTTTGATGCGATTTTTACTCTTTGCAATTTGTTGCAGATTATACCTTAAAACACCTAAAGTAACGGTATCTTCCATTAGAAACTCAGCATCCAGCGATGTTTTCTGCAGTACATCAGCAATATCCTGAAATGATATATTATCAGGCTGACCAATAATAAAATTAAGTGGTTCTAAGATGGCTTTATATTTCTTAAACAATCCCGTTTTGTTCATTGCAGCAACACTTAGTGTAGCACATTTAAGCTGGGTATCATCGTCTAAGCAAAAAGGTGCTGTCTGCAACCACATCATTGCTTTAAAATATTTTTTAAGATGATTGTTTCGGGTATAATGACCTCTTGGCTTAAAGATACTATATGGGAAATAAACATCGGTATAGCCCAGAAACTCAGAAAAATCATCATTAACATCCTCAATATGCTTTAACTCCGCTTTGTACATTGTTTGATATGCTGATGGTACAACCAGGTTTGTATCCAATAAAGCTGAATAAGCAATGGCATAATAAGTACTATTAAATGCAGCTAGTCTTTTAGTTTCGTCGCTCGTACTATTCAGAGCCAATTCATTCATATTTAAATACATTTTATAACATATATCCTGCAATAAGGGAATAAACATTTGCTCTTCGGTGGTACGCAACAAATATCCAAAGTACATATGGAAAAGTTGCATATACATATCTGTTGTTACAAAACTGGGGAATTGCTGATAATCGTTTTGTTCATATACATGGAAAAGCTGAATATTGCTATTGGGTACAATTGCAAACCCATTGTTAGCAAGCTTTGACATTAGCGTTGAATGAGCACTTTCTAACTGAAAGATATTAATGATATTATTAATGTTTGGTTTTGTAGTTTCATCTTTTACAATATAGTTCTGACTTATAAGTTCATCTTCTCTGGCTCTGAGTTTATCTATAAAATCTTGTTCTTCAATCGAATATTCTATCGGTGAAATATCATTACTTCCTTCCTCTTCAGACCAAAAACGGTCTTCCATCCGTTGATTGTACCAGCTGGTAGTTCCAAATACACCTCGCAGGTCAGCTTTCATAAAACAATATCCTTGTTTGGCAGCAAACGAATTTCTTAAAATTCTAACATCAGAAAGACTTAGTTGTGAAATATCAAAGTTAAGATCAAAACTATCTTTTAAAGCTTCTATTATAAGTTCATTATTATTATCAATAATGCCCGACTTTTCCAGATGTTGTTTCTTAGGCTGCTCAGGTTTTACTTCCACCTTGTTTTGTTTCTCTTTGGTTGATGACTTCTTTCCTCCACAACTACAAAGGAATGCCACCATTACAATAAGTAAAAATCTATTCATTAGGTTTAATTTGTATGTTTCAAAAGTTTTTTGGCTTCTTCAATATCAACCTCACGCTTTAAGTATTTGGTAAAATCAAGCCCAAAAGAACGCCAACGATATTCGGCCACTAAATAATTTCCGCTTTGCTCTTGCTCAATACTTCTAATTCGTGAACCTTCATCAATACGAGTATATGTAAAGTCAACTAAAGGATGACCTAATCGGGATCCTAACCATAACGGACGAACATATCCCTCATAGTTTTGAAAAATAAATAATCGCTTCGACATAGTAGAATCAAACCGGGTAGTTTTAATCACTCCCACCATTATATCATCTACCTCATCATTATTAATATCGCCTATCTGAAACTGATAAACAGGATAGGGTAACTCCCATTGATTCGTCATTGAATCTGTTTGTATTTGTAAATAATGGAGGGTATCATTTACTGATATCAATGAATACGGACTATGATTATTTTCGTCTTTGCTATTAGTTAATTGATTACACGAAACACATAAACAAACAATAACAGAAAGGCAAAAAGAAACTCGGCTAATCATCTTATTAATAAATAGTTCAATAATTTAATAAAACCTTCAGTACTACTGAAAATTATAATTAACAGGAACGGTATAACTAACCTTAACTAATTTACCATCTTGCTTTCCGGGTTTCCACTTTGGTAAAGTCTCAATCAAACGCATTGTTTCATGTAACAAAATTGGTGGTCCGGGCTTTGCGGGTAAAACATCAACAACAGAACCATCATTATCAACAACAAAAGAAACGTATACACGTGAGCCTATTCTTCTTTTTTGTGCCGAAGGCGGAAAGTGAATATTACGGGCAATATAATTACGTAAGCCCATCTCTCCTCCCGGAAATTCAGGCATTTCTTCAGCTATAAGAATTTTATTCGGTTCTGTTTGTTCTAAACCTTGTTTAATAATCTGCTTCGAACCATCTGGCATGATATGAATGATAGAGTCCCCTTTTATTGCCTCATAAACACTATCTCTCTTACTTATTGACGAATAGAATTCGTTACCAATAAGTTTTCCGTTTTTACTAATGTACGTGTAAATCATTTGTGAACTACCATAGATAGTAGTATCCGGATTCATTTGCTTAACAATACCTAGTTCATTTTTAAATGGGTATGCTAAATCAAATTGTGGTTTTATTATAAATTGCCCCGTTTTATCAATATAACCATACTTACCGTAGTTTGATGCATAAGCAACACCTTCGGTAAATGGTCCGGCATCATAAAATTGATAATCAATAATAATGGTTCCGGAGGAGTCGATATAACCAAACTTTAAATCTTTTTCTACCAAAGCAAGTCCTTCACTAAACCCACTGGCAAAAGTAAATGGTTTACACTTTACTTTTTTCCCTTTAGGATTAACTAAATAATATAAGCCTTTTTTGTATTTGAAGTGATATCCAATGCTATTGGTTTGACTAATTAATATTAGTGAATTAAAAATAAGAGTAAAAACGACAAGAGTTTTCTTCATGGTTTAGGAATTACCCCACTAAAATAACAATTCTAAATTGATATTATAATAACTATAAAATTATACGCTTAATGGTGGTAATGCTCTTATTGTAATTCGCGACAACAATAAGATAACTTTGTAAAATTCAGACTAAATAGAGATCGTGAAATAGAGTAAACTTATTTACGGCAAGCAAATCTCTTTTAAGAATTTGTAAACAATTGAGTAGAAATTTAACAGACCTATCTCTAATCTTATTACTTTTTTTAAATATAAAATCGTAAAAAAGAGGCTACTTTTAAATAGCCTCTCTCATTTTTTTAATCAACCAATTAGGCCAATTCCGAATACTCAGGCATAGCTCCATGTTGTGTGCAAACAAAAGCCGATAACTTAACGGCCATTTCATGCGTTTCTTTTAATGATTTTTTGGACAGAAAACCTGTAATCATGGCTGCCGTAAACGAATCACCGGCTCCTACCGTATCTGCCACCTCAACCATAGGTGTTTCTATAAAACTGACTTCGGCCGGGGTTATTAGGTAACTGCCTTCTGTTCCACAGGTGAGCGCTACCATTTTTAAATGATAATTTTTCAGAAGAGTTTGACAGTTCTCTACATCATCACCTTGTAAACCCATCATCTCAGAAACAACCTTAATTTCCTCATCATTAATTTTAAGAACATTACACATCATCAGCGAATCTTCTAACAACTCTTTTGAATAAAAATGCTGCCGCAGATTAATATCAAAGACCTTTAAAGCATCATTGGGTACCTGGTTTACAAAATTCCTAATGGTGGTTCGTGAAACTTCACCCCGTTGAGCTAAAGAGCCAAAACAAACAGCATCTGTTGAGTTAGCCAACTTATTATATTCGGGTTTCATATGTATAAAATCCCAGGCAACAGGTTGACAAATTTCGTATTGTGGCACTCCCTTATCATCCAAAGTTACTTGTACGGTTCCCGTGTCTTTGTCAACTCGCTGTATATCGTATTTCAAATCAACAGCATCCAGTTTATTAATAATTTCAACACCTAATTCATCATTGCCTATTGCACTGATTGCCATGCTATCCAAGCCTAACTTAGAAGCATGATAGGCAAAATTACATGGAGCACCTCCCATTTGTTTATGATCGGGAAATACATCCCATAATAACTCACCTATGCCTATTACTAATGGTTTCTTTGCCATAATTTTAAATCAATCCAAGTTCTTTTTCAATTTGTTCCAACGATTTCCCTTTGGTTTCAGGGATCCGGAATTTTACAAACACAAAAGCTATAACGCTGAATATACCAAAGATACCAAACAGGTAACTTAGCCCCAATTGCCCTTGTATAACAGGTGCGAAATAAACTGTCAGGAATGTACATAACCAGCTTACTGCTGTTGAAAATGACATAGCCACACCCTTAATTCTATTGGGATATATTTCTGATATAATAACCCACATAACAGGAGCAAAGGAGGCTGCAAAAAAGGAGATATAAACCAATAAAGCAATGAGTACTCCGGCTCCATACTGGGTCTGTTTGCTAAATTCAAAAGTAAGATATGCCAGTGAAACAACCATGCCTACTGCCCCCCAAAGCAGTAAAGTCTTTCTCCCTTTTTTATCAACCAGCCAAAGTGCTACAATTGTCATTAGAAAATTAACCAGACCAACAATCATGGCTTGCATCATCGAATCTCCCTGGGCCGATCCAGCCGCTTTGAAAATATCGGGTGCAAACATGATAACTGCATTAATTCCTGTTATTTGTTGTAGCGCAGCAATGGCTGTTCCAATGGCAACAATTTTACCTGTTTTCCCCTTAAACAGTTCTGAAACCCTAACTTTTTCTTTTGATTTTTCCTCCTTTATAACTCTCTCTATTTGCTCCATTTCATTATTTACCAACTCCTCTCCTCCAATCTTTAACATTACAGCTTCGGCCTCAGTTTTTTTCCCCTTAGCAATTAGCCATCGCGGGCTTTCCGGAAAAGAAATTAGTATAAAAATGAAATAAAAAATACTGAATATTGCTGGTACAGCTAGCATATAACGCCAACTGTCATCTCCTAAATCAATAAGAAAATAATCGAAGATATAAGCTAAAACAATTCCAATGGTAATGGCAAACTGATTCATTGAAACCAACCTTCCCCGACTATGAGCAGGTGATATTTCAGAAATATACATAGGCCCCACTACCGATGTAGCTCCTACAGCCAAACCTGATAGTACTCTGAACACAATCAATATCACAGATGATTCGGCTAAAGCACACCCCATGGCAGAAATTATATACAGTAATGCTGTTGCCTGCATCACTTTCTTTCGTCCATATTTTTCGGTGAAGTTGCCAGTAAAAAGGGCCCCGATTAAACAACCAAATGTTAATAAGGCAGCAACGGTTCCCAAACCGCCATCGGTTAAAGAAAATTCACTTTTTAGCATATCAACGGCACCTGATATACCAGCCATATTTAATCCAAATAACAATCCCCCATTAATAGCTACAAATGTAATCCAATATAAATAAGTTGCGTGTATTTTATTATTCGTCTCCATAAATTTACTATTTATTATAACCAACAGCTTTTAGTTTAAATACAGCACTATCAAACTGTTCTGAAAGAGTTAATTCTATACCCACACTCATCAGGTAAGATGCAGAAAACGTTTGACCATCACCCCAGAATTGACTATCGCCTTGTTTATTGATTTCAATAATCTGATACTCTTTATTCGTATCCAGTCCGTTTAGTTTAATGGTTGAATAAACTCCACGTGTATGCTGATCGGTACTAAAGGCATAAAGTACAGCCGATTCCTTATCCTTTGAAACAAACATTTGGGATGCATAACCACCTTCATCATAAGGCGATTGTAATCGGTACAAATCACCGTTGGTTATTATCGGACGTATAAATTGTTTATAGTTTTTGATGGCATCTTCGGCAAATATTCGATCCTCTCCCTGAATATCTTTAGGCTGCAATTCCATTCCCAAGCGACCGGTCATGGCCACATCAAAGCGAAATTTTAGTGGAGTAACGCGCATGGTTTGATGATTAGGACTAGTTGACACATGCGATGCTGCCCCCACTGGTGGATAAATTAAAGTGGTTCCGTATTGAATAAAAATGCGCGATAAAGGATCGGTATTATCTGATGTCCAGTACTCATTATGATATTTTAATGCACCATAATCCAGTCGTCCACCACCTGAAGCGCAATCCTGAATTACAAAGTCAGGATATTTGGCACGAATGCGTTCATAAACAGCATACAAACCCTGCGTATAGCCATTCCATAGATGAGTCTGCTCCGAGGAAGGTAAATAAGTTGATCCGGCCTGTTCCACATGTCGGTTGGCATCCCACTTTATATATTCAATACCGGGGTGAGTAGTTAATAAACTATCAAACACATTGTAAACAAAATCCTGCACTTTGGGATTTGACAAATCCAATAGCAACTGATTTCGCCAAGTAATTTTCTCTCGTCCATTACTTTGCACAATCCACTCCGGATGATTTTCGGCCAATTCGCTTTTAGGATTCACCATTTCAGGCTCAATCCACAATCCAAATTTGAGTCCTTTTTTGTGCGCATATTTAATCAAGTAATCAATCCCGTGGGGTAATTTCTTTTTATTGGTTTGCCAATCGCCCAAACCGGCAGTGTCGCTGTTTCGAGGATATTTATTTCCAAACCAGCCATCATCCAGCACAAAAGTCTCAATTCCCATTTCGGCAGCATCATCCATCATGCCTGTTAGTGTTTTTTCATCAAAAGTAAAATATGCACCTTCCCAACTGTTTAGCACAATATCATGTATTTTATTTCCGCCAACCATAGCATATGTGCGGCCCCAGTCGTGCAGATTACGTGAAACCTGACCACGCCCTTCGTTACTATAGGTGTAAATCATTTCAGGCGTAGTAAATTGCTCTCCTGTTTTTAAGGTCCAGTCCGAAAGGAATGGATTGATACCACTTACAATATTAAGCATTTTCCACTCATCCAGCTGAAAAGCCAAACGGTAGTTACCCGACCATGCTAATGCACCCCCATAGCATTCTCCCGAATTTTCTAAAGATGGATGGTTCAAACTTAAAATAAACGAAGCATTTTCAGTTTGTGTTGTTCTCACTCCTTTCTTGCAATCGATAACTTTAATGCCATTTTCAATCTTCTCTTCCACCATAGTCATTTCGCCAGCCCAGGCACCATAAAAATGTGTTAAGTAATAGCTTTGAGCTTTCAATGGCAAATAAGATGAAGCATAATTAGTGAGCTTCACAGCTCCTTCCTCATCATTTTTTATCACCGTCCACTGACTGATTACATCTTCTTTGTAAAAAGCTTTGGTATGAAGTTCAACGGTAAAGTCATATACCGGATCTTTTAATTGGATAACTGTTTCTTCGACATTTGGGTTCGATTTGTCGATATTTACACCATTATAAATCAACTCGGTATTTAAACTACCATCGGAATGAATGACTGTTAAAGCCGGTTCATTAATATTTCCATGTCCAAAGGCCGGATAGGCTTCGTAAGAGAAATCTCTATCAGTATCCATTTTAGGATAAGCCCTTTGCTGCATAAAGTCATCGTTTGCATCAACCTTTGCTCCATAATGTTGAAATACCAGCCGTCCATCTTTATCCACCGCATAAACCAGAGAGGTTGACTGAGTTTGAATTTCTATGACGTTGGAATTTTGTGCAACTATCACTGAATATGGCAGTAGTAAAATTCCTATAGCGAGTAGTATCGTTTTTAATGTTGTTTTCATGATTTTCATATTGGATTTAGATCACCAAATTGATTTAATTTCAGCCAATTGAGAATGAGTCATCGAAATAGCTTGCCCTTTAGAAAATATTTTTAATTTACTGAATGGCTGAGTACAAAAGAATATTTCGGTCATCACCACATCTCCATTATTAACAAATATTTCCATCGAAGCTGCATCGATGAAGATCTCCAAATTCAAGGTTGATCCTGTTTGATAAGGTGCTGTTGAGATATGTGCAAACTTTTCGGAAAAACTTAAATTACCCGATTGTGTACGATTAAATTGAAACTGTTTTGTCGAATCAACATAGCTAAATTTTATTTGCTCATTTAGGTTGTTTTCTAAAATAATTCCAAATTCGTGAGGAATAGAATCACCTAATTCAAAATCAAATACCAAATGACTTTGATTCAGATTTATTCCTTTTGTATTTAGCACAAACTCATCACTTATGCTTTTAACTTGATTTGAAATAACAGTTTCAGTATTGATGATTTTATTGATTTCTTCAACTGGTGTAGATCGCACCATAAATTCATCTTTCTTTTTCACTAATGAAAGAACACGAGGCAAGGTCATTGCACTTCTCCATTTTTTAGTCGGAACCACTTGTGCATAATCCCAATTACTCATCCACCCCATAAAAATTCTGCGACCATCTTCTTTAGGAACATCAGCCCAGGTTACCCCAGCATAATTATCATGTCCCCAATCTAACCACTTGGTTTCTTTTGTATCGGCATTAAACTTACGCCCATCAAATTCACCCGTAAAATACTGGGTTGCGGAGCCTCCATTGGGTCCACCCGGATTAATATTTACAATTAATACCCATTTAGCCTCCTCTGTATCATCTACCTTCAAAGGAAATAAATCAGGACATTCCCAAACGCCTCCATGACCGCCCGCATCAACACCAAAATCACTTTCATATTTCCATTCTTTTAAATTATCAGAGGAATATATTTGCACATGATCGTGCGCCGAGAGAACCAAATTCCATTTTTGAATGTCTTCATTCCAAAAAACATTGGGATCACGAAAATCTCTATTCCCGTCATTAGGTATCACAGGATTACCTTCGTATTTGATCCAGCTTCGCCCTTTATCAATACTATAAGCAATGGCCTGCGACTCCACATCCACTACACCAGCTTCAGCAATTAGCGCATTGTGGTAGGTATATATGGCAATCAATGGAGGATTCTCCTGGGTACCTAATCCACTGGTATTTTTCCAGTCAACCACTGCACTTCCTGAGAAAATATAACCTAAGCTATCAGGATATAAGGCAATGGGTAAATGCTGCCAGTGGACCAAATCGGTGCTAACTGCATGCCCCCAGTGCATGGGCCCCCAAACCGTACTATCAGGATAATATTGATAAAACAGATGATATTCACCATCGTAGTATACCATTCCATTGGGATCGTTCATCCAGGCTGAATCTGGCGAAAAATGGTATTGCGGTCGATATTGCTCTGTATATCTTATCTCTTTGCTTTCCGTCTGTTTATCTGAACCAGAAGAACAAGCCCATATTAACATGGGAATTAAAAATATTATATAGGATTTATAATTCATCTTTATTAGTTTAGCTGTTATAATTTCACTTCAACTCTGTAATCTTTCCTTCCTGTAAACTGATGGAACCATTCTTACCAAAAAACTGCAAATCAACCACATCTCCTTCAAAAACAAACTTTCTTGATACCCCCACCAATCCTTCCATAGCAAATAATTCAACTGATTTTTGATCGATAATCAAGGTCATATCAACTTGTGGCTCATTGGTAACATATGGAGCATAGTTAAAACCATCCCATGTATCGGGGTAATTCTTTTGAATGGATGGATCAGAAATAAAGAAATACCTTCGTTCTGCCTGATAGCCTACAATTAGCTCCTGCCCATTATCATTCGATATTTTAACACCAAAAACCTCTGCCATACCTAAATACAAACGATTATCAACATTAAATTTCAAATCAATCTTTATAGGTAATTGAGCTTTTTCTTCAATTTGCTTCTGATCAGCCAACTCTATACCTGATATAAAAGTATTACTCGCTGAATTGGATTCAGCCAGATTGGTTGGCTGTTGAATAAGGTATAAATCATTAAACTTCTCAATTAAACTTAGTTTACGAACCAATGAAAACTCTGTTTGAGCATCATCAGGCAGATTAAATTTTTGATAGATTGAATTGTAAATACTTCCGATCAAAACAGGCTGTTTATTTACAGTATAATAATCTGAAAGAACAACGGTTTGATAGATATCGCTTCCATGATCAATCCACTTGGGTTTATTATGAGATGACACATAAGCAAAACCGTCATAGTCACCAACAAAATACTGTACACCACTCCCTTCATTGGGCGAACCTTTATCAGCACTAATGGTTAGTATCCACTTTATTACTCCTGTTTTTTCTACTTCCATCGGAAAGAAATCAACACTTGTCCATTCGCCTGATTTCAAATACACATCATCGCCAAATCGACTTACATATTCCCATTCTTTCAAATCATCTGAAGAATAGAATTGAACCTGGTATCCCGATAACACCAACATATTCCATTTCTGAGTATTATCGTTCCAAAACACTTTCAAATCCATTATTGGATCTGATAAACCATCGAGTAATATGGAGACATCTGAATCTTCATTCCATGTTAAACCATTATCATGACTGAATAAGAGGCTTAATTCTCCCGATTTATCATCGTTACTACAAAATGCGATTAAACCAGGCTTTTCATTGCTGTATTTTGTCAGGTAACTCCAATCAACCAAAATACTCTTAATATTATTCTCTGTTGCTGATTCTATCCTCATTGGTACATTATTCCAATGCTGTAAATCTTTGCTTTCCACCTGCCCCCATTTTTTGCTCTTTCCATCAATTGAATAGGTATAATACAGATGATAGACATCATCAACACAAATTATTTCAACCGGTTTTGTTAGTGCCGAATCCTGTAAACTAAAGTGTATAGATGTTCTGATATTTTTATTACCACAACCAGAGCCCCCCAAAAAAACAATCAAAACCAGTATTATATTTGCTATGGAATTTTTCATTTCAACTTGAATTTGTTTGAGATATTTTGGGTTAATCATGGCAGAAGCAATATACTTCCACCATGATTATATTATTTATTAGTATCCTACATTTTGAGTATAAGAATCCACCGTAAAGTCGATTTCGCGTTGCGGAATTGGAAAATACTCATCTCTACCAGCAGTGAACTTTGCATTATTCAAAAAATCGTGTCTTGTTTTTTCCTTTTCTAAATAATCATTCAAAGTAGTAGCGGCTATACCCCAACGAACTAAGTCGAAGAAACGAGGACTTTCCAATGCAAACTCCAAACGACGTTCCCAACGAAGAGCAATACGTGCATTTTCCTGATTCCATGCCAGATTAGTTCCGTCATATTCCGAGATTAAATAATTGGATGGAGCAGAACCATCTGCAAAACGAGTTCTTCCGGTACTTTCAGCAGCTCTTTTTCGTACCTGATTAATAAGAGGACGAGCCATCTCAGGTTGCCCCAACTCAATGTAAGCTTCGGCTTGCATTAAAAGCACATCGGCATAACGGATTACATCTATATTTTTAGATACGCCCATAAACGGACCTTCTTTCTTATAACAAGAACAATCGGCAGCCTGTTGCTCCTTCATACTCTGAAAATAGCCATAAACTCCAGGATCGCGTACCCAGCTGTTACTAAAGATGTAATTCTCTTCGTTTCTGTATTTGTACGGATGTCCGTCTAAACCTACCGAATGATCGATACGAGGATCAACTGTTACGCCATCAGGTGTAATATCTGCAGCACTCAACTCCACATCGTTGAAAGTGTCAAATTTAGGCAGTCCGGTTGTACTGGTTGCAAATGCATTTACCAAATTCTGACTAGGTTGATGAAATCCACAACAACCATACTGAGGAGCTCCATGCGGATAGTTTAATCCATTTTCAAAGTTCAATCGACCAACAGTAGTTCCATCACTAATTGAAAACTGAATGGCAAAAACAGATTCAGGTCCATTATCATAACCATCCAGAAAATTCTCACCAAAATCAGGTTGCAAACTGTAACCTCCTTTAGTGATTACATCTTCACAAAGATCAACCACTTCTTGTAAACGCTCTTTATTGATATTAATAACCTGGTTATTATCATCTTGTTCATATGCCTGATACAATCTTAGTTTTGCCAAATAAGCTTCAGCAGCATATTTATTGGCTCTACCAACTTCAGGTTGCTTTTCAGGTAGATTATTCATGGCAAATTCAAAATCTTCGGCGATTTTACTCCATAATTCATCGTTTGTATAAGCACGGTTTTTGGTGGCTAATATTTCTTCTTTACTAAGATCTTCTGTGATATATGGAATGTACTTAAAAAGCACTTTCAACATAAAATGGGAATGACCTCTTAAGAATCGAGCCTCTGCCATTCGTGTCTTACGTAAGGCATATTCTTCATCAGTCAACTCATTAAGAGTTTTTAAAGCTGAATTAGCACGAGAAATAGCCCGATAGTAATTCTCCCAAGTAAAAGGCAAACCGGCTAACCAATTTTGAAATGGCTGAGTTAGATTATACTGCTCATAAAAGTTGAACGGTTCCATATCGGCTACACCACCTCCTCCTTTGTAGGCATCATCAGACCTAACACTTCCATACACCCACATACTTGCAATAGGACCAATCATATCATCATTTCCAATACCGGCATAAGCGGCGGTAACCAATCCTTCAGCGGCATCGATGGTAGGACTGCCGGCTGTGATAAAACCCTGAGGTTCTGTTTCGAGATAATCGCTGCAAGAAAGAGCTAACATGCTAATCAGTGCTACGATGTATATATTGATATTTTTCATTTTCATGACTTAATTAGTTTTGATTGATTAGAATGAAACATTTACACCTACTGAGAAAGTTCTTGGAATAGGCACTAAATCCAGATTTGTACGTTCAGGATCCGGTCCCTGAAATTCCTTACTCTTAATCCAGAATAAATTCTCGGCCATTGCATAGAAACGAAGTTTTTCCATGTGCAAACGTTCCATGATTCCAGCTGGTAATGTGTATCCAACCTGAACATTACGTAACTTAAAGTACGAGGCATTCACATTCAGATAACTGGAAGTACGTGTTTCGTTATTACTATCTGATAAAGTCAATGCAGGAACATCGGAATTTGGATTTTGCGGAGTCCATGCACTAAACACACCAGGACCAACATTGTCGCGACCACGAATAAAGTCGTTATAAAAGGTGTAAGGATCATATCCTGTTTTTCCGGCTACTCCAGATCCGAATATCGAAACATCATAATTCTTGTAGTTCAAATCAATGCGAAGGCTGTATTCCAATTTAGGAAGCAGGGTTCCCAAAAACTTCTGATCAGAAGAATTGATAACACCATCATTGTTTAAATCGGCCCATCTGATACGGCCTGGTGCTGCACCCACCTGATCGGCATGCGCTTGCACTTCAGCATCATTCTTAAAAATACCATCAGCAACATAACCAAATATCGAAAGTTCTGAATGACCAACCACTGTTTGCTCTGAGTTACCCGGATAAGCTGTTCTTACCGCTTCGGGCAGATCGGTAATCTTATCGGCAAAATGACTGGCACTTCCTGCTACTTCATACATAAAATCGTCGTTTACCTGCTTACGATAGCTCAAAGCAAATTCCCAACCAGTATTCTTTTTGGTGGCTCCGTTTAAGAACTGTAGTTGTCCTTCGCCTAATGCTGAAGCTACTGGTGGTTGAATTAATATATCAGTCGTTTTTCGGGTATACCAATCAAAGGATCCAATCAACTTACCATTTGCAAAGCCAAAGTCCAATCCAAGGTTCAATTCATCTGTAGTTTCCCATCTTAATGCAGGATTGGCGGCTTGAACTGACACAAAACCAGAAGATAGATTACCCGTATTTTGTCCGTTTAAGTCATAGGCTGAACCTACATTCCAATAATTATCGAAGAAATCATTATGCGAGACACCATCCACCTGGCTGGCCACGGCTCCATAACGAGGTTCGTATAATCCAAGACTGGCAAAATCACCTACATCCTGGTTACCAACGCGCCCTACACCCGCTCTGAATTTTAAATTAGAAAAGATATCCATGTCTTTAATAAAAGATTCTTCACTCAAACGCCATCCGAAAGTGGCAGCAGGAAAAAATCCATATCTATTATCTGCTCCAAAACGAGACGAACCATCGCGACGTAAAGTAACTGAAGCCAAAAAGCGCTCATCATAATTGAAATCTATCTTACCAAATTGAGAGAACAAACGACTTCCGGTTGCTGTACCAAAGCTATTTCCGTTGTTGGTACCGGCGCTCAATACAAAGAACTCCTCTGTTTGCGTTGAAAAACCTTCTTTGTAACCCATAAAATCCTGGAAATCGTCGCTTACAGCTTCAATACCCAATAAAAATCCGAATTTACTTTTTCCCCAATCCAGACTATAATGTGCGGTATTTGTCCATGTTACACTGGTAAAATCACTATTGTAAATACTCAGGTTATTAACCGATCTGGCAATAAAACCGTTGGTAAAAGCTGGTTCAATATCCTTATCCTTCACCATTGAATAATCAAGCCCTAAGGTTGTTCTAAAAACCAAATTCTTTACAGGTTGTATTTCAGCATATACACTTCCAAACAAATACTTACGATTGGTATTATCCCAGCGGTTAATGTATTGCATCATTAACGGATTATTTCTATCTGAATATCCTGATCCCAGTGGCCCGGCATATTCACCATCTGCTGTGTAAACAGGTATGGTTGGTGCCATGGTAACACCTAATCCGGGAGTTGGTGCATTACCTAAATCATTTGCTGCCAATGTTTCATTGGAAGATACAAATTGAGCATTTAATCCAAACTTAACCTTATCATCCAACAAACTAGTTTGTCCGTTAATTCTGGCTGTGATACGGTCGTAATCGGTATACTTTAACATTCCAGTGTTTTTGATATAACCTACATTCATTAGTACCGATGATTTTTCTGTACCTCCTGAAATGGTAAGATCATTATTAATCACAAAACCGGTTTGATAGATTGCATCCTGCCAGTCAGTATCACCTACCGGAACATTAGTATCACCTCCTACATATGGCTGCGGAGTAACACTGTTTAATACAGGATTACTATAATCACCATTCCAGTCAAAGTTGTATATTTCCCCGTACCCACTGGCTGGATCAATACCATCATTAACTGAAGCCTGCCACAAAGCACGTCCTCGGTCTACTGCATTAAGCATATTTAAACGCTGTGATTTCTCGCTTTGAACTGATAGATTAGAGTTAAACTGTACACTAACCTCTCCTTTCTTGTCTGATCCGTTTTTAGTTGTAACTATCACTACTCCGTTTGAAGCCCGTGCTCCGTAAATAGAGGATGCTGAAGCATCTTTCAGTACCTGAACCGATACAATAGATCCGGCACTTAAGCCTTGAAATACTTCCGGACGTTTGGTTGGTACTCCATCAATAATGTATAGAGGATTGTTGTCTCCCAAAGTATTTACACCCCTAATTAAGATACGATTATTGGCGGCATTAGGAGAACCACTTTTTTCGATATATAATCCAGGAACACGACCTTGTAAAGCCTGCATGGGGTTACCTGAACTTAAACTAACATTTTCTATCGATTCTAATTCAACTACCTCAATGGCTCCGGTTAAATCGGCCTTACGCTGAACCTGATAACCAATGGCTACCACCTCATCCAATCCAACCGATTCTTCCAATAAAGTAACATTTATGTCTGTTGCTCCATTTAAAGCAATTACTTGTTTTTGCATACCAATAAACGAGAACTCCAACACATCTGCTATACCCACATTACCCAAAGAATAGTTCCCATCAAAATCGGTGATGGTTCCCTCCGTAGTTCCTTGTATAACCACTGTTACACCTGGTAATGGAGCTCCTGATGCATCAGTAACCTTTCCGGTAACGGTAACCTTTTCAGGCTGTTCCTGCTGCTGAACATCCTTCACTTTAGTAACGGCAATGTACTGATCAATTACTTCGTATGTATATCCTGTATCTTTAAATATATCGGCAAGTACCTGATCAAGATCCTGATCTTCATAGTCAACAGCTACCATTCTGTCTAATATTTCCGCATCGGCTTTTAATACAAAATGGTAACCTGTTTTTGCTTCAATTTGCTCAATAACCTCCTCAAACGTAGAATTAATGTTTAAGGATATCTTTCCTGTTTGTGCGAAAGATTTTGAGTATAAATTCATACTTAAGATGAATATGAACAAGACTGTTAGCTTCATAATTCGCATAATTTGCTTGAGATCTGAATGATTCAGACTCAAATCCGGTTTTTTTTTCATAATTTTGAATGTTCGAGTTAATACTTGCCTGTTAGCGCAGGCGTTATTTCTTGATGTAGAACCGGATGCTGGTAACATCCGTTTTACACTTCAGGTCGAGGATACTAACACTATTCACGGCCTGATTTTTTTGTTAGCTTCTTTTGTTTTAAATACTTCTATTTTAGATTAATAATTAGTTAACTACGCACTCACTCCCAATAAATAAGAGTAGGTCTGTCTGATCGGTATTCGATTTGATAATGAAGTGAGGAAGTTCTTTTAAGCACTTCCAAAATCTGATCAATAGGTTTATTTTTCATGATCGATCCGAAGTACAACTCTTTAGCCAGCTTTTGATCTTTAATAATAATCTCAACATTGTACCATCGCTCCAATTTCTTTGCTATATCTTCCAACTTTTCATTTCTAAAGATGATGATGCCATCTTGCCACGATGTGTATAAATCAACATCTACCTCTTTCACACTATATTTCTTTGAAACATCGTTATAGCTAATTTTTTGTCCCGGTTTCAGACGAACGATCTCATCTCCCTTTTTAGCTACAACCCCTAGGCTTCCTTCTACCAATGTTGTGTTGATTCTATCGTCATCATCATAAGCCTGAATATTAAAAGAGGTTCCATGCACTACAAAATCGAGCGTTTTGGTCTTTACTATAAAAGGATGTTCTGCATCTCTAGCTACATCGAAAAAAGCCTCGCCTGTTAATTCAACTGTTCGCTCGCCCTGGGTAAAGTTACCTGTGTATGAGAAGTGGCTTCCCGAATTTAATTGAACAACCGTTCCATCTGGTAAAGTGATATTGGACATTTGCCCGTAAGGGACATCAATCACTGCATTAGACGCATAAACCGCCTCATCAATACCTCCCCATTTCAATTGTTTTTGAATGAACATGCCCAATGCAAAAAACAATATAACGATAGCTGCATAACGGGCAATAACATTAATTGATTGAATTTTTCTACGATGAATACTGCGTGATATTACCTGATTCCATATGCTATGACTATCCTCTGATGATTTGGATGTAAGAGCATAGGCTTTCTTTAGTTTTATAAACTCAGATTTGAATTCGGAAGAGTTTTCGATTTGTTTAAAAATCTCCTTCACTTCTTCTTCTGTAGCTTTACCTGATAGATATTTTATGACTTGAGTATGATCCATTTTTTTGCTTTATACCATTAGTACACGCAAACATGGATACACCCTATATCAAAATGAAGAAAATTTTAAAAAATGTTACGAAAGGTAACGAATCACTAATTGAACTAACACAGCTGGTAAGAATTCCGCCAATTTTATACTTAATTGTTTTAAGGCTCTTGTGATATTCGCTTCTACTGATTTTACTGATATTTGAAGTTCCTCAGCAATCTCCTTATTCTTCTTTGATTCAAAGCGACTCATCATAAAAACCTGCTTGCTCTTCTCGGGTAGTTCATTAATGGCACGATAAATCAACTCTTCCATTTCGGTAAATTCAATGGAATCAAAATTAAAAGAGTTTAATATTTCGGCATTAATATTACTCTCTACCTGTTGCAAACGTTGATCTTCGTATCTCTTAATTACTTTTTGATGACGAATAAAATTAAGGCAAGACGACTTGGCATAAGTATACAAAAAAGATTTTATGCCATTGGATGATTCAATCTTATTGCGATTAATCCATAGGTTAATAAAAGCTTCCTGCGCCAGACTGGCCGCCTTATCATGATCGAAAATAAATTGATAACAAAAGCCAACAATCGAATCATAATTAGCTTTAAAAACATGCTCAAAGGCCGATTCGTTTCCATCTTTTAATTGTATGAATACGAATTCATTTGCATCTTCACTTTCTACTAACATTAAGCTTAATTGCTATTTCATTAACATTGTTTAACAAATGCAATATAAGAAAAATAAGTAGACAAGAACTCAACCGAACCTTCTTAGTTAGTTTATTTGACTATAAAAGTTACTATCCTATAACTACCCAAATTATAAGATAATTATCTGAATGAGTTAACATTAATCCATATTACATCTAGATGCAAGCTCCCTTACATTTAGCTTTTAACAAAGCTCCTATGGGAACAATATTCTTAAGCAATTCATCCGGCACTTTAAAGTCTCCTTCTCCAACGCCTAATTTAATATGCGGACGGTTAGCTCCATGAAAATCGGATCCACCTGATTTTATAAAGTCAAATTCATGGATATACTGGGCGCAACGTTTTTGATCCTCCTCGGTAAAAGATGGATAATAGTATTCCATGCCATCCAAACCTAATTGTTTAAGTTGCTTTAGACGTTCACGGGTTTCTGTCTCGGAGTACCCTTTTAGCCCAATGGGTAGGTGAAAGTGAGCCATAAAAGCCTTACCTCCACTAACATGTATAGCTTCAAAAGCCTCTTGAGGTTCTATCAATTCGCCTGATACGTAATCTACTTTATCGAGGTATTGTACCCACGAATCTTTAACACTATTTGTATATCCTTTTTGAACCAGGCACTTGGCAACAGCTTGCCTATCCATATATCCACCAATCACAAATGGTTCCGCATCTTCGCGCTTAATATCAACCCCCATGTTTCGGAGTTTTTCAAATACTACAGATAGTTTGTCTGATCTTTCTCGCCTATAATCTGTATAAATTCTAATAAAGTCAGCATTATTCGGATCAATACCTAAACCAAGAATATGTACCAAACGATTTTCACCCAAAGCGGTACTAAATTCAATACCATTAACCAGATTAACCCCCAATTTATTAGCTTCTATCTGAGCTACTTCCAAACCAGCAATACTATCATGATCAGTTATAGCAACTGCCTCCAAACCTGTTTCTTTAGCCAGATGAATAAGCTCTTTGGGAGTTAATGTTCCGTCAGAAATGGTCGTATGCGCATGTAAGTCAATCATGATATATTTTTGTGAAAAATCAAAAAACTAGCCGCAAAAATACATTATGATTCTCAAACAGATAAGTAAGTCAATTTAATTTTTTATTAAGTAGGCCTACAAAAGCAGCTTGAACTAGATAGTCAACTGTTAACTTAACATTCAACTGCTGTAGTTTAGAATAGATTAGTAATCTTAGCAGCCAGAATAAAGTCATTGTCGTGCAAACCATCAATTTTATGAGTCCAAATACGGATATCTACCTTGCCCCATGTAAAGCAGATTTCGGGATGATGATTTTCTTGCTCGGCAACTTGTCCCACCTGATTAACAAAAACCAGAGCTGACTGAAAATCTTTAAATTCAAAAGATCTTTGAAGGTGATGATTATTCACGGCCTTCCACCTCTCTAACTGTTCCATTCTCTCTTTAACCTCTTCTTCATTCAGCGGGGGTATTCCTCCTTTACAAGGAACACAGTTTCTATCGATAAAATCTTTCATTTTTATTAAAAGATAAGGAAAATGAAATAGTCATTCAACTTTAAAAACCGGATCGCTTAAACCCATATTTGATTAAAAAAAAGAATGAATATGACATACTCATTAAATAATTGAATGAATTCATAAAATAGTATGTTCTATCAAAAAACAATTATCCATCATAATTGTAAACTGTTATACAATTAATCAAAACTAACCATATAATATCTCTTTCAAATGGAAAGATCCGAAAGCAATACTATACCTGTTTCCAAAAGCATTGTAATAGTTGATGACCAAAATCTATTTGCCGAAGGAATATCAAAAATAATAAGCGGAATAGATCATGTAAAAGTCATTGCAACTTTAGATTCGGGTGAAAATATTGCAGATAAACTGTCAATCTTAAATCCTGATGTTCTTTTTCTGGATTTAAACCTGCCAGGTAAAAATGGTCTGGAAATATTAAAAGATATCAGATTTCGATTTCCTAAAATGGTTATAGCCATTTTAACCATGTATGAAGATGCCTACCTGATTAAAAAAATCAAAGAAAATAGAGCCAATGCCTACCTTTCAAAAAAAGCGAGCATTGATGAATTAAGGCAGGTAATATTCTCCTCTACAGATGATCCATTTTTTACCAGTGGCAATGTTGAGACACCTGATAATAAATCTTTTGAATTGGCAGAAGATTCCTTTACCATTAAAGCTCAAATAACCCAGCGCGAGAAGGAAATTATTCGATTAATTGTTGATGGCAGAAGTACCGAGGAGATTTCTGAAATGCTTATTATTAGTTATGAAACGGTAAAGTCACATCGGAAAAACATTTTTCGTAAACTCAACCTTAATAAAGTTACCGAACTTATTAAATATGCCTATGAACATCAGCTTTTATAAGTATACTTTAGTCGGTAAGAAAATAACTCTGATACTATTGATAGTGTCACTTTTTGCGTGCACCCCACAGTTTACTTCAAATAAGAACCAACCCATCAATCTTACAGAAGATTTTACAAGCCAATCGCTTAACAGCCGCTATTTACTATATTCTTCTGTTGAAGATATGTCAATTGAAAAAAGTATTGCAATTTTCGATACCATTAACCGCCCTTCTGATAAAATAAAGTTCAATGAGTACCAATGGATCTATTTTCAATTGAAGAATAGATCGACTCACAATAACTTTACATTTGAAATAAATAATAACTACCTGCATAAATATGAGCTGTATCAACTATTTAATGATAGTATTCAGTTAAAAGCTAAAGGAGGAATAGCTTACCCTTATCATCATCGAAATATTGAAAACAGACGCTTTATTGAAAAGCTGTCTATCCCCTATGACTCAACTTACACATACATACTAAAGATAGATGATAGAGAAAGAGAAACCAGCTTATCATTAAGAGTCTGGGATCAATCAGCCTTTAATAAAAATGAAGCTAAAGATTTATTGTTCTACAATTTGTATTTCGGAGGATTGGTATTTATCGCCTTATTTAGCTTGTTAATTGGCTTGATATTAAGGATGAAGGTTTTTTATGCATATAGTTTTTATACCTTAATTATGGCCTGGTTTATGTTTGACAACCTTGGGTTTGCCTATGAATTTTTCTATCCTAACCACCCAAATATCAAACGCTTTTTGGATACCATGTTAATTTCTCCTTTGCTATTCTCATTTTTAAACTTTGGAGCAACCTATTTTAATATTCCTCAAAAACACCCCGTTTTGTTTAAACGCATTAAAGTGTATTATTGGGCCATGTTGGTATACATTATCTTTTGGGTTTTGAGTGGAGCTCAATTAACAATGCATTATTATCTGCTTGCCAACTATACTTTTGTGCTAATCACTTTTAGTTTACAGATTATCATTGTAATTCAAGGCATAAGATACCAACGCAAAAAAGCATACTTTTTTATGTCTGCCGTTTTGGTATTATTGGTAGGTGCCATATTATTTGCCCTTTCATATGCAGGTTATATCCCCTACGAATGGTTTCCAACCAACCCACTTTTGATGGGATCAGTAATCGAATTCGGTATTTTTTCAATTGCCTTGATTTTTGAGGTACATCAGATTAATAAAACAAAAAATGATTTGCTGATTGCCAATGCCGAACATCAGAAAAAACTACTGGCCGCCTTTGTTGAAGGTAGCGAAAAAGAACGTGCCCGATTATCAGCTGAGTTGCACGATAATGTGGGAAGCCGCCTGGCACTGCTTAAACACAAACTTAACAACACGTCAAGCCAACCCAGTGAAGTAAATGATGATTTGGATAATTTATACAAGAATGTGCGCTCCATGTCACATGAGCTATCACCTCATGAATTTGAAATAGTTAGCCTGCAGGAATACCTGGAGAATTATTTAAATGATTTTCAGAAAAACACCTTCATTACAACTAAATCATACTTTAATAACCTACCGCAAAAGATAAATGCTGAAATTACCCGACAAATATTCCGCATAATACAAGAAGCTTCACTCAACGTGCAAAAACATGCCCAAGCAAACTCTCTGGAGGTTCAATTAATAGGGCACCCCCACGAATTGATTCTCACCATTGATGATGATGGTAAAGGTTTTGATCCTCGTGCTGTGGATACCAATAACTCAAACGGGTTATTTAATATGAAGACACGGGTTCAGGCATTGGATGGTACCTTCGAGATTTCATCTCAACCTCAAAAAGGAACACATATCCTCGTTTCAATCCCTTTGCAAGACCTATAAACACCACATTTTTTTCTCCATTATAGCAATTTCCCCCTTTCGGGGGATTTACCCTGTTAATTCTCCCTTTTAATTTTGTTTCTGTAAGTCAATTAAAACCATTATACACTTACATAATAATAACAAAATTAAATATATACTTATGACTGATAACCTAAAGTTACCTGATCTCAATAAGTTAGTTAAAGAGTTTGTTGAGGAAGAGATTCAAGCCAAAGCAAGAGAGCTTTTGGAAAAACAGGTGATAGCCTGGGCTAAAGCCATAGGAGGCCCCTCTGCTATTCTCGACAATATTGAGATGGAGACAGAAATGAAAGAGGCCTCAATGGATTTACCAACGGCAACCATCAAAACGGAGCAAAAAACCATTATGGTTCATTTACCAAAAGTTGTTTGGACTCTTAAAACTATAGCAAAAATAAGTATTCCGGAAGTACGAATGGAAAGGCAACGAATTGGGGACCATCATCATGTTAAAACTGTATGGAAAACTAAACACCTTGGCTTTGGCATTAAAACAAAGATACCTGAATTATACCATTACACTACACCTGCTTACGCTGATGTACCCGTAACAACAATGCGCCTTGAGGAAATAAAAACAGAGATACCCAGCGTTGAAATGGCTCCTCAAAAAATAATTGTTGATTTACCTACTGTTACCACAGGGGTTAATAGGGTTAAAACCATGATGCCATATATTACAGGAGCCAAAGTTGATATAGGAGGTGTAATTAAAGACTTTGTGCCCGGGGCAAGTATTCTGGATACAATAATTCAGTTGATTCAAGAAGCAGAAGAGTTCAAAAACAACTTAATAAACAAAGTTGAAGAAGCTATTGATAGTGCTTTGTCATCTACTCTTGAAGTTATTGATTCGACATTAACTAAAGCAAATGAAGCTATTAATAATATTCAAGATAAATATGAAGAAATACTAAAAGATCTTGAAGAAAGAGCCGGAGAGCATAGCGAAGAAATTAAACGCATCTCAAAAGAACTGGAACAGAAGGTTAAACCGATTTTAGAACAAGTAAATAAACTTGAAGAAACCATAAGTAAATACGACGAAGCAAAGCTAAAAGCCCTTAGCTTTTTTAAATCAATATCAATAAATATTAATTTTTAAATCTATAGTCATGTATAAGTATTTCCTTTCAATCGTATTGTTTATGTTTACCTTAACATCATATGGACAAAATGATGATACCCACTACTATTTCTATCATTATCACCAAGAAGTTAATTCTCAGTGGGTTTTAGTTATCTCTACTATATTTGAGATGGATGCAGGTAATTACACAAAAAGTAAAATCAAAAAACAATGGTCTGAAAATCTGATTTTAGAAGATTTAGAAAAGTATGCCTGCTATGCTACTTCTTATGATTTTATGCCGCGCGAAGACACGCAACAAGAAGCCGTTAAAGAAAGACGTGCTATGATGGCAGAATATAAGAAGAAAGGCTATGAAATAGTTGAAATAAAATTCAATTACATTCCATAATGCAACTATTAACCGAACCTTGCCCCTCCATTACATTAATCTTTTAAATCTACCGACATGAAACATATTATCATAATTCTTCTTGCAAGTTTAGTAAGCTATGTTGCTATTGGGCAAAACACGAATAACCCCACTTTTGAAGAGACTATTGAGTTCCTAGAAAAGCTTTTAAATAATGCACAAACATATTCTGAAGTTGAGAAGTTTCGTTATGAAGTTACAGATAACCAAATAGTAGAGTATGTATCTCACAAATTGACTGACGAATATAAACTATGTTATAGGTATTACATTAATTTGAATGAAATTGATACCGTTTTCGTTGATAATGAAAAAGATCGGATAATAATGTATGGAATATATCCAACAAGTATAATTGCAGAAAAAAAATTTGATGGCTGGAATAAAACTTCTAGTCGTGTTTTTTCGCTATACACGAAGAACATGCATGAAACAGATCGAATTTTTAAAACTCTGCAGCACCTTGCAAAATTAAATAAGCAGGAATACAAGCCTCTATTTTAATATTTAATTAATCATAACCAAACAATTCCCCAATATGAAAGACTTACTCAAGATTCCAAACTTAAAATCAGTTTTGTTTTGGTTTATAGGGTTATCACTTGTTACACCCCAGATATTCAGCGCCATAAATAACACTTTTGAAAATGAAACTTTAAAACCTGTCATCTTCCGCATTTTTGTCGCTGTATATATAATAGTACCAATTATTATTCTTGCTGTTTATTTTATATTACAATCCAAACCTAAAAAAAGAGAGATTAAAAATAATAAGTCGACTCCTATAATAACTATTGCCGCAATTCTTTCACTTAGTAGCATTTCTATATGGGCTTTAAACTTCAATAACGTTAAAAATTATAGTATTAAAGAAGAAATCAAATACGAATCTGCTAAATATATTTTTGAATACGGCCCATATGATTGTAAAATAAATAATCTTTTCAATATTTTAAATGACTTTGAATATCAGGATAGTGTAGCAAATGTTATTCAAAGAGAAATTATTCATACAAAGTTAAAACTGGCAAATTATAAGGCTTCGGAGCTTAGTAATAAGAATGCATCTATTAAAAACTTTATTAAAGATTCATGTGAAGATAAATATTATTCGTCCTTGTATCAGCATTATAAATTTCTAAACGACAGTAGTATGTCAAAAAAATCTCTTGGATTAACAGACTCTATTGTTAAAACAAAAAATGCAGTATATGAAATCAATGAATTAACTAATATTATCAGAAATCAACTTGAGGTAAAACAAAAAGACTACAAATTATATGTTGAGAATTTGTTCCTATTATACATGAAAAAGGTCAATAAGCTTTTCTTGTTGGAAACGATAATTATACTCTTAATTCTACTTAGTATTTACATACGTAGTAAAGGAATTAGTGAAGATTATAAAAAAGCAATTAAAATAGGTATTGATATCTATGTTTTAATGTTTATCCAACTTATCACAGGTCTGGCATCCGAAAGTAAATCAATAGACATTAATCATAAAGGATTTCTTTATACTTCCTCTTCATGGTATGCGCCAAACTTTTTATACTCGGTAATATCAGGCTCTAATGTTAATAATATAAATAAAAGTAGGAATTCGTATATCTATCAAAGTGAATTAGATAGTACACTTCTCCTTAGTAAATTTGATACTATAAAAAATAGCTTAGCTGAAATAAACGAATCAATTAAAAAGAGTTCTACAAATTCAACTAATACTGATATAGGAACATATTTAACTGAGCTTAACTATGTTTTAGAGAGTATTAATTCTTCTATTACTACAGGGCTCAGCAACCATAAACAACTTGATACATTAAATAAAAATATCGAACAGATAAATAAGGAAATTGGACATCTTAAAAAGCAAACATTAAGCTACATCGAGCAATACAGAGAAGATTCCGGTATTAAGAATAATTAATTTTTACCCTTTTAATTCTGCCATATGAGAACTTATTTACTTCTATTTATAATCTTCGCAAGTAGTATAGATTCCTTTAGCTGTAAGAAACAGAAAGAAAGAATTGATATCTTATACCTTAGCATTGATAAACTAGATTATACACTGTTTAATTTAATAACTACAAAAGAATGCGCTAACAGCCATCTTGTTTATATTGAAGATATTACAGAATCGATAAAGCGTATTGATGAAATCATTATAAACATGGAGGACATCCTTGATAACAAGGATCTGAAATTGTCAAGAAAGAAAGCATTGCAACTATATGAATACATTAATACAACCAAGAAATTATCATTACTCTTAAAGTTTCAAAAATACAGAACGCTACATGACGAAAAGAATACCATTTTTCCGTCAGGCATAGCCTATGCATCTTTTTACGAAACATTCCATTCAACATTAAAAGAATACTCGTCACATTCCTCATATATAAAAGCCATATTCAGGAAAAAACATCTTAAAAAGTAAAGCAGAAATAATTTGCACTTAAAGCAAGGTAATAAACTAACAACTAATACTATAACAATGAAAAAAATAAGAGTTCTTTCAATTGACGGTGGAGGCATTAGAGGTATTATACCAGGTATTGTATTGAGTAGGCTTGAAAAGAAACTGCAACAAAAAGTAGGTAAAAATAATGTTTACTTATCTGACTTTTTTGATTTTATGGCAGGTACAAGTACCGGAGGTATCCTGATTTTATCATATCTTCTAAAACCTAAAAACGGAAGAGAAAAATTGACTGCAGAAAACGCAGTTAATTTATATTTAGACAGAGGTGATGAAATATTTGATGTAACATTTTGGAAAAAATTAAAAAGCGGGCTCGGAACTTTAGATGAAAAATATGATGCAAATGAGTTAGAAGAAGCTTTGGCTGATACATTTGGCGATGCTATGTTAAGTGAGTTATCAAAACCATGTATTATTTCATCGTACGATATAAGAAAAGGAGAACCCCATTTCTTTAAGCAAAGAAAATCTTTATCAGATGATATTTATGATTTTAAAGTCAAAGATATTGGACGAGCAACATCTGCAGCACCAACTTATTTTGAAGTTGCCAGAATTAAAAATAAAATAGGAACTCCATTTCCATTAATTGATGGAGGAGTTTTTGTAAATAATCCTGCACTTGCAGCCTATTCAGAAATCAGGACTATGAAATTTGAGAAATTAGGTGAAAGGTTACCAACAGCTAAAGATATGATGATAGTTTCGCTAAGCACAGGTAGTATGAGTAAGCAATATGAATACAAAAAAGCAAAGGATTGGGGTGCTGTAAGCTGGATTCAACCTGTAATAGAGATAATGATGTCGGGAAATTCAAAAACGGTAGATCATCACCTACAACAAATATATAAATCGCTTATCGATGAAAGTAATCCAGATGATAAGAATGCTCAGGATTATTATCGATTAGAGCCCAAACTATTAACTGCTAATAACGATATGGATAATGCATCCATTGAAAATATGAATAAGCTTAAAGAAGATGCTTTGACCTTTTTATCGGATGAAGACAATAATATAATACTTGATGAAATTGTTGATAAGCTTATCAGATATGAATAACCCGGTAAATACAACGGACATTAGGATGATAATTTGGGCTAAATTAGAAAATATTGGTAATATCAGATCATCTACAGAAGTTCAGCATTTTACTATGCATAGATAACAAGATTTTCAGTTGTTTAAACATGAATAAACTTAATATAAATTGGAAACAAAAACAGCCTAATCAACAACAGAGTGTTGATATTTGGGAGAAAACTGGTAGTCAGGGAATATATTTTATCGAAATTATATCCCCAGATAACTATAGAGAAATACATAAAATCATCAAACACTAACCCATGTTTGGAGGCTGCTTTTTATAAGCAGCCTCTTTTTTTGCATTTAGTTTGTAATTGAATACTCAAATTAAAATCCGATTATTACTTCTAAAGTGGCACTTAAGGAAACTCTACAGTTTGGCTTATATCAAAATACATAACAAACATTTCATCTTTCTAAAGCATGGTACATTTACTCTTCAGGTAAACTCAATAACACTAATAAGATAGTAATTCAACTCTCCACATTCTGTATAGCCTATTTACAAAGGCTTTTGAAATCGCCAACTCTAACTAACCCATGCCAACAACTGAAATAAATTAATTATTTTACAGTACACATATTTGAATTTAAAAATATTTTTATTTATTTCATACATAATAATAACCAATACAATTACACTAAATTAAGTCCCAATGAAAAAAATACCTCATTTTACAGCTCCACCAGATCATATATTTATGAATACAAAAGCAGGATGAATAAATGGTAATATCTGTGTATGATTAATAACAACCGTGCTAACAGAAAATCGGTGTAACTGTATAAAGGTAAATTCAACAATAAAGTAACTACCTATACCAATGCAGGTTCTTACAGAGTCGAAAAATAATTACCTATATCCACAGAAGCATTTATCCATCAATAAAAACATTGCATATATAGGTTCAGGTTATTAATAAGGCTACAAACATCAGCCAATATGCATATAGTTTAAAAATTATTATAGCCCTATATACCTATACGATTATAAATAATCCATCAACTATAAAAATATGTTTTATACAATTAAACGTAGATTTAATACACTCCAGTTAGCTCTTATGCTTTTACAGGCATTTGTTTTTCGACTCCACTGGTCTTTATAATCCAACAGAAACTAATTGTTGGCACCAATTAGAATATCACTAATTACATATAAAAATTCACCCTAAAATCAAGAATTATGATTAAATCAATTTCATTTTCAAAACTAAGCAACAACCTGCTTTACACTTTTACCAAACGTATGTTAACTACGTATGACTCTTTTAATGCAACAGATTCGATTCAAAAAGTTTATATCGATAAGGTAAAAGATTTATTTGACAAATTTGCGCTGGCTTTTGAAAACAACAGAAGCACCCCATATACCGAGATAAAAGCCCAAAAAGATAGCGAAAGAGATGATGCTTTTATAGCCTTTAGAAGTTATATTGAGGCATGTAGCTATCGTAAAAAAGATGGGTGGAATGATATGGCTGGTGATATTCTTGCAGTTATTCGTAAGCACGGATGGAGTTTGTGGAACCTGGGATACAAAGCACAAACAGCATCGGCATCAGCACTATACAGCGAGATACGCAACATGTATTCGGATCAGATAAATAGCCTAATGGCCGGCGAGTGGTTAACAGAAGCTGAGGATAGTCAACAATCTTTTGAACAAGTACATAAAGAAAGTATCGATAACACTAACGATGGCCCTACCGTAACATCTACCCGTCCTGCATTGGAAAAAAGTGTACGCTCATTACTTCAAATAACAGCCATGGTGGCCGACACTAATCCATCTGAATCAGACAATAACCTGATTAATAATTTAAATGAATTAATTATGGAGACCATGACTGTAGCCAAGGCTGCCAACACCAGAGATAAAAACACCGTTGAAACAGAAAAAACAGACTCTGAATAAGTTATCTTTTTGCTTATATTAAAAATTAGTGATGATTTAAAAAGAGGAGCAGGTAATTAACAAAACACCTGCTCCTCTTATAATTATTAGATAGTATCTATTCCTGATTTTTAACTTTATTGACGAGGCCTACTGAGAACAAATTATTGAATTCAATTTCGTATTCTGATTACCACAAGTGTGTTTACCCACTTGATAAATGAATGTATAATCTGTTCGTTCTTTCATTACAAAGAGTAAAAAAGGGCTGTTAGCTTATTAGCAAACAACCCTTAGCATTGTGTACTACTTTTGGAATATCTCAGGGTATTTTCTTATAAAATAGGTTGGGGTACAACTCCATGCATGACAATAACTATTTACCGGATAAAAATGATAAGGCGATAAAAAATCATCTGTTGGACTGTAAACTTCCCAAAAAGTATCTGCTCCTTTTTCAACCATTCCACCCCAAAAATCCATTATTTGTTGCTTTGCTTCATCTGTCATACCAACATTAATCAATGATTGTATAAAATAATGATACATATACGGACCTCCGGGAAAAAGCGCCTCTTTATTACTCATTACATTTTTTAAAGCACGTTTACCTTGTTTTTCTGTCAGAGCTCCACCTAAAATCATCCATACTTGTGATGCATATGATATTTGCTTATCAACACCACTTTCAAACAATCCTGTTGATTTATTATACAAATTGCCTATTGCTTCCTTTTTCATCTTTTTTACCAAAGCAGGTATAAAACTAACTTCATCTTGCTTATTTAGTTGTTTAGCAAGAGTGTAAGTTTCATTTAAAGCAAACATCATCAACCCTTGTATGGCAGCTTCTTTATTCAACCCTTCTTTCCAATCGAAAAACAACCACCACTCTTTGTTGGCTGTTTTGTAATCAACCATTCCCTTTTCCGAAACATATTTTTGAATAATATCCAGTTGACGTTTGGCAACAGGCCACAATTCATTAGCTGTTTCTATATCTCCTGTTGCTTTCAGGTATTCTTTTAAAGTACAGTTGTATAAAAGCGAATAATCCATCAAACGCTGATGAGCCTGAGCATGAGGCTCGGGTGTTTCAAACACAGTACCTAATACATAACCTTCTTCATCTGATAAACCAGCCAATAAATACAAACAACGTTGGGTTAACTGATGATTTTTGAAAGTGACCGTATTTGCTAACGATTCAAGATACATATCACCAACCCATAATCGTCTGTCGCGTTTAGGACCATCTTCGTATACCGTTTGCATACATTCCTTCAGTGTCTTCTGACTAACGTTATCTATTGCTTTAATTTTGTCTGGGGTAGTAGTGGCTAATTCATCTGGTTGGTTTGCAACTGAGGTATATGCCCTAAAGCGTACCTCACTTATTCTGAAATCGAAATAACGCGATGCACCCAACAATTCTATTTTCATATATCGACCAGATATCCTTCTTGATAAACTAACGGTTGAAGGTATGTGCATAACTGTTACCACCTCATCCTGAAGCCAGGCACGACTTAAATCACCTTTATAAGGATCAAATGGTGTTGCCAACTCGGCCGGTACCTCTCCAAATGTGAGCTTAAAACGAACCGGCGCATCTGAGGTTCCAAAAATGGTTTGTAAGTCCATTGAAAAATAACCGGTATAATGATCTCCAAAATCAATAATTACGCTTTTTTGCTCACGAAACGATTGATGATAAAACTCATCAACAGTTATTGTTTCAGATGCCTCCCATCCTTGAAACGCATCTTTGTTTTCAACCATTGCAACCATACGTTGAGGCTGAATTACTTCTTCAATTAATTTAGGTTTGATCTCTTCTGATTTAATAACCCATTGTTCACCATTCTTATAATAAGTTTGTGCCACACTTACGGTTACACCTGCAATTAACAGTATAGACAAGAGAATATTTCGTTTTATTATTTTCATATCTTCCTTTTATTTAGTTAGTAAAATTGCTTTAGGCAATTGTATTGATTCTTTACATCTGATATCATCAGACGATGCTCCTACAAGAATTTCATACGATCCTTGCGAAGCCTCCCATTGGTTGGTTACAGCATTAAACGATACAAAATCTTTTGCATCCATTTCAAACTTTACTGAATGCATTTCACCCGGTTTTAACAAAGGTGTTTTATCAAAACGCTTTAACTGAATAAAAGAGTCCTGTGGTGTTTTAACATATACCTCAACCACTTCTTTTCCTTCATAATCACCGGCATTGGTTACATTAAGCTGAACTATATAAATACCTTTACTCAAAGGTTTAATGGCTAAATCGGAGTAGAGAAACTGAGAGTATGACAAACCAAAACCAAATGCAAACGATGGCTTAATATTATTAGCCAGATAATGTCGATATCCAACCATGTTAGCTTCCTGATAAATAACCTTATCTGGATTTAAATCTGGGTTGGGGAAATAAGATGCCGAAGGAACATCAGTATATTTCTCAGGAAAAGTCATGGTTAACTTTCCTGATGGATTTTCCTTACCGGATAAAACATCGGCTACAGCATTTCCTCCTTCCATACCGGGTTGCCAGGCTAGCAAAATTGCATCGGCCATATGCTTCCAGGATGCTGTTTCGATCACTCCTCCAATGTTTAAAACAACAATCAGTTGCTTATTTTGCTGATGAAAAGCCTTCGATAGCTTTTTTATCATATCCATTTCTTCGATAGATAATTCAAAATCATTTTCAATCTTTCTATCGGCAAATTCACCCGAAGTTCGGGAGATGGTAAACAATGCAATATCCGTTTGCTTAGCAAGAACTGTTAGATCCTGCTCCTTCCAGGTTTTTTCTTTTAGCATAATATCAGGATCAAAGTACGAAGATTTTTCACCTACTCTTTCTTTCTCTCTTTCCACATATTTTTGATACAACTCTTTTATGTCATCAGACATTTGATACCCTGCTTCTTTCAATCCCGAATAAATGGTTGTTGTATAAGCGCTGTTTACATTGCCACTACCTGTTCCTACCGCAATAGTTTGGTAAGTTCCAATACCTAATGCAGCAATCTTCGATATCTGCTTATCAAAAGGCAGAACTTCATTGTTTTTCAATAAAACCATACTCTCAGCTGCCGCTTTTCGGGCTACACCAGCATGTTTATTTAAATCAGGCTTATCGCTATATGCATACTTGTTAAAACGAGGAGTTTTCTTTATCAGATTTAGAATTCTATTAACATTTATATCAAGATCGTTTTCATTTAACGCCCCATTTTCAACCGCTTGCTCAATCATATTTATAATATGAGTACTTCCGGGCATTAGTAAATCATTACCTGCTTTTACTTGGTCAATTCTATTACGCCCAGCAAACCAATCTGTCATCACCATACCCGAGAAATTCCAATCTTTCCTTAAAACAGAATCGAGTAAAAAAGAATTTTCAGCACAATAAGTCCCGTTAATTTTATTGTAAGCTGACATAACTGTCCAGGGATTTGATTTTCTAACCGCAATTTCAAATGCTTTCAGGTAGATCTCATTCAGGGTTTTCGAATCAACTTTTACATCAATGTTCATTCGATTGGTTTCATTATTATTAGCAGCAAAGTGTTTTAATGATGTACCTACTCCCATCGACTGAACTCCATTTACCATAGCGGCAGCCATAGCACCTGATACAACAGGATCTTCGGAATAATACTCAAAATTTCTTCCTCCTAAAGGGTTACGATGAATATTTAATGCAGGGGCCAGCAATACATCCACTCCGTATTCGAGAGCCTCCTTCCCCATTGCTTCACCCACATCGCGAACCAACACCGTATCCCACGAGCAAGCCAATAATGATTCAATTGGAAAAGTTGTGGTATAATATGTTTTTGATGTATCCTCTCTGATTGGATCAATTCGAACCCCTGCCGGTCCGTCTGCCAAAACAATTGCTGGAATTCCAAGACGAGGTATGGCATATGTAGTACCAGCAGCTCCTGGCACTAACTTTTTTGTATTACCTGCTGCAGGAGGTTGACTAGTAAATAAAGTATCAGCTCCTCCAAAAAATGATGGATACCCTCTGGGAAAACCAGCATCGGCACCTACTAAAAGCATTGCTTTTTCGTGAAGCGTCATAGCATCAATCACCTCCTGATTAGTACTGACGCCAAGTTTTATATTCTTGTCATGTTTAGTACAAGCGCAAAACAAAAAAAGTAAACTTGCTATTTTAGCTAAAAAATTTAGTTTGATTTTCATAGTAAATTTGTTTCCTTAATAGATTACCAATTTTTCGGTACGTTTTCCCACTTCAATCAGATAGACACCCGGCCCCAGATCATTTAAATTCACTTGACCTGCACCTCCAATATTTTCGGTAAATACTTTTGCCCCACCTGTATCATAAACGGATAGTTGCTGAGTACGATTATTAGTTAATGAATAATTAAGAACTTTGTCTGCTGATAATGGATTGGGATACAGCTTAAAATAAACTTCCAATAAATCTTCTTCTATTCCAGTGCTTCGTTTTGCCCAGGAAAAAACTTCCCAACCATCAATATTAGTACGATTTGCAGTTATAGGAATACTTCCATCTTCCATCGAAACAAAACCTCCTACACCCAGTAATGCTACCTGATCATTAGCCAGATCTACCCAATAAAATTTTTCGGCTTCACCTATTTCGTCCTTATTACAAGTCATAGACGACACTCCGTTATTGGAACTAACGTATTTACCATTACTGCCTTTTAAAGCGATTTTACCTTCTCCAGCATCAACAACCGTGAAATACTCTGAATCGCTCAACTTTGCTGTGGTACATGTCATCGCCGAAATTCCATCTTCGGAGCTTATATAAGTGTTATTATAAGCTTTTAAATAAATAATTTCGCCAACCGCTTTATAAGTAGCACTTTGAGTAAATGAACGAATCGTATCAATTAAATTGGCATTACGATAGAACTTATCCGTTGTGAATTTATTCCACTTTTCCATAATCGTTTCTTCAGAATCGATATTTAAATCAGGAACAACATTACTATTACCTAAATACAATCCCCAGTTTTTATCAGATGTCATGTTTTTATATGTCCAGTTCGACCACGAACCATTAAAACCATTGACTCCGTTCATCCATTTAGCCCATAAATCAAGAAATCCCCAAAAGTTATATTCACCAGCCAACACAGGCACATTCCAATGTAGTTGATGCCAGGCCATATCTCCCAATGCATAATTGATAAAACCATTTTGAGAATCCCAATTGTAATAGTCGGTATTATAATAATGAGCCTGATAAAGTATATTTTGCCATCCGTGTATAGCAGGAGCATCAATCATTGAAAAATTATAAAAAGCTTGAACAGATATGATGTGATCGGGATCCACTTCTCGAACTGCCTTATAAATTAAATCGTACATCTCGCTAATTGTGAAAGATGGATTATTACTCACTGGTTCGTTCATTAAATCGTAAGCAGCAACGGCCGGATTTTCGGTAAAATGTTCTGCTACAGCTTTCCAAAGAGTAATGGTGCGTTGTTGCGATCCTTCATCGTACCAAAGGTCATTAGTTACAGCCTGACCACTGGTAATATATCCATCTAAACCACCAGGTGCCCCATGTAAATCGAGCATAACATATAGCCTACGTTGCGAACATTCATCAACCACCCAATCCAGTTGTTTAAATGCATTGGCTTTGATGGAGCCATCATTATTCATCAACTCCATCCAATAAAAAGGAACGCGAACCATGTTCATTCCCATTGCTTTTATACTATCTAAATCTGAGGAAGTAATCCATAAATCCTGATAGTAATCCCACAATTCATCCGCTTTCTCGACACCAAATCTATTATAGGTTGCATTTCTAACAGAGTAATCATCATTCATATATAGAAGGAATTCTGCAATAGACCATTCTGATTCAGCATCACCATTTTGAGCAATTCTTATATACCGGGCTTCCACGGCTCCCAAATATAAATCAACATACTTACTACCTGCATTTCCATTAGCTACTTCGGTCCAGTTTGAACCGTTTAACGAAACAGACACGGCATAAGAAACCGGAGCTTCATCTGCATTTTGAGCAATGAAGCTTATTTTATCAAAAACAACAGCTTTACCACAATCAACAATCACATATTGATTTTCGCTGGAGTTTTGCAAAGCTCCCGATGACCAAAAGGTATTTTCGTTATCATCAAAAATCAATTCCTGATTATCTGATGACAAAGTACCCGAAAACGAAACTGACCAACCATTTCGGTCAAGCACTCCATACCCCAATGGACCAATCCAGGCCTCCATACTTAACCACGATCCGAGATTTGTCCCTCGTAAAGTCACTATCTCTCCCCGTTGGTTTTTAATTAGTGAACCATCAGTTATAAGAAAATCCTCAGTTGTAAATCCTTGTTGAGCATGAATAATCTCAAAACCAATAAATAAAAGTCCAATAACTATCTTTGGTATTCGAAAGTTTTTAAACATTGTATATAAGTATTGAATTAATAGCAGTAAACTTTTATTAAGTGTTTGCCAGTATGATTGCAGCAACATCTATTAACAAAGAGTACGCTAGACTTGAAAAAAATAAAGGCAAGCAACCTTCTTCTAGTGCTTGCCTTCTTCTCAATTAATAATCAGGATTCTGCTTTAAATCAGGATTTAAACGCATTTCTCTTTCCGGAATTGGGAAAATCAATCTGGATTCGGTTACATCAAATGCAGTACTTACAGGCTCTACACCTTGGGGATAATAATATGCTTCAGGATCAGCTTTCACCTTTTGCCCGTGTGCAGCCATTACATCAACAGCAATACCCCAACGCACTAAATCAAGCCATCTTTTATTTTCAAATGCTAATTCTACACGTCTTTCTTGAATTATGGCATTACGAATATCTTGTTGTACTGTTAGTTCTAATGCATTTAATCCGGTTCTTGAATGTGCATGCACTTGATTTAAATAAGTTACAGCTTCAGGACCTCTACCTTGCTCGTTAATTGCTTCGGCTAGCATTAGCAAAACTTCTGAATATCGATAAACGGGCCAATCATCATTGGTGTTAGGTGCAATATTTGCTCCATGTACGTATTTTTTTACGTATGGACGATCAACATAACCTTCGCCTGTATAAAAGCCAACCGAGGCTTCTAAACGCAAATCACCAGACTCATAAGCTTCGATAATATCCGGAGTTGGAACATTCCATCCGGCATATGTATTTGAATTACCATTGGGAAAACCCGGTATTACTCCCGGATTAGATAAAATAGGCAAAAAGTTATACGCAAAATTACTGGCAGCACCAGCTGTAGGATCTTCGGTATACTGAATTGAAAAAATCAACTCATCATTATTTTTATTGTTAGGATTAAAAACATCGGCATAATCTGCCAGCAATGAATAGCCTTTAACTTCCACTAGTGCTTTCTCTGCATTTTCCCATTGTTTCTGCACCAGGTATACATTTCCTAACAAAGTATAGGCGGCTCCATTAGATACATAACCTCTTTGCTGTTCACTAAATGATGGTAGTATACGGGCAGCTTCTGATGCATCAGTAATTATTTGTTCATATACTAAGTCTTTTGAGGTTCGCAAGGCTAATGTTTGCTCATAGCTGGTAGGAGGAGTTGTTATTAACGGTACATCACCAAAATATTGTACCAAATCGAAATAGGCAAATGCTCTTAAAAAAAGAGCCTGGCCTTTGTAATTGTTCCTCGCCTCTTCAGTAATGTTTGCTTCATCAATACGATTAATGATTTGATTAGCTCTTCCAATAATGATATAGTCATTATCGTATTTTGTCGAAACGGCTCCTCCATTAGAATCATCTATAAATTGATCGACATATTCCCTGTCGGCATATCCACGGTTATCAATATTATAACTAAAAGTGGTATTATCTGAACGCATCTCTCCCATTGCCCAAGCACCATAATCGGCCAATCCCGAACCATATAAGGTACGCAATGGTTGATAAGCTCCTACAATAGCTAAAGCAAAGTCAGACTCTGTTTTATAGAAATTTTCTGCCGACACAACTGTTTCGGGCAAGTTCACTAAATAATCGTCGCTACAAGCTGTTATTGAAAAAACAGCCATTAAAAGCATATATAAATAATTAGATCTTTTCATTTCAATTTGAGTTAAGGGTTACAAATTAATATTCAATCCTAATGTAAAAGTTCTGGGTACAGGGTAGGCCGTGTAATCGTTTCCGGCATATAAACCTCCAGCAGCTGACACCTCGGGGTTATTACCTGGATAATCGGTAAATACATAAGCTTGCTGAATACTTCCATATACCCTAAGACCTTTAATATAATTACTATTAAGAGGGACCTGATACCCTAAAGTGATATTTTTAATTGATAGATAACTAGCATCATATAAGAATTTAGAACTCATCCAATCACGCTCATATTGAGTTGTTCCTGAAATAACTTTTCCATAAATACCATCACCCGGATCTTCAGGAGAACGCCATCGGTTTGCAACTGATTTATATGCATTAAAAGCACCATCTAAATTAGTTGAGAAACGTTCGATATGATTAAAGATTTTATGTCCATATGCACCTTGAATAACCACTGAAAGGTCAAAACCTTTGTAATTAAAAGTATTTGTTATTCCATAAACGCCTTTAGGGGCAGAGCTTCCCACAACAGTTTTGTCGCGATCGTCGTTATAAACCCAACCATCTCCATCCTGATCTTTAAATTTAACAGTACCTATTTCTGCACCTTGTCTTCCAACCTTTGCAACTTCATCTTGAGTATAATACAATCCATCCCATTCCAATGCATATAGTTGACCTAAAGGTTTTCCTACTTCAGTAATGGTATTATCACCATAAATAGCTGCATTAGAGGTTCCTAATTCAAGAGCCTTATTTCTATTAAACGCTATGTTAAAATCGGTATTCCATTTAAACTCACCAGTAAGATTTTTGGTACTAACAGAAAGCTCATGTCCCCAAAATTCGATTTTACCAATGTTTGTGGTATAGTTGTAGAAACCTGAAGAAATAGGAATATCAACTGTATAAAGCAAATTATCAGTAGTGCGTTTAAAATAATCGTAAGTAAAATAAACACGATTATTAAAGAACCCTAAGTCCATACCAAAATCAACTTCAGTTGTTTGCTCCCATCCTAACTCATTATTATTCAATCCTGCTAAACTTTTACCATTAACCAATACACTGTTGACGGGGTTATTAGTTGCTACCATATTGGCATACTGAGTGTAATTACCAATATTATTATTACCGGTTACACCATAACTAGCTCTCACCTTAAGAAACGAAAGTTGTTCTAACCCGGTCATAAAGTTCTCTTCTGAAGCCACCCATCCTACAGATGCAGAAGGAAAACCACCCCAACGATTATCAGCTCCAAATCTAGATGATGCATCACGGCGGTAGGCCATAGAAACCAGATAGCGTTGCTTGTAATTGTAATTTAAACGACTAATTACCGATAACAATGACCAATCTTGGATATCAGATGATCCGGTAATAGTAGTAGCCACATTTAATGTTTCGATACGATTATCTGGGAATCCGGTACCTCTCATATTAGCACTTTCGCTATGAGCACTTTGTGCCGAATAGGCTGCAAGCAATTCAAATTTATGCTCATTAAACTGCTTCTTATACGTTAATATATTTTCCCACAACCACGAATAACCATATGAATTACTATGAGTTGCATAAGTTCTTGAAAAATCAGTATCGCTGCCTGGATCAAAAATACTTCCGGCTGTTGAGGGATTGAAAAAATCATTAATATTATTGCCTAAATCAATTCCTATTGAAGATTTATAAGTTAAGCCTGGAAGTGGTTCAAATTCTAAAAATCCAGTTGACAAAAATCCAATATTTTTGGTTTGGTTCTTAACCACCTGCACCTGATTGTACCAGTTAGGACCTGGAGATGACCCATAATCATTACCCCAAACACCAGCATTAATTGGTACTGTTCCATCTTCATTGATATAAGGTGCAATGGGCGACGTTAAAAGAGCTGATTGAATGATACTGGGACTGTTATACCATATTCCATCACTCTGAGGTGTATTGTTTTTTGTAACCGTATTGGAAACATTAACCCCCACCTTAAGTTTATCGTTAAATGCATATTCAGAATTAACTCGAACCGAAAAGCGATTGTAATCTGAATTTAGCAAAACTCCTTCTTGTTTGAAATAGCCTGCTACTATTGAAGATCTGAATTTATCCTTACTAACACTATAATTAATGGAGTAATTTTCAATAGATGCAGTACGAGTAACTGCATCTAACCAATCAGTGCCTTCTCCATATTGCTCAGGATTCTGAAACATTTCAGGAACATCCCAACCATTTTCTTCCTGTATTTCTTTTTTAAACTGAGCAAATTCTCGAGCGTTCATCATTTCAGGCATCAAATATTTAGGTATTACCTGCATTCCGGTATAAGCACTTATAGTTAAGTTCGATTGACCTGCCTTAGCTCTTTTGGTTGTGATCATAACCACCCCGTTTGCTGCCCTTGAACCGTACATTGCAGTTGAAGAAGCATCTTTCAACACCGAAATAGATTCTATTTCATCAGGGTTGATATTAGCAATATCGCCTGTTAACGGGAAACCATCCACCACATATAATGGATCACTTCCTGCAGATATAGAAGCCTGCCCTCTTACCCTAATTGACATTCCCTGCCCTGGAATACCTGTTGTTTGGTTAATCTGCACTCCTGCAAGTTTCCCTTGTAACTTTTGCGATATCTGAGCGGTTGGAATACTTTCTAATTCGTCAGCATCTAAATTTTGAATAGCCCCTGTAATATTACGTTTCGATTGTGAACCATAGGCGATAGCCACTACTTCATCAATTCCAATAACCTCATCCAACAGGGTCACATTAATGGTAGTTTTATCTCCCACTAATACTTCCTGTGATTTCATACCGATAAACGAAAATAACAGCACATTATCAGACGTTACATTAGGCAAAGTATACTGACCATTCATATCTGTTATAGTACCTGTTGATGTACCATTAATTGTAACAGTTACACCGGGCAACGTGGCCCCTGTTTTATCTTTAACAATACCTGTTATTGTTTTATTTTCCTGTTTATTTTCTCCCGGAGGTGAAAGAATAATTTTTCGATCGATTATGGTATACTTCACATCTGAATCATCAAAGATCTCATTTAATATTTGATGAATTTTTTGCTGATTAGCAGATATGGTAATTTTCCTATCTAAGTCAATAAGTTTTTCATTATAAACAAAATAAAACTCCGACTTCTGCTCTATTTCGTCAATAACTTGCGATAACTTTTGATTTGTAACCTCTATTGAAATGTTCGTTTTTTGACTATAACTATTACTAGCGATAGCACTAAAAGCAGTTACGAACAATAAAAAAATGCTTATGCGCATAATTCTAAGAATTTTGACATGAGTGTGGCATTCACATTCATGAAAAGTTTTGGATTTTTTCATAAATTTGTTCTTTACTTTTATTAAAAAATGGATCGTTTTTTAGGAAGTTGTTACCGCAACTTCCTTTTTTTTAGCCTTTGCTTTTAATTTGTTTTCTTTCTTTAGCTGATTAATTAAACTACTTTTTAAATAACATCACCTTGGTTGGTGTAATAGTACCGTCGTTCTGCAGTTGACGGTCAATAATTTTATATTTAATTGGAGAGGTTATACTTAAATATTTAAATACTTCTTCAAAGGTATCGTCCTGAAACGTGCCTCTAAAAACATATTCTTGCAATTCTTTATCTACTATTTCTATATCAATATTATACCACTTCTCCATTCTGCTAACCACTTCTTGCATTGGATCACTCTTAAAAACTAATTTACCTTCTTTCCAAGCGGTATATTTCGATGCATCAACTTCATTAACATTTAAAACATTATCACTCAGAAGTAAACGTTCATTTGGCTTCATAATGATATTCTTCTTTAAACCCGAAGTGGAAAATTCAACCTTGCCTTCTTCCAGAATCACCTCCATATAATGATTTTCTAAATCGGCATTACAATTAAATTGTGTTCCTAATACCTTAATTTTAGAATGTCCCGACGAAACTTCGAAAGGATGGCTTGGGTCATGTTTAACATTAAACCAAGCTTCTCCTTCAATATTGACTTTACGATTATATGCAAACGGCACCTGATACTCTATAGTTGAACCACTATTTAAAAAGCCATTCGTTCCATCTGGTAAAGTAAAACTAACACGCGATCCTAAAGGAGCAATAACCTTGGCAGTTAAAGGTTGCTGAATTTGAGTTTTGATCGCTTGTTTATAATCGACATACAATTTTGCTCCCGCTGCCATTAATAAAGGAATTAGTAGAATTGCTGCGGCTTTTGAATACCATTTTAGAAATCGACTTTTGAACTGATTTTCTTTTTGAAAGCGTGAGCTATTTATTTTATGATGAATACGATCAAGAATATGGCTAACATCTTCTGGCTTTTCAATATTATTAGAAATGAATTTTTCGAAATTAGCCTGAACTAACTTTTTTAGCTCATTATCATTCTCTCCATTAGCCAAAGAATCTTTTACAACCTGCGCTTCTTTATAAACTAGTTCGTTACGAGTAAATTTTTCTAATATGCTTTTATCAATCTTCGTTTTCATTTATGAATATTTGGCCGTTGCTACTATTGGATTTACTTAGCCTTTCATAAAGTAATACACACGAAGGAATAAATTCTAACATCTACTAATACATTTATTTTATTTTTTTTGACAAATACCACCTTAACACACTAGTTATATACAACTTAAATGCAATGCTTTTTTTTTAGAGAAATAAGAAAAAATACAGAATCAAACCAATATTTGCTTCTGGAATATGTTTTCGAAGGAATTTAAGAGCTGCCGAAATCTGATTATCAACAGTAGCTGGAGATATATCCAACTCCTGAGCAATTTCTTTTGATGATTTTCCTTCTTTTCGGCTTTTAATAAAAATCTGCCTTTGCCTCTGGGGCAATAAGTTTACTATTTTATCTATTTGTTGAAGTGTTTCGTTAAACTCTATCTGTTCTTCCAGGTTGGAACTACCTTCGGTCTTTAACTTCTCAGAAAGAATAAACTTATCATGTTGATTTTTCTGTCTAAATATATTACACATTTGATGATAGGCTATGGTAAACAAATATGATTTAAGTGATGATTCTTTTTTTAGCTTAGCTCTGTTTTCCCATAGTTTTAAAAAGACATCCTGAACTAATCCTTCCGCATCTTCTTTGGATTTCAGATAACTGATTGCAAAGGCGTATAAACGACTTCCATATTTATCAAAAATCTGATCAAAAGCAGCCATATCTCCTCCCAGTAATTGATCTACTAAAAAGACATCAGATAATCGTTTCGATTCTGTCGTTAGCATATTTGTAATTTTAAAATCCTAAAGACTATATAATCCCCAATCAAACGAATATATTTACAAATGTGATTATTTGTTAATTTTTGTATACCCATTCCAATAACAAATATATAAATCGTTTTGGATAACAAAAATGATCCCCAGCATATGTTTCGAACAATTAAGTAGTCAAACTCAATATTATTATTAGTCGATTTATTTACTCTATCTGTTCCTGAAAATGAATACCTAGTTGATTCAACTCGTGTAAAACGGGTTCATAAATAGTTTTGATGCTGGGAATGTGCACCCCCGTTAGCTTCAATTTGCCTTCGAGATAAAGTTTAACTGCAATAGCCAGTGGCAACCCAACTGTTGTAGCCATGGCCGTACGCACATTATCCTGACCTTCAACCACCAATGACGACGTAAGACAAGTATCTTTCTCATCACCATCAATGCGATACACAAACTTATGCCACATCACCACCATGTCTTTTTCTTTACGCTTCAACACCCACTTCTCGGTTAACAACTTTTCAAGAATTTGAGCAGGAGTGGCCTTTTTCAAACCAATAGGCTTATCTGTCAATATCTCTAACCACTGTAGTTTCTCAATAATATCCGAATCCTGATCGATGTGCATGTAATGATACAGTTTGGTTTCGACCGAATCGGAAGGATGGTAATACAAAAACGAATTAATAAAATCACGATAAGTCATTCCTTCGGCTAAATCCATTTCAAACGAATCGTCTGTGATCCCCAGTTGCACAAACAGGTTCCAGGCACGACAAAAACCTGGTCGACGTAATGTACCCCGATAAATAGTAGGGATTCCTTGTAGGTTGTAACGTTCTATATACTTCAGAGAATCGCGATTAGCATACCCTTCAAACTTACCATATCCTGGTATTTCAATGATTTCGGTGCGACGAAACAAACGGTTATATGGAATGTATTTATATTCTCCTTCCTGAATAAATTTAGCTGTTCCTCCCTGGCCAGCCACCACTACATTTCGGGGGTTCCACGAGAATTTATAATGCCAGGGATTATTATCCGATTCAGGCGCTACCAATCCTCCCGTAAACGATTCAAAAGATTTTAGTTTATGCCCGGCAGCTTTTATTTTATTGAGCAATTGCATGGCCGACATATGATCAATACCAGGATCGAGCCCCATCTCATTCAAAAACAGTAAACATTTACGTTTCACCTCAGGTTCCAACCGTTTAATTTCTTCGGCTTCGTACGAAGCTGTAAATAGCGAGGTGCCTTCGTCAACACAAACCTTAGCTACCACCGTGTGCAGATGCGCAGGCAACAACGACACCACAATCTTGCTATTCCTCACCTCTTTTACCAATCGGTCGGCATCAAATAAATCGAGTCGCACTACATTGGTTTCATCGCTAACATGATTCTGAATATGCGAAATATCTTTATCAACCACAGTTATCTGCCACTTATTCTTATTGGCATGTTTCTCCAGATAATTGATCAAAGCGATGGCAGATCTGCCTGCACCTATAATAAGTATATTTTGCATATCCCTTGTTTTTTTTAGGTTTGCTGTTTGTTTGATGAAGCAAAATCTTGTAAGTATTCAAAAGCTGGTGTTAACTCTCCATCTTCAGCTATAGTAGCACGCTCAATCACTCCTTCTCTATCTGTCTTTATTATATAATCCAGTATCCGATTCATTAAATGACAACCAAACTCACGTGACGCATCTTTGGGCAATTCATTGGGCAAATTATCAACTGCCATCATAGTTATGTTTTTGTCATCAGAAAAAGGCGGTGCCTCCATATTGGTAAATGGATCGATATCGTAGTTAGGTTTATCAATACTTGCTGCACGAATGGTAGTAGGGATGGCTCCATCTATATCACACGAAATATCAGCAATCACCTTTATCTTAAAATCATCATGCCGCATATCATCACGCATAAATAACACCGGAGATTGCGGATCCCAGTAAGCCGCCGAAATCAATAAATCGGTATATTTACAAAAGCGTTTAAAATGGCTGCGATACTCTTTGGGATGCTTGTAAAAATGTAACAAGTCAAAATCGTCACTTGCTTTATGACGCGCATACTCAGCCGGCGATAACTGCACATAACAAGCCTCGGTAAACGATTGTTGTAAATATTCGTCAACAGATAAACGACGAATCATCATCTCTTCCATTACCTCAATCACCCCGTTAGCTACCCGTCCATTACCGGTAACCACAATCTTTATGGCAGGTAATTCAATCGATTTTAATTGTTTCAGCATTTCAGCCTTGTCATTACACTCATTTGCGGGCTTAAGCTGAAACAAATGATAACGCCTTCCATAAGTACGAAAAGCATTGTAGGCGCCCACCAATCCAGCATATCTTCCAAATCCCAGCAAGCGACGGCCTTTTTCGTCGATTAGCAATTCGTAATCAATCAAACGAATATGCTTCTCCAATACCGTTTGCAGTAATTTTTGATTGTGCTTTTGCTTTTTAATGGTATGAGAAAAGAACAAATACGATTTACCCTCCATCAATTGATCAACAGGTACTTCTTTAATTCCCAAAAAGAAATCGCATGTACTAATATCATCTTTAACCGTTATGCCTTGCTTATGGTATTCATCATCAGTAAAACATCTTACTGGGCTCGATTGCACTTCAATCTGAAGCTTGGGATAGATCTTCAACAATGATTTACACTGCTGAGGTGTTAGAGGCACCCTCTTATCAGGTGGAATTTTGCCTTCTTTAAGAATTCCCAGTTTCATGATGTGTGTATTAGTCTATATTCTATTACGATAAAGACCGTTGACGGAAGACTGAAAAACTCCCTCTTTAACTCCTCATATTCTCTTTATCAGTCCTCCGTCTTCGGTCTTAACACTCTTTAAATCTTAAACTCTATACCCTGCGCCAATGGCAACTCAGTACTATAGTTAATGGTATTGGTCTGACGACGCATATAAGCCTTCCACGCATCCGAACCAGATTCGCGACCTCCACCCGTATCTTTCTCACCACCAAAGGCTCCTCCAATCTCGGCACCCGATGTTCCAATGTTCACATTGGCAATTCCACAATCTGAACCCTCGTGCGATAAAAACCTTTCGGTTTCCAACATATTTCTTGAAAAGATGGCTGATGACAATCCCTGAGGTACATCGTTATGTATATCAATGGCTTCGTCCAAATCTTTATATTTAAGCAGATACAACAGAGGAGCAAACGTCTCGTCCTGCACAATCTGATAATGGTTTTCAGCCTCAGCTATTGCCGGAACCACATAACACCCACTCTCATAGCCCTTACCATTTAATACATCACCACCATATATAATAGTCCCACCTTCAGCTTTAACTTTTGCAATTGCATCCTGATAAGTTTGTACAGCGTTTGCATCAATTAGCGGTCCTACCAAGGTTTTATCATCCAATGGATGACCTATATTGATGCTTTTATAAACACTGATCAGTTTTTCTTTCATCGATTCATAAACCGACTCATGAATGATAATGCGGCGTGTTGACGTACAACGCTGGCCACAGGTGCCAACAGCACCAAAAACAATGGCTCTCAAAGCCATTTCCTGATCGGCATCCGGTGTAACAATTATGGCATTGTTTCCGCCCAGTTCAAGGATGTATTTTCCAAGGCGCTCACCAACTAATCTTCCCACCTTACGCCCAATTGGAATGGAACCGGTAAATGAAATTAAAGGAATATTGCGATCGCTAAGCATATCATCACCCAAATATTTCGATCCGGTAGCTACTAAGTTCATTACTCCTTCCTGAATATTATTTTTCTTCAATACCTTTTGTACAATTTTATGAACCGCAATTGCACACAACATCACTTTCGACGAAGGTTTCCAAACAACAACATCACCACAGACCAAAGCTATCATAGCATTCCAGGCCCAAACAGCCACCGGAAAATTAAAAGCTGAGACCACTCCTACTATACCCAATGGATGATACTGATCGTACATGCGATGTTTCGATCTTTCGGAATGCATAGTAGAGCCATACAATTGCCGCGACTGCCCCACAGCAAAATCACATATATCAATCATTTCCTGGACCTCGCCCAAACCTTCCTGGTAGATTTTACCCATTTCGTAAGAAACAAGCTTACCCAAAGCTTCTTTATGCTTCCGCAATTCTAGCCCAATCTGTCGAACTAACTCTCCTCTTACAGGAGCCGGAACCATGCGCCAATCTTTAAATGCAGCTTTAGCCGTTTGAATCACTTGATCATATTCTTTTTTTGTAGCTTGTTTAATGCTGGCAATTTCAGTTCCATCAGCAGGCGAAAAGCTGATTATTTCATCTCCACTTGTATTTGCCCATTCAGTACCCGTACAAATACCATTATTTATTTTTTCAATGCTTAATTCTTTAAGCGCTTCTTCTAATCCGTACATATTATTGTCTTTACTCTTTGCTTTATAACCTGATTAATCTTTAATTTATGTTTTATTTATCACTTTTACAAGTGAATTTTGTGATGATTTTAACTTATTAAAAACATACCTCTTCTATTCTTTTTTGATTGCTATCTTTGCTGTCAAATGAAATACAATGAATCCGGAATTACTAATTAAGCTAACAAAAATGCGAATGCCTTACGGAAAATATAAAGGCAGAATTTTATGTGATTTGCCCGAACCTTACTTGGTTTGGTATCATCAAAAAGGATTTCCGGAAGGTCAGTTGGGAATGTTACTAAACACATTATACGAGATTAAACTTAATGGATTAGAGTACTTGTTAAAGCCGCTTCGATAACAAAACTTTTTTACTGCATTGATGTTTTCCTATTACACTGGAAAAGGAGATATCATGCAATATATTATTCATAAGGCTGAAGAACGCGGACATGCTAATCATGGATGGTTGAATACATGGCATAGCTTTAGCTTTGCTGGTTATTACGATCCTGAAAAAATACATTTTGGAGCTTTACGCGTTCTAAATGATGATACGGTTGCACCGGGTATGGGATTTGGTACCCACCCTCACGACAATATGGAGATTGTTACCATTCCGTTGGAAGGATCCATCAAACATGCCGATAGCGAGGGGCATTCAGAATTATTAAAAGTAAACGAAGTACAAGTAATGACTGCCGGTACTGGTATTCGGCATTCGGAGTTAAATGCATCCTCAAACGAGGTTTTAAAATTCCTTCAAATTTGGATTTTTCCAGATAAAAAAGGTCTGAATCCTGCTTACAACCAACATATTTTTGAAGAAAATAATTTCACAAATAAACTTCATACTATTGTTGGAGGACGTACCGTAGATGCTCCATTGAAGATTCAACAAAACGCAGTTATTAGCATGGGTAAATTCGATGCAGATCAAACCATTGATTATACTATCAGTGACCTGTCAAACGGAGTTTACATCTATATTATCGAAGGCGCTGTAGAAATTAGCAATATTGCTTTAGAACGAAGAGATGCTATTGGTATTTGGGAAACAGAAAACATTCGTGTGAATATTCAGAAAGATACTCATATATTGTTTCTTGATATACCTAAAGAATAGAAATAAGAGACACTTTTATATAAAACAAAAACATCGGAGCACTTTTAGTACTCCGATGTTTTTATTTAAATCGATTCATTTAATCGTTTATTTGCCAAATTTATAACTCAATCCAAAACCAAACAATTGTTTAAACTGAACTTGAGGACCTTGATCAATACCATCGGCATCAACATAACTGATATCATCATCATAAATTAAGTTGAAAGATGCAATGGCACTTAAATAATCATTAACCTTAGCGTTAAAGACCACTTCCCAGTTAACATCAACATTTTGCGGTTTTTCGGTTAGATTCGAGAATAAATCTAAACGAGTAGATACATCCACATTTTTAACAATGTTAGCCTTTTTTGCAGTAAGCTTCACCGAAGCACCATATTCTGAACGCATATTTTCACCTTCATCAACACCAAAGGCACCAACTGTTGACAATGAATCATCTAAAACAAATGTCATTTTCGATGTTAATGGCGAAATATACAATGAAAAATTATCTGATGGTTTAAAATCCATACCCAGCGAAAGGTTCAAATATCCCGGAGCCATAAATTCCGAAACTTTGCTTGTATTTTCCGGAGGATCACTAAATCCATTAGCAAACTGAGTTTTAAAATCGAGCAAAGCAGAGTAAAACCACTTTTTACCAGCCGAATAACCATATTTCGAAACAACATAAATTTTATCCTCTGACTTAAAAGGATTATCTGTTCCTTGTTTGGTTAAACCATAACCTAAATCAATTAGGTTATCCCAGTTAACTTTATCTTTTTTGTAGTTAAAATGAGTGTTCAATAAAGCTGTTCCGGCAAGTGAATTCTTACCCCCAGCTGTCCAGTTGGTTAGCGATACCTGGTTAAAAGTAAATGACGACGTTCCTCCAACTGTCCAATAAGTAGTATCTTTTTTAGCATCTTGCGCCGAAACAGATATACTAATCATACAAATGAGTCCTAAAACAATTCTCTTCATAAGACGGGTTTATAATACAAATGATAGTTTGATTACATAACATCAAACTATCATCTTTAAATTTTACTAATTATGCTTCTTTTATGATATGCACATCGCGTTGTGGGAATGGAATAGAAACGCCCTGAGCATCGAACTCTTTCTTCACATATTCCATCATATAGAAATAAACAGTCCAATAATCAGCTGAATTAGCCCAAACACGAGTTACTATATTAACAGAGCTATCGCCATGCCCAACCACACCAATAAAAGGCTCTGGATCTGTCAATATCATCTCATTTTTATTAATCACATCCAATATTACTTGTTTGGCTTTATCTATATCATCGCCATAACCAATTCCGAAAGTAAAATCAACACGGCGCGTAGGCTGTGCAGAGTAATTAATCATAGCCCCTGTCGATAATCCTCCATTTGGAATGATCACCTTTTTATGATCAGGAGTTAATAATATGGTATTAAAAACCTGAATTTCCTGAACTGTCCCCATATAGCCTTGAGCTTCGACAAAATCACCTACTTTAAAAGGACGAAGAATGAGTAGAATAACCCCACCAGCAAAATTTTGTAATGTTCCGGATAAAGCCATACCAACAGCTAAACCAGCGGCACCCAGTACTGCAACAAAGGAAGTCATACTAATTCCTAAGTAACTAATAACACTAATTACCAAAAGTATTTTAAGAGTTACCCCAACAATACTTACTAAAAAAGGAATCAAGGTTTGATCTACACTTCGAGAAACAAGCACTCGTTTAAAACCTTTAACTATCAGTCCTACAATCCATAGACCAATAACAAGAACCAATAAACCAATAATTAGCTTACTTCCATAAGTAATAACTAATTTTTGGATTTCTTCCATTTGAATTGTGTATCCAAAAATTTCCATACAATTAAGTTAAGTTAGTTTAAAAGCTTATAAGTTGAAATATACATTTCCTCATACATACAAATAATTACACTATGCAATAATTATGTATACATTAATGGCTATTTCACCCCCAACTTTAAGTTTACTATTTGAATTATCTGCAAAAATGGTTGTTTGTTCTGTTAAGTTCAAGTATTATAGCATAATTATTAAAAATTAATTCAGAATAATTACCTTCGCAGCCCAAAATTCGTGATATGAAGCTTAACAAAAAATCATTGCTTGATTCTGTGTTGGAAAACAAGGATATTGAAGCCCTAATTTTTGATATGGACGGAACCTTAGTTGACACACTTCCTGTGCATTATGCTGCATGGTTAAAAGCATGTAATAATGAGGTTGATTTTTCCATGGAGTATTTTATAAAACTAACCGGAAGACCCGCATTAGAGCTTAGTAAGGATATCATTCGTGATTTTAATGTACCCTTGAAACCGGTTGAGCTATTAGAAAAAAAAGAAGCTTTAGTGAAAGGTCAATTTAATCATATGAAGGTATTCCCCCCCATATCGGAAGTATTGAATCACTTTCATAACAAACTACCCATGACAGTTGGAACAGGTGCTACCAAAGAAATGTGTAACAACATTTTGGAATTAACCCAACTAAGCAAATATTTCGATTACATTGTAACATCTGATGATGTAACCAATTACAAGCCTCATCCTGAAACCTTTCTAAAGTCAGCCGAATATTTAGGAATTGATCCATCGAAATGCCTGGTTTTTGAAGATGGACAGTTAGGTATTGATGCTGCAAAAGAAGCTGGTATGAATGTTGTTGATGTAAAACCATTTTATTCACAATCGTAGTTTCATTTTAAATGGATCCAATAGTACTTTTCGATTATATCGGAACCATGGTATTTGCCATTAGTGGCACATTAACTGCTGCTCAAAAACGCCTCGATTTATTTGGTGCTATGTTTATTGGTTTTGTAACAGCCATTGGTGGTGGTACAGTTAGAGACATTATGCTGGGTAATCTGCCTGTAACCTGGATTAAAAACTACGATTATTTTTTAATTATTCTGCTGGGTATCATTCTAACGGTAATATTTAAAAAGACTGTTATCAAACTTAAAAACACCCTGTTTTTGTTTGATACCATTGGAATTGGGGTATTTACCGTTTTAGGCATAGAAAAAACATTAGAACTAGGTATTTCTCAACCAATTGCAGTAATAATGGGACTTATTTCAGCTGTTGTTGGAGGTATTATTCGTGATACTTTATGTAATGAACTTCCTCTTATATTTCATCGCGAGATTTACGCCACTGCATGTATAGCCGGATCCATTGTATACCTTGCATTACGTAACATTGGCTTTCCTCCATTGGCTTATACCTGGATTACAGTAGGAACCATCATCACCATCAGATTGATTGCTGTAAAATACAGCTTAGCCATTCCGCTTTTGACAATAAGCGATGATCAATCCTCTTCAAACCCTAAATAGTCAGCCATATTTCGATACTCAGCAGCCTTTTCATCTTCGCCCAGCTTATAACAAACTTCGCTTAGATAATAATATGCTTCTGCATTTTTCTTTTTAATATTAATACATTGAAGAAAATCGTTGTATGCACTTTCGTATTTTTTTAATAATAAGCGATTACACCCACGATTAAAAAGTACTTTAAATGATCTCCTTTTGATTTTTTGAGCTGCACAAAAATCCCGATCAGCCGCTTCCCAATCTCCTGTTTCACTTAATATCTGACCTCTTCTAAGCAAAGCATCAAAATAGGTAGGGTTAAGTTTTAATGCTTTATCCAGATTACCTAAAGCGGCCCTGTTATCTTTAAACTTTACAACACACTGGTTGGCCAGTAAATAATATTCATAAGCAAAATCCTCAACATTCTCCTGCCGGGTTTTAATCTCATTTTCAAGATCATTAATTTTCGCTTTTAAGCGATGAATCTTAGAAAGCTTAATACCAATTAAGCGCTGTACCGATTCTACCGATAAAGCTTCACGCTTTTCATTTCCTAAGGCAAAACTATGCACGGCATCAGTAAACTGATCTTTTTTGAACTTTCGCATGGCATCTATAAACAAATCGCGCGACTCTGCCCTGTTCATTTCTTTTTCGATAAGAACTTTATCATTGGCCGATTTAGAGAATTGAACCACTTCAGGTTTTACAATAACATCGCGTTCACTCACCTTGGTTTTTAAGATAATTCCATTCAAACTTCTACAACGGCTGAGTGCAACATAAAGCTGTCCTCCTGCAAAAGCCCCTCCAGAAAAATCAATCATCACTTTGTCGAAAGTTAATCCCTGACTTTTATGAACCGTGATTGCCCAAGCCAATTTTAGAGGATATTGAGTAAATGATCCTAATTCTTCTTCAACAATTCGATTGTTTTCTTCATCGTATTTGTAACGTATATTTCGCCATACTTCCTTTTCGACGTAACAAATTTCATCATTCTCCAAACGAACCTGAATACCGCTATCATTCATTTCTTCAATTCGGCCGAGGCTACCATTATACCAACGCTTCTCCATGTCGTTCTTAACAAACATCACCTGCGCATTTTCTTTCAAAACCAGATATTTTAATGTTGGCAAAGCCGAATCAGGGAACTCTCCCGATATATTACCTGAAAATTTTTTCTCCTCACCTTCCAACTCCTCCAGTTTTGAGTCATTTATAAAATCAACCGTATCTCTTCGTGTTGCTAACGTAATAAAAAACTCATCGACAGGTGCCGAAAAATCCGGGATACATCGGGCATTAATAGCTTCGATATCTTTTCGACCTGCTTGCTTCAATCGAACACGATCCAACAGATTAACAAAGCTATCGTCTTTTTGACGATACACCTTTTTGAGTTCGATTTGTACTAAAGGTATTTTCTGAAAGACTCTTGCTGAAAAGAAATAAGGAGTTGAATAAAACCTACGAAGTATTTGCCACTCGTCGCGTTTAACAACAGGTTCCAACTGAAAAGCATCGCCTACCATCAGCACTTGTTTACCGCCAAATGGCAGGTTCATATTTTTACTATAAACGCGAAGTACCCGATCAACAAAATCAAGAATATCACCCCTTACCATCGACACCTCATCGATAATTAACAAATCCAATTCTTCGATTAACTGCTGATGTGCTTTGCGATACTTTAAAAAGTCGAAGATACGTCCTTTGACTGTTGATAAATCAGGATCGTCAGGCAAAATAGGTCGAAAAGGAACTTTAAAAAACGAATGAATGGTTACACCTCCGGCATTAATCGCGGCAATACCTGTTGGAGCCACAACCACAAACTTTTTATGAGTATGCTGACAAATGTATCGTAAAAAAGTTGACTTACCCGTTCCCGCCTTTCCCGTTAAATACACCGATGAGTTTGTATATTGAATCAGTTTAAATGCATCCTGAAACTCATCATTATCCGTATCTATCACCTCCGGCAACGGATTCATAGGCTACTCTTTTACTTCGGTTGAATCACCAGGTAATTTCTCTGTACCATAGCGCTTAATAACATTGTACGCTTTGTAAATTCCTAACTCACCAGCTTTACTTAAATCGGTCGTTCCTTCATCTTCTTTTTCGAGATAGATATAAGTTAATCCACGATTGAAATACGCTTCTGCAAAATCAGGATTAAGCTCTATAGCTTTTGTAAAATCCTCAATTCCTTGAAGAAAATCACGCTTCAAGCAATACAAAATAGCACGATTATAATAAGCAAATTCAAAATTAGGTGATAACTCAATCACTTTGTTTAAATCAGCCATCACCAAGTCATAATCTACAACATATTCCAGTTCCTTATCCGAATTATCAGGCTTGCTATTATTACCATTCTTCACCCGGATAGGCCCTTGCAGTTTTAATTCGGTCATTTGATTCTTCTCCTGCTCCATTGCCCGAATTTCTTCAACCATTTTTTGTCTGATGTATGCGCGATTAAATAAAGCCAAAACATTATTTGGATTCTTCTCAAGCAATTTATCGTAATGCGCAATTGAATTGGTATAATTAGCTACTGCTCCATATAAAACGCCTCGTACCATTAACAATTCAGGATCAGCATCTTCCTCATCCAACTCTTCGGCAAGCTCGTTGATAGAATTAAATATCTGAACAGTATGATTGCCCTGCGCTTCTATCTCGCGATTGGTAATTTTTAAGTCACCAGGATATAATTTCTTTTTATTGAAAGCAGCTACTTCTTTCTCGTAATATTTTGGACGACTGATAATAGTATCGGCCGAGAAGTATGACAAACCAAATACAGGCTCTAGATCAATAAAGATGTTTCGATTCTGAACTTTACCTCTAATACTTGCAAATTCCTGTTCTTCGTTTTCATCCTCATTGAAATCATCCAGTACAGCAATTTTATTGGCATTGTTTATATCCTTATCCGATTTTTTACGAGTAGCTTTCGATTTTTTACTTCCTTTTTGCTCTTTATCCTCATCCTTATCACCCGATACCTGAGCCATGTCCGATTTTTCGCGACGTTCCATTTCTATTTTGGTTGCCGTCATATAATCGAGTCTGGCTCCATCTTCATCGTTCATTTTTTGCTTGGCAATGGCACGAGTTTGGTACCCAGCACCAAAATTAGGATATTGAGCAATTACAATATTCAGATCATTCAAAGCCTGACGGTATTGCCCAAGCTGCACCATAATTTGTGCTCGCTGATACAATACCAGATAATCATCGGGATTGATAGCCAAAACTCTCGAAAAATCTTCAACTGCCCGGTTCAAATCCCCAACTTGAGCACGTAAAATACCGCGGTTATTATAAGCCATCGCATTTTGAGGTTCCAGTTCAATTACTTTCTCAAAATCGCTCATTGTACCTCGCAAATCATCCAACTGATATCGGATACTACCTCGAATCATGTAATATTGAGCATCGTTATTTTTAAGCTCAATCACTTTATCGTAATCGGCTAAAGCCTCCTGATAACGCCCCATTTGATAATACAAATAACCTCGTGTAGCAAAACCATCAGCCATATATGGATTGCGCTCAACAACGGTTGAAAAATCTTCTAATGCACCAATACTGTCTTTGGCATGAATCTTCGCCATTCCTCTAGTAAGATATGCACTCAACATTGTCGGATTTCGATCCAGCACCTTGTCATAATCCTCGATAGCTGCATCGTATTCTTCCAAAGCAGTTTTGCTCTGCCCTCTATTAATCAATAGATTAACATTATTAGGTTCAATGGTTAATCCTTCGGAGTAGTCGTCAATGGCTTCCTGATACTCTTTTCGACGTCCTTTAATGATACCCCTAACATTATAGGCATCAACCAAAAATGGATTTTTACCCAAAGCTGTGTTCAAATCCAGTTCGGCACCATTATAATCTTCGAGATAATATTTAGCCAAACCTCTGAAAAAATAAGGTTCTGAAAGATAGGGCTTAACTCTGATTACTTTATTAAAGTATTGAATAGCCAATACATAATCCTCGAAATACAGTGCATTTTTACCAATTGCAAGCATTCGGTCAGTATTTATTTGAGCATCGGCCTTTGGCTGGCTAATACACAATACTATAAACAGTAAATATATATATCGTTGAATCATTAATGGTTCGCTCTATTCAATAATTTTGTCGACAAATATAATTATTTATCATCCCTTAGCTTCCAAATTTAGCTTAAAGTTCAAATACTCCCTCTTTTAGAGTTAACAACCACCTTTTTTAGAGGGTAAAATGAGTTTTTAATTCCGATTGATTGTTTTTAGCATCACTTACTTTAACTAACAACTCGTGCCTTCCACTTTTTATTGGGATATTTTTAAAAAATCCAGTCAATAAACTCTGCTTGGCATCATACTCAAAAAGAGCCCATTCTCCATCTATAAAACAATCATAATCTTTAATACCACTAAAATTATCAGTAATTAAAACTTCAATAGAAGTTCGACCCTTATAGATATTTCCGGCTGGGGCTTTTTTTAATCTAACACGCGGAGGAATCGTATCAACAGCGAGTCCAACTCTTCCAAAATTACGGGTTGATGTAGTTATATATCCATCTTTAAAACTCCCCCCTCGCGAATAAACTTTATTAGTAGCTGTAACACCTGCAACACAAAGTTTATCTTTTAAATACATCAGAGAATCGTTAACAGGAATTGAAAAAGTCATGAATTTTTGAACCGGAACATTCGCATCTCCAATTGTATAAACTGGCGACAATAAACTGTTAATAACCGTATCCTGCTTATAAATCAATAAGTGTTGATTATCATACAATGCATAAGATGGAATATTAAGTAGAATACCAACTGTATCAATTTGGTACGCCTGATTATATTTCAACAACTTCATATCATTTACCTTCTCAACAAAATCAGAAGGATCATCTCCCAAAATAGTAAAACTCAATTCTGAAGTATTACCGGTAACATCCTTAATAACATACTTCATATTATATGTTTGCCCCGGCTTAACATCAACACTATATGCATGAGCCAGCTTATTTATACTTAATCGATTATTGGGCAACACAAAACTACGTTGAATACGTTTTCCGGTTTTCATTTTCTCAGCATAATCAATCTGCGCATTTAAATAGCGCGTTTCGGCAAAACTAAACTGATGAATTAACGAATGAAAAACCAATGTATCGTTAGCAAAAAGTTCGATAGACGAAACCCCACATTTACGCCAACTATTGCTTAAATAATCCAACACCTGAACTCCCACTCCGATTTTGCCATAGGCTTTTATTTGTTTCCATCCTTTGGGATGAAATTTACCATCGTATTTTACTGTTGGTGAATAATAATCATCAGCTTTTCCCTTAATACTTGACTCGGCCGTTAAAGCATATATCTTCACCCCTTGAATCTGAGGTTTTACATTATCTTCAATATCTTTACGAAACAACATTGCATCCATTGGCTTTTGACTTGCTCTATCTCTTATTTCGTAATGCAAATGCGGACCACCCGAACTACCCGAGTTTCCACTATAACCAATTACTTCACCTCGCTCTATTGGTAACTCACCTTGTTTAAAAAATAATTCTACTTCAAATGATTTTTCCTGATACTGTCGTACTTTAACAATCGAATCTATCTTGTCGCTATATCGCTCCATATGAGCATAAACAGTAGTATGTCCGGTTGCGGGGTGATCAATATAAAGAGCTTTTCCATAACCAGCAGATGAAACTTTTATTCGCGAAACACTTCCTTTATCACTTGCATAAACCCTATAACCAGTTTTACCATTAGTGGTTAAATCCAATCCTGAATGAAAATGATTCGACCGTAATTCGCCGAAACTACCGCTAACAACCGGTTTTATTTTTAACGGCAATACATAATCAGGAACTTCGACATCCTGTGCCATAACATGAGATATATAAAAACTAAATGATAGTAAAAAGAGAATAGATTTTCGCATAACTTATTTTTTCACTTCAGGCAAAATTAACCTAAGGTTATATAAATAACAACTAAAGTATGTCGTTGATATTGCCTCAAAGAAGCAACCTATTCTTTAAAATTCCATCATAAAAGTTAAACTGTATTAATATTAAAAAACTGGCACAATTTTCCCATTCATTTCAACAACAAGTAATAACACCACTACAAAACTATTTTGTAGGGTATGTTTATTGGGTGAGATAATTGTGTTAAACATTTAAAGGTTGAAGACATGAAAAAACTAGGTTTAGGGATTTTGGTAATCTTAATTGGAATTGTATTTCAAAGCTGCGACGATTCTGATGGATACTCATTAAACGATATGTGGGTAACAATCGGAAATATCGAAGGAGATGCTGATAGTTATGTAATAGTTACCGACGGAGGAACACGTCTGTTTCCTTCAGCTACGGCCGTACCTGATTATGGGTTTAAAGATGGTGATCGAATGTTCATTAATTTTACTATTCTCGGTGATGGATCAGAAAATTCAGGAATTGATCATTATATAAAACTAAACAGCTATCGTCCTATCTTAACCAAAGGTTTAATCGAACTTACCGAAGAGAATGTTGATTCAATTGGGAATGATCCCATTTGGTTTTCGAATAAAGAAGATGACATTTGGATATCGAACGACTACCTTAATGTTGACTTTATCTACGAAGGAGCTCCATGGATTATGCATTATATAAATTTAGCTTACGATCCTGAGAATTTAACCAATGAGGATGGTATACCTGTATTTGAAATCAGGCATAATGCAAATGACGATCCATACACTCAGCCTCCTTTAAATGCATTTGTATCTTTTGATTTAAAGGAATTACAAGAGCCCGGTCAATCCGAAATTACCTTTATTGTTAAATCTAAAGGTCGTACCGAGAGCGAAAATTTTGAAAAGCAATTTACCTATACCTTCCTTGATAAAGAACCAATGGCCATGCAAAACATGAAAGTTACTGATCATAGCAAATCCATTGAATAAGCTTATATCAGATCAATATATACTCCACAAAATGCCGACGCAATAATTTGTTCGGCATTTTGTTTATCCTACAACTTTCTACTAATTAAAAGATTAATAATAAAACGTTATTTTTTTACATTTTTTAAGTCTTTTAGTTTTGTAGTAAAGACTCAATTTACCTATATTTGCACCGCATTTGAGCCAAGGGGCTACACAAAAATGCTAACAATATTGGTTTCGTAGCTTAATTGGATAGAGCACCTGGTTACGGCCCAGGAGGTTGCAGGTTCGAGTCCTGCCGAGATCACCAAAGCGGGGATTTTGTCATTATTGATGAAATCCCCTTTTTTATGTCCTTCTGTGTACCTTGCCAGTTCAGGGATTAGAGAGAAAAAAGAATTTACACGAGGGGTTCGAACTTGGTTGTTTTCGTGATTGTAGTAAATTCCTTCGGGGAATAGCATTTTTTGGAATACTTTCTTACTGTCAATACTAAGTGATTCCCACATATTCAATAAATTAGAACTTAATTTAGTGACAAATTTCAAAGCTTTATTGAGGTTCGAACTATAATTGCCCATTGAATTTAATTCCTGCTCAATTTCGATAATTTCTTTCTCGAATTTAGGCTTAAACTTATTATATAATGAACGGTCTATTTCTCCGATAACAAACCTTTCTTCGATTGCATCCAGTTTCTTTTGTACTTCACTTTTTTGAGCCTTGAGTTTTTTTGAGTCTTCACTCTTCGATTTGAAAAATACATTCATTTGTTCTGATAGTACGACCTTGATTACTTCTTGCTCATCTTTGTCGATATGAAAAGCAGAAACTAAATTCTGAAACATTTGGTGCAATGATTTGGCACTTTTATTCACTCTGCAACCTTTCGTTCTGCATTTGTAATAGTAAATTCCTTTCTTTTTAACCAAATATCCGGTCATTGGCTTTCCACATTTCTCACACTTTGTAAATACTTTTAATGGCAGGTTCTCATTATCTTTGTCATGCACAAAACCATGAACTCTATTTTCCTGTCGAATATTATTTACTTGTAAAAACAAATCACGAGTTACCAAGGGTTCATGTCGTCCTTCAATAACCTCTCCCGGTAGCATTTTGCTTGTAATTAAACCACAATAAAACGGATTTGTAAATAGGTTGTGTAATCTTTTCTCCGAAATATCAACGCCCAATCTTTTTAATTTACGAGATATTTCTGCATTAGGAGTTTGTTTATATGCTTTCCATTCGAAAGCCTTCTTTAATATTTTACCTTCTTCATTTACTACTAAGTTACGCTCAGTTGCTTTTCCTTTATTCAGGTCAGTATAACCTCTTGGAGCAGCCCAAACCCAATGTCCTTTTATTAGCAGTTCTTTCATTCCGGTTACTACCTTGTCCCGCCTCAATTCATTGTCCATTTGCCCTACAAGGAAAAGAATATTTTGTTGAAACGAGCCAGCTGGAGTTGTTGGGTCTAATTCTTGCGTAACTGCCAATGTAATAATCCCATGCTTTTTGATTAAGTCATTTGCAATAGAAGCTCCATTAATACCTGAGCGAGAAAAGCGTTCATAAGAATATACGATAACGTAATTAATGCTTTTCGACCTCTTTACAAAGGTTAGCATCCTATTGAATTCTTTACGGTCATCAGTTTTTGCTGATTCGTAAGTTCCACCAAAATAGCCTACAACATTTAATCCCCTTCGTTCAGCAAATATTTCGCAATGCTTTTTCTGTGAACCAAGACTTGTATTATCTTCCTGGTCTGCCGATGAAACTCTTGTATAAATCACGGCATTATTACCTTCCTTGAATTTTTCAGGGACTTTTGGTGCAAATTGTTGAAAAAGGGATAAGTTGCTCATAAACTACATTTTTAGACTTACTCTCTACAAATATACTGATTCCCTGGATTTTACATAACACTACATCTCTTGCTCTACAACTTCTTCCTTTGATAAGGACTCAAGAATTAATAAAGAAAAGGTTTCAGCGCAATCAAAAAGGTTATTGTAATCCTGTTCTGTAATATCTTTGTATTTATTTCTTCTTTGCAGTTCCTCTATAGGAAGGCGTTGTTTTGCCCTCTGAGTAGCTTCCTGAATAGTATGTGAATCCGGCTTTTGCATAATTGCTATAAAAATTATGCTACAAACCTATACCTATTGCGTAGTCTGCTCTGGCTGGTTTTGCTCAGATTTTTTTATAATTGTCTTGAATATGTTAAATGTGGTTATTTTTGTTTGTATTTGTCTATTTGTAAAGTTGCCAATAGTAACTTGATGTGTGAATTTGCTAAAAGAATTGGCCATTTTATCATATAAATCATTGGTAATATAGCAAGAATTATAGCTTAAGGACTATAAAGAATATTAGAATTAGAACTGTGTGAATACTAAAAAGAAATTATTTTTAGCACTATTCAATCCCTTATAACTCATTCAAGATGTCCAATATTTCATTTAGCACATCTTTTTTTATCAAAGAATTTGTCGTTGTAATCTTCCGACGTAGATAATTTTGTGGCACTTGCTTTTTAATAAGCACCTTTGCCAATTTCCCCAAATTAATCAACAATTCTTTTTCAGGTGATTCACTTTGAAAAAAGTCATTGAGTGTAGCCTTTGAAAAATGACTACTAACGGGATTGTGACATTCTTGCAATCTTGAAAGTGTAATTCTATATTCATCCTGCATTTTTTGAAACTCAAGTACAGTTCCCCCGGCATCAGAATGGAGTTGCTTTGCTAAATGACGATAAAGTAGTTTGGCTTGCTCCACATTAGTAATACCCTGAAAATACTTCATAGCTGTTCAAATTCTTCAAGTGATATACTAAAGTGTTCCAGGATTAAAAGGAGTTGTTGTTTGTTGTAATAATGGCATCTGGTATTTCCGGCATTTGCAATTTGTTCTTTTAACGGAGGGCAAATTTCAATTTCACATCTGAGTTGCTGCATTGCCGACCTTACAGAAATACTATTGGGATATAACTTTTTTACAATGTCTTGTTTTAATATTGTTCTTCGTATTATCATATTTGAAAAATTTTGCGAGAAATGAATAATTTTTTGAAACAAAAAGCATTTTGAAAAGCATGCGTGGAATTAAACAGGATTTTATTACTAATAAAACAAAGTATATCGTAATAAATCAAAAAACACAAAGGGTCTATAAACACGAAAAGCCTCTGTAAGAGGCTTGTTGCAAGTGTTATATGTATTTTTTTAGGCACAATTCATTGTATTACACCCTTTGGTAAACCGTTCTGTAAATATATTAATTTGGAATTAAATTGGAAAATATTTTCATTATTGAAGGCCAAAACTAACTTTGAAAACCAAATACTCAAAAAAACACGTTAACCGTGTTAACTTTGTTAACTATACTTGTAAATAACAGAAATTCTGTCACTTAATGGTTAACAGGCTGTTGATCTCTATGTTAACCTGTGTTAACCATTAATTATGCGAAAAAAATGTAATAAACGAAAAAAGTCGGCTATTCACCGACTTCCTATTTTAGAGAATAAAAGCTTACTTTTTTAACACCTTCTTCAAAACTTCGTCTTTATCTAGCTTCTTGGTACAGAAGAACCAATCCTTACAATCTATTTCACTATCTTCCATTCTATCTTTTGCTGTACCACATGAACCCGCTGGGCTAATAATCACATCGTCTCCTGGTCTCCAATCAGCAGGAGTTGCTACTCCAAATTCATCAGCAGCTTGCATTGCAATTAATGCACGGTATAGCTCATCAAAGTTTCTGCCTAAACTTAAAGGATAATAAATGATAGCACGAATAATTCCTTTTGGATCAACAAAGAAAACGGCGCGAACAGCTTTAGTTGAATCTTCATTGGGTTGAATCATGCCATATTTCTTAGCAACATCCATTTTAATATCTTCAATCAAAGGAAAAGTAACTTCTATGTCTTTCATCCCTTTATATTCAATTTTTTCTTTAATGGTGCGTAGCCATGCAATATGACTGTACAAGCCGTCAATAGAAAGACCGATAAGCTCACAATTAGCTTCATTGAATTGCTTCTCCATATGAGCAAAAGTCATAAATTCTGATGTACATACAGGTGTAAAATCAGCAGGATGGCTGAATAAAATTGACCATTTGCCTTTATAATCTGAGGGGAAATTGATTTCACCTTGTGTGGTTACTGCTTTAAATTCCGGTGCAGGGTCACCAATACGTGGCATACTCACTGCTTGTAATTCTTGATTTTCTTCCATTTTTTAATTTTTAAATTCAACATTTATTAAAAGTTCCATTTATTTGCAATACAAAATTTTTTAGTTTAAACCCTTTAATGTTTTTTTTCTTGAAATAATCAGTTAACAGCTTGTCAAGTTCTTTATCGTTGTAATCCTCTATTAAATCACACTCCACACAATACAAATGATGGTGATTTTCCATAATTCCATCGTATCGCATAACTCCATTATCTGTTGTAACCTTCTTGACAAGTTTATTTTCGATTAGCGTATCAAGCACTTTGTAAATTGTACCCATCGCAACATTGGGATTTTCCTTTCTCACATATGCGAGTATGTTATCCGCTGTTGGATGATTATTAAGCTCATAAACAGCTTTTAACACAGCCATTCGCTGAGGGGTTACTTTTAATCCTTCGCTTTTAATCTTTTCGCTTATTTGTTCTGTCAACTTCTTCATTATATAATTTCTTTGCGGAGAAATATTCTTATTAAAGAACAAATAAAATTCCGAAATGTTTACGATTTTAATAAGAAAACCGATTTATTTTTTTAAATATCCATTTTTTAGAAAACATTTTAGATTATTTGCTTTTTACAATTCTTTTAAAGTAGGTTGTTTCGGTAATTACGCCACAGAGTTGTTGTTTGGCATCCTTGACTAGCACCTTGTACACATTATTATCTTTCATTTCTTTTCCAATTAATATTAATGGGTCAGTTTCATTGAAAATGAGGATAGGTTTAAGGTCAATATCCGATATTTTCTGAGAAATATCTGTGCTGTTGTTTATTATATGGTCAAACAAGTTTCTTGTATTGAGTATACCTATTGGCTTATTAGTTGAGTCCATTACTACTAAAGAATGAATATGTTCTTCTTCAAATAATTCAATGGCTTCCTTAATACTTTTATCATCATTTATAGTAAAGACTCCTTTACTCATTACATCACCAGCTACATCTGGTGGTGCTTGTCCAAATATTACATTGGTAAATTTAACATACCATGCAGCCGATTGCGTTTGAATAATATAAGCTACAGCAATTATTAGCGCAATTTCCGAACCCTCAGAGCCGAACACAGTCATTGCAATTGCCAATGCAATAGAAAGGTTACGCAAAACACTTCCATATACCAAGGCAATTCCATTTGCACGTGTAAAGAAATACTTTCCAATAAGAGTACTTATAGCAAAGTTTGCAATATACAATATAGCTAATGGAATGGCATACTTTATTAAAACTGTTGGGTCGGCAACTATTGACTTTGCTTTTAATGCCATTGCTACAAATACTATACTTAACACTCCAAGAGTAGATATAGGTGGAAATATCTTTTTTATATCTTTTTGGTATTTAGCCATTCCATACTTTTTTATGATGAATTGCTGAGTTATGTAACCAAATAGCATTGGAAGAAAAACAACCACTATAATTTGTTGAAATACTTTAGCCAAAGGAATTTCTATTTTTGCACCTAATAAAAGTTGCAAATACAATGGAGTAATTGCAGAACCTAAAATAAGACCTATTACTGTCATTTTTACAGCTTCTACCATATTACCTTTAGCAAATCCTGTCCAAGAAATAGTCATTCCTGAAGTAGGCAATAAAGAAGTTAACAACAGACCCAGCATTAAAATTGGATTTTCAGGAAAAAATAAACGACCAAGTATATACCCAATAAAAGGGATTAATATAAAATTAACAAGTTGAGTTGTAACCTGAACTTTATTGTCTCCTTTCGAAAAGACTTTTTTAATATTCAAGTTTACCATCATCGGATAAACCATGAGAAATGTCAACGGTAGTATTGTTGTTTTTAATCTTACGGCATCTATGTTTGCACCATATATTAAACCAAGCACCATAAAAGCGGGAATCGTAAAAACCAAGTTTTTTTGAAGAAATTGTAATATTTTCATATCTCTCTATTTTTATAGTTTATCACAAACGCATGTTTATTACATTTTTTAGATACCTTCAGTGTTATTTTTCTTTCTCAAATGGCCATGCAGCAACTCCACCTTCAAGCACTTTTACGTTAGTGTATCCATGTGCTTGTAATAAAACTGCTGCTTCATAACCACGTAGTGAAATTTTACAATAAGTGATAATCTCTTTGTTTTTATCTTCCGGTAGTTCATTTAGCCTTATACGGAGCATTCCTATCGGGATTAATGTCTCTCCAATACCTAAGCGTGTTTGTTCGTACTCATCAGCTCCACGGACATCCAGTATAAACAGGTCTTCTTTGTTATCCAGTTTTTCTTTTAATTCTAATGAAGATATTCCATTAAAAATACCGTGCATTTTATTTTGTAATATATGTGCTGATGCTATGCTATGGTCAATAGCTAAAGAAAACGGAGGTGCATAGGGAAGGTCGGCATTTACCATGTCATCAACCGTTAAACCACCTTTTATGGCAGTAGCCCAAATAGCCAGTTGTTTGCTTACATCGCCTGGACCAAGGCATTGCGCTCCCAGAATTTTGCCAGTAGTTTTTTCTGCAAGCAATTTAGTTATTAGCAATTTACCATCCATAAAGCCAGGTTTATCAGGACTAGCATTTACAACTTTCTCAAAATCCATTCCTGCTTCCTTTGCTTTGGATTCTGATAATCCGGTTATCCCAATGCCATAATCAAACAATTTACAAATACCTGTTTGTTGTGTTCCGGGAAAAGTAGCAACATTTCCTTTAATAACATTTTCGCCAGCCACACGTCCCTCAAGGTTTGCAAGGTCGCCATAGGGAGCAAGTACGCTATTTCTTGTAATGATATTTTTAATTTCGCAACAATCGCCTGCTGCATAAACGTCAGAGGTAGACGTTTGCATGTGTTCATCGACAAGAATACCACCTAATGCTCCAATTTTTAGCCCTGCCTCTTTTGCTAGTTTAACATTGGGTTTTACACCTATGGCTACCACAGCTAATTCGCACGGGATTTCAGTTCCGTTTTGAAGTTTTACACCTGTAAGTTTACCGTTTTCTCCAAGAAATTCAGCAACCCCATTTTGGGTAATAACATTAGCCTTAGTCTTGAGGTAGTTCTCAACCAACTTAGCCATCTTCCAATCGAGAAATGTAAGAAGCTGAGGAAGCAATTCAATCATGGTAAGTTCGATGCCTGCTAAGTGTAAAGCTTCAAGTGTTTCAATACCTATTAATCCTCCACCAATAACAACGGCTTTTTTAATCTTACCTTCATCTCGGATTTTGCGCAAGTAATCAGCATCTTGCATCGACTGTAAAGTTGTTATCCCATTAAGGTTTGTTCCGGGTATTGGAGGCATATTTGCTGTCGCTCCTGTAGTAATGATTAACTTATCATATTCCTGAGAGCCTTGTTCTCCACTTGTTAAATCCTTAAATTCAATCTTCTTGTTTTTGATATCTATTTTTGTAACCTCGGTATTTACTTTAGCTAAAATACCTTTGGCGTTCCAATAAAACTTAGGGTCGCGAACCGCACCTGTGGGAGTGCAAAGTAATTTGTTGCGGTCATCGAAAAAACCACCAACAAAATATGGGTATCCACAGGATGCCATTGATAAATCGGGACTTTTCTGAAATATTGTTATTTCTGCATTTTCGTCCATTCTTCTTGCCCTTGCAGCTGCTTTGGGGCCGGCAGCTGACCCACCAATTACAATTATCTTTTTTGCCATCATATTAACCTTTTTTATTAATTACTGTTCCTTTTATTTTAAAATTTGAATTCACAAGTTTCAACATCGTTTAATTAAATCTATCTCAAAGTCATGAATGGTTCTATGATTTAGTTTGAGCCGATTATAATTAATTATTTTACAGTAAGAAAACCATGTTTCTCCCAAATTTTCAATCCTTTTTCAGAAGTAATATATTCATAAAGTTTATTCACTTTCGGGTTATCGACAACCATATAACTTATAAATTCAATAGGCTTATGTGAGTTTTGAGGGAATGTACCAATAACCTTAACTTTTGTGGATTTAATAGCATCAGAGGCAAAAACAACACTTGCGCTTACCTCACCCAGCTCGGCATAGCTTAAAGCTGCCCTAACATCTCTGGCATTTATAAAACGACCTCTAAAAGCAGAATCCCAACCAAAGTATTCCAAACTTTGCATTAAGTATCTGCCTGCCGGAACTGTTTCAGGATTACCAATGCCAATTTTACCCTGAATAATATTTGGTAAATCTGTTTGTTGATTAATCTCTATGGATTGCAGCTTACTGTTTTTAGGAGCAACTAAAACAAGTTCGTTCTGTGCTACGGTATAAGATGTGCTATCTATAACTAATTGCTTTTCCTCTGCATAGTCAGCCCATTGTTTGCTGGCAAATATTATCATATCAGCAGGTGCACCCGATTCAAGTTGCCTAACAAGTATTGCAGAACTTGCCAGACTTAACTTAACTTCAATGCTAGTTTCTTCTCTAAATTTATTAGCGATTTCCTTTACGGCATCTGTCATACCAACTCCGGCGAAAAGTATAAGGTTTTCGCGTGGGGTTTGTTTACACCCTGTAAGTACAACTATTAACGATATGCTTATAATTAATCTTATCATATTAGTTTTAAAATTTTAAAATCATCCCTGTTTTAATTTGAGGAAAACTAAATTCCTTGCGAAATGCAATTAGTGCATCTAATTGTGTACAATGCGCTGGATATATGTTTTGAATATTCTGATTCTTTAAAAAGCGAATGGTTTCTTTGGTCTGTTTATTGTCTGTTTTTAGGTGGAAACCGCCTATAACTGCTTTTACTTTTGTTATACCTGTTACTTTTTGTGCATGTAGGATAGTATTACAAATACCTGAATGTGCACATCCGCTAATAATGATAAGTTCATCATTTTGCACTACGACTATGGCAGAATCATCTGGCACATAATCAGGTTGATTTTGTTTATCAATAAAAGGAGTAGTTTTTGATTCAAATTCAGTTAGTCGTGGAATTTCACCAAGAAAATAAATATCTTTAAAAACTATATAAGGTTGCTCTGTGGTTATCAAGTTATATTTGTGCTTAACTTCACCCTCTGTTAAGCCTAAACCAATATAACTGTTATCATTTCCTCGAAACCTTTCCATAAAAGATAAAGGGTGGGTGATTAGAGCTTTGTCTTTAAGGTTTGCTAATCCGTTACCGT